>JBJMGQ010000593.1:0-12851 GCA_045807845.1 Pyrinomonadaceae bacterium | reverse complement strand
GCACACGCGCCGCAAGGTTGGCGAGAGCCCCCGCGTTGTAGACGAAGGTCATGAACCTCAAGCGCGAGCCGCGCGCGAAACGCTTGTCCACGCTCCACTGGATGTGCCCTCCTTCGGCGCCTCGCTCGCCGACGCCTTCGAGCCCGACGATGAGACTGCTCAAAGAGAGCTGCCGGTCGAGAGGTCTGGAATGACGACCCACTGCGAGGCGCTGCCCAGAACGCCGCTGCGCTCGTCGCGCGCCGCCACGCGCACCTGATAGATGCCCGGCTTCAAAGGCACCGACAACGCGCAAACAATCGTGCCGTTTTTTTCATCGCGTGTATGCCTTTGTGAGATGCGCCGTTAATAGTGGTAGCGTGCCTGAAGGAAATCAACTCTTTCTTCGCTGACCAAATAGACAACCCTGTGTTCCTGCGTCAGGCGGCGCGACCACGCACCAGCCAGCAGATACTTGAGGGGCTCGGGCTTGCCGATCCCGGTGAATGGGTCGCGCATGACCGCCTCGACCAAATCGAGAGCCCTGAGCGCAACCTTGCGATCCGCCTCCACCCAGTAACGTAAGTCTTCGATGAATTCCGGGTGGAACGCGGTCATGCGCTCCGTCTTCTTCTGCGGTCGGCTTTTATTCTTTTTCGCCAAGGCCGAGTTCCTTGCGTAAAGAGGCGACCGTCTTCGGTCTCGGCCTTTTCGCCTTGGCCCGGTTCAGAGCGGTCAGGAGGCGCTCGACATTTTTGGGAGACCTGAGCAGATGTGCCGTCTCCATGAGGCTCGACAGTTCTTCAGCCGAGACCAGCGCTACGTCGTTCGAGCCGCGGCGATTGATGATGACAATCTCCTGATTCTTCGCCACCTCGTCGCACAGCTTAGCCAGGTTCGCCCGCGCCCTCGTGTATGTTGTCTGAATCGGCATGACTTTTACCCTTCCCTAATCATGTACAGGAGAACTGTACATAGAAGTCACCGGGACGGTCAAGGCAGTTGGGGAAGGCGGTTTATTGACCGCTGCCTGTTGGTTGATGCGGGCCCCATTCGTCAGGTGCGGCCTCAACGCTTCCGCGCGGCCTGCCAGTTCTCGGCGAGAATCGCCCAGCGCTCGTGGTCGCGCCAGCGCCCGCAGATTTTGAGGTAGCGCGGCGAGTAGCCCTCTTTGACGAAGCCCGTCCGTCTGACCAGCGCGAGCGATGCGACGTTGCCCGGTTGGATGTTCGCCTCGATGCGGTGCAGCTTCATGCGCCCGAACGCGTGGCGCAGCATGAGCCGGAGCGCCTCGGTCATGTAGCCCCGGCCGGCGTAAGGCACGCCCGCGTAATAACCAACGTACGCGCTCCGGAATTGGCCCCGCACGATCTGCGACAGGTTCATCGCGCCGGCGATGCGCCCATCCTCCACGCGGCAGACGAAGAAGCAGGCGCTGTCTTTACGGCGGCAACGTTTGAGGTAGGCTTCAAACTGTTCGGGCTCGACCGGCGGTGAGGCGAACCCATGATGCAGCCGCCTGCTCGCGCGGTTGAGCGCGAGGAACTCTTCGCGGTCGCGTGCGACCGGCGTGCGGAGGAAGACTTTTTCACCAGCGTCGAGGCGCATCGGCGTCTACTTCTTCAAACTCACCTGTAGATGGTTGATGGCCGCTTCGAGAATCTCGTCACGACCGGCAACCACTCCACCAATCGTCGGCGCGACTTTGATGGTGGGCTGTATCCCGATTCTTTGCAGTTGACGGCCGTCGGCGTGACGCACGTTGTGGCCGGTGAAGCTGACGGCCAAGTTCCCGGGCAGCACCATAAAGGTCACGTCGCCGTTGGCGCCCGTGGTCGGCGTGCCGACGAAGGTCACGTCAGTCGCCGCCTCGAAGAACATGCAAGTGTGCTCGGACTGGCTGATGGCGTCTTCGTTAATCAGCATGACGACCTTGCCCTTGTACACGTCGCCCCTCCGCTCGGGTAACCTCTGGGCAAAGGTGTAGTTCGGGCTCTCGGCCAGCTCGGAGTCGCTCAAGCTCGTCGCCTCAAGGAGCGGGCGCGAGAAGAGCGCGGCGACCGGCATCCTCTTCTCCGACAGGCGCGGGGCGATGGGCCAAGCGGTGCCGTTCGGGTAGCCGCGCATGTCGAAGATGACGGCCGGCGTGTTCATAATCGTCTCGAACATCTTGTCAACCTCGCCCGCCTGCAAGCGCGCCAGATCGACGTAGCCATAGCCGCTCGGCAAGACCTGTACGACGGGCGTCGAGCGCTGCATCGCGGCGAACAGTCTCCCCTGTTCAGCCCGGCCGAACGAGCGCGGGAGTTCGACCTCGCGGGTCGCGCCGTCCACGCCGCGCACGCGCAAGCGCGCGATTGTCTCCTTCTGCCCGCGGAGCAGGTTCGCGTGGACGTTCTTCATCAAAGACTGCGGCGTCGAGGCGGCGGTGTAGCGCGACAGAAACTCGATGCGCTTCTCGACGGGCTCGCCGTCAACAGACAGAACAACGTCACCGACTTTGACGGGCAGCTTGTCGTCGAGCACGTTCGTCACGAGCGTCTGGTGCTCGACGTAGCGCAAGATGACGGGCGGCAAGTACGTGCCGAGCCTCTCGGCCGACGCGTTCGCGTTCTGCACGCTGCCGTGCGAGTCGTGCATCTCCGTGACCAGCTCGCGGACGGTCAACTGATAATCGGCCGCGTCCTTGTCGGCCTCGAACTTCGGGATGAAGCGCGGCAGCACCGTCGCCCAAGTGTCCTCGATGAGCTGCCGGTAAGGATAGAAGTAGTTGATGACGTTCCAGTAGCGGAACAGAGCGAGCAGACGATACTCGGCTGCGGGGAACTCCATCTCCGCGTACGGCTTCTCTTGCTGGCTGACCTGCGGCGTGACGGTCGCGGCCGTCTTGCGGCTCGACTGACCGACCCGGCCCTCCTGCGCGGCGCGCAGGGCCTCGCGCATCGCCGCGTCCTCGCTCGCGCTCTTCGGCACGATGGCGTCGGCGCCAAAGCCGACCGAGCCATCCGGGTTGACCGGCTCACTTGTCCGCAGACGCGCCTTCACACCATCGGGCAGCTCCAACGTGAACGTCCCGCCGCCCGCCTCCGGCGCGCGCTCGCCCTCCTGTATGACGAAGGCGCGGCCTGCGTACTGCAAGCCGCCCAGCACCTCTGCCGCCGAAGGGCTGCGCTCGTTGACGATGAAGACAATCGGCAGCTTCGTCTTATTCCGGCCGGCGAGGGTCTGCGGCGCGACGTTGGCTAAGGCCGAGTAGTAGAAGGAGGCGCCGCCCGCCTGCGTGGCGTAGCCGTTGTGCATGCGGTGGCGGCTGGAGCCGAGCGTCACGTTCGAGTCGAGCAACTGCGGCAGCACCTGTCGCAGCAGTTCGGCGAAAAGATATCCAGCGAAGTCGTCTGTCTGACCACCCGCGCGCCGCGCGTCGATGACGACCGCTTTGGCCGAAGGGACAGCCTCGCCGATCTTGCCGAGCAGGACGCGGAAGGCCGTGTTGTCGCGCGCGCCTGTTTCGGCAATCTGCATCGCGTCGATGACAAGCACGCTGCCCTCCGTCCGCACGGGCTCGCCCGTGGGCGCGGCCGTCTGAACGAGCGGCGCGGCACCGGCGTCAGACTCAAACTCCACGCGCGTGCGCGCGTCGCCCAGCACGGCGAGCATCTGATTCAATGCCGCCGTGTACTCCTGCGGCGTCCTCGCCGTCTGAACTTTCGGTATCGCTTCGACCAGCGCCTTGTCCCAATCTATCTCGCGGTAGGCCAGCGCGGGATGGAAGTACTTCACCGCGCCCCAGACCTTCGCCAGCCCGACCAGCCTCTGGACGCGCGCCTCTTCGGCCGTCATTCGAGCCGGCGTCGCGGCCGGCTGCTGCGCACGCGCGTTGCAGCAGAGCGCCAACAGCACCGCCGCCAACGCCAAAGGCTTCAACGTCGATCTTCGCACGTTCATCTCAACACCTCTCGGCCTGTCAACTCGTCCGCCCCAAGTCTTACTCTGGTTTGAGGCAAGCATGATTAGGGGTGGAGCATTGCGGCCCAGCCGCCGCCCTCGGCCAGTTTTATCTTCAAGCGGGTCGTCCTATCGGCGCGGCTCGAAACCTTCTTGTAGTCGCTCCCGAACCGATTGGCGTTGACGCCGTCCTGATAGGCGTCCATCTTAAAACTGCCTTCGGGCAGGAAGGAGAAATCGACTTCAAGCTCGCGCGCCGTCCAGTCGGTCATCGCGCCGACGTACCAGTCGCGGCCGTTGCGGCGCGCGACGAGGACGTAGTCGCCTATCTTCCCGTCGAGCACGCGCGTCTCGTCCCAGACCGTGGGGACGGCCGAGAGAAACTCCATCGACTCGGGCTCGCGCAGGTAGTTCGAGGGGCTGTCGGCGAGCATCTGCAAAGGGCTCTCGAAGACGACGTACATCGCGAGCTGATGGCAGCGCGTGCCGAGCGACATCGGGCGGTCGAAGACCTTCGCCCAACTCTTCTGCTGCGCGTTGAGCATCGCCCCGGGCGTGTAGTCCATCGGCCCGAGAAACATGCGCGTGAAGGGCAGCGTGACGTTGTGCTCGGGGTTGGCGTCGGCGCTCCACTTGCTCCACTCGTTCCCGCGCACGCCCTCGTTGCTGATGAGGTTCGGCCACGTCCTCGTCATCAACGCCGAACGCTGCGCGCCGTGATAGTCAACCAGCATCTTACGCCGCGCCGCCTCGCGGCAGAGCTTGTGATAGAAGTTGACGACCCGTTGATCGTCGCGCTGCATGAAGTCAACCTTGATGCCTTTCACGCCCCACTTCTCGAACTGATTGAGCGCGGGCTCCAACTGGTCGTCGAGCGTCTTCCACACGACCCACAGGATGACGCCGACGTGCTTCTGCTTTCCATAATCGACCAGCTCTTGGACGTTGATGTCGGGGACGACTTCGAGCACGTTGCCGAGCTTGTACCAGCCCTCGTCCAAGACGATGTACTCGATGCCGTACTTCGAGGCGAAGTCGATGTAGTACTTGTACGTCTCCGTGTTGACGCCCGACTTAAAGTCAACGCCGTAGACGTTGTTGGCGTTCCACCAGTCCCAAGCCACCTTGCCCGGCTTAATCCAAGACGTGTCCTGAATGCGCGAAGGGCTCGCCAGCAGATAGACGAGCTGGTTCGTCAGCAGATCGCCGTCGCGCTCCGCAATCCCGAGCAGCCGCCAAGGGTACGTGCGCGTGCCCTTCGTGACGGCGATGTAGTCGGCCGCCTCTGTGACTTTGAAGTTGCGGTCGCCCTTCAGCTCCTCCTTCAGAGGGTAGGGCGGGAAGAGCGAGCCGAGCCCGTTCGCGCCGGTGCCGCGCAGCCAGAGGCCGGGATAGTCTTCCACGTCCGACTCCGCGACGGCGACCTTCACGCCTCCCGCGTCAACCACGGCGGGCAGCGAGGCGAAGGCCGCGGGCGCAATCTCCTTCAGAGGGCGCGGCGTGTAGAGACGCTCGTTGTGCGAAAAGAGGCTCTCCTCCTGCGGATAGAAGACCGTATAGTTGTCCGCGAAGTTGAAGGCGGCCTCCTCCTTGTAGACCTTCACCTCTCCCTGCGCGAGCGTCGTCTCGAAGCGATAGGCGACGCCCTCGTTGTAGGCGCGGAAGACGACGGCATAGTCGCCCTCCATCTCAAGGCGCAGCTCGTTGTATGCGTCGCGAATGCGCGCGAACTTCTGGCGGACGTGCGGCTCGACCCAGCCGTCGTACGCGCGCGGCACGGCCCTGCGCACCCTCGGGTCGAGCCCGAGCGTTCGATGGTCGATGTCGATGGAGAGCGTCGATTCGCGCAGCAGCGTCTTGCCGTTCACGAGCACGTCGTACGTTACGCGGCCGGCGGTGCCGATTCTCAGCTCAATCTTCCGGTCGGGTGACAGCACGCGGTAGTCCTGTTGCTGCGCAGCCGCCTCGGCCGTCAAGCACAGCAGCGCGATAAGCAGGAGCAGCGTTCGCTTCGATGAGATGTGCATGTGTGTTTATTTTTTTTCCGAGTTGATGAGTCGCCGACCGATGCGGCGGTAGACTATTGCACGAAGACCTTGTAGCCCCACGGCTTCAGCTCAAGCCGGGTCGCGCCGCCCGCGCCGTCCGGGTTCTGTTGGACACAACCCCCGAGCAACGCTGTGCAGAGCACGACGAGCAACGATACCGGGGCGCGCATGCCAACGACCTCCGAGGATTCTGCGACAAGGGCCGCCGCGTAGGGAGTGCCAGAGCGTTACGTTGGAATACCAATTTACCCGACGGCGTGTCAACGCTGCGCCCGCGCCTTTTTTGTAACTTCGGGCGCGCGCACATCGTCTAACGAACAAATGAAGACCTCAGAGCAGAGGGGACGGAGGGATGGAGCCGCGCGCGCGCTCGCGTGGACGGGGGCGCTGACGGCCGTCGTCTATGTGGCGACGTTCCTCTTCTACGTGTGCGGGTTTCAGGGCTACACGCGCACGGAGCGCGAGGTCTTCATCTGGCTCGCGGTGCTGCCGCTGCTCTACCTCTTCTGGCGCGGCTATCGCATCGTAAAGCGCGGGGGCGGCGAGTTGAAGACCTCAACCGTCGTCTGGTTCGCAGTGCTCTTCTGCGTGGCGTGTGCGGCGGTCTATCCGTTCCATTCGACGGACGTGTTCGGTTACATCAACCGCGGGTGGCAGCAGGTTCACTACCACATGAACCCGTACGTCTACACCGTCGCGGAGGTGCCGGGCTGGCGCGACGACCCGATGATATGGGATCACTGGATTTACAACCCGAACCCTTACGGCTTCCTCTTCACGCTGCTCGCGCGCGGGCTCACGTTTATAGGCAGCGGCAACTGGGTCTTGACGCTGCTGCTGTTCAAGGCCGTCAACGCCGCCAGCTACGCCTTCACGGGCTGGCTCGTCTGGTCGGGCGCGAGACACCTCGGGCACGAGCGACCGCTTCTCGCGCTCTACTCGTTCCTCTGGAACCCGCTCGTCCTCTTGCACCACATCGCGAACGGGCATAACGACATCCTCATCGGGTGCGCGCTCGCGCTCGCCGCGTACCTCGTCGTGACGGGGCGCGACGTGTGGGTGCTGCCCGCGCTCGCGGCGGCCATCATGCTGAAGTACGCGCCCGTGCTGCTCGCCCCCGCGGCGCTCGTCTACGTCTTCAAGCGGCGCGGGTGGAAGACGACGGCGCTGGGGTGCCTGCTCGCGGCGCTCGTCGTCGTGTTGGCGGCGGCGCCCTTCCTCGCCGACTGGCGACAGTTCCGGCTCGAAGACATACGCGACAACGCGACGCTTATCGACAACTCGCTCCACTCCTTCCTCATACACATCTACGAGAACGCGTCGCGGCTCTCGCGTCCGCTCGCGCAGTTCCACGACGTGGTTGACTCAGGGATCAAGAACGCCCTGCGTGTCGGCTTCGCCGTCTTCCTCGTCTTAATTCATTTGAGATTTTTGAGGCGGAGTTCGATGGGCCGGCTCCTGGAGCTGTGGGCGCTCGTCATACTCGTGTTGCTGTGCGTAGTCAGCTCGAAGTTCAACGCTTGGTACATGGGGATGCTGCTGCCGCCCGCTCTCTTCCTGCCCGAGCGACACTGGCTGAGGCGCTTGACGCTGCTCATCACGACCGCGCAGACGCTCTCGCTCACCTTCTTCAAACAGGCTTACATCCTCAACTACTTCGCCATGGTTCTCGTCCCGGCCGCCGTCATCTTCCGACAGGTGAGGCGGGAGAAGGATTAAAAGCAGGCAGGAGGCAGTAGGCAGTAGGCAGAGGGCAGTAGGCAGTTAAGCCAAAAACGAAGCCAGTCATATACAACGAGGCAGCCGGTCGAATGAGACTCGGCTGCCTCGTTATATATGCTGTGATCTTAACTGCCTACTGCCCTCTGCCTACTGCCTACTGCCCTCTGCCTACTGCCGACCGCCTACTGCTCGGCCTACTTAATCTCGAACATGATGCGCTCGACGGTGTTCGTGTGTGCGACGTTGTCGTTGACGCCGACCTCCAACTCGTAGCGGCCGGGGGGCAGTTGGCCGAGCGAGATGGCGCCGGTCACGGGGATGCGCGCGAGGTCGGCGCCCGCCTCCGGCGCGAGCTTGCGCGCCGGCGACGAGACGACCGCCTTGTTGTCGCGCAGCACGCGCAAGCTCACAGAGAGATCAACCGCCCCGCCACTCGCACGCACAGCGTTGTAGACGAACCCGAGGAAGTCCACCTTCGACGAGCGCGAGAAGCGCCGGTCAACGCTGAACTGAATCTGCGGCGCGCTTCCTTCGCCTTGGCCGCCGACCTGTCGCCCGCCGAGGTGCAGGCTGCTCAACGTCAACTGCTTCTTCGAGAGGTCAGGGATTTCAATCCACTGCACGGCGCTCCCCAACTGCCCGCCACGCGAGTCGCGCGCCGCCGCCTTCACTTGATAGAGACCCGGCGTGAGCGGCACTCGATAGTTGTAGATGACGCCCGGTTGTTCGCCCGAGGCGGACGCGGCGGGCGCGACCGTCAGGCGCTTGCTGAAGTTCGAGACCTGCTTGCCCTGATCGTTTAGAACCACGCCGACCATATCGACCGACGCCGGCTGCTTCCCGTCCGCACCGTAGTCGAGCGCGGCCGTCCCAACCTCGACCGCAGCCGTGAGCACGGCGCCTTTGTCCGGCACGTCCACGTAGCTCGTCGAGAGCGCGGTCGGCAGGCCCCGCTTGCCCGCGGGCGCCATGAGCGCCGCGCGGAAGTCTGCCTCGGGCCCCTTCGCCTCCGCCGCCTTCGGGGTCGCGCCCTTCGCGTCGGGCTTGGCCCCGGCCTTGTCGCTCTTCGACTCTTCGGCCGCGCGCACGGCCGCCGGCACGTAGCCGCGGTGCAGACGCACGGTCAGGTCTGGACGCCCCGCCACGGCTACCTCGACGCGCTTGAAGCGCGCGCCCTTCTGCTCCTCGTTCTCGGGCTTCCACGCGATGCGGTAGTAGTTCGAGGTCTCGTCCAGCACGCGCGAGACCCAGTGGTCGAAGTAGTTCTGGTTCTTGAGAAACTGCCCGCCCGTGTCGGACGCGAGCGCCGAGAGGCCGTCCTGCGCGAGCGTGGCCTCGCCGATTGAGGAGCGGTCGAGGTACCCATTCGGGTCGCGCGCCTTCGTCCCCGTGGCGTCGAGGAAGGGCGCGAACAGCCCGCGCGCGTCGATGCTGTAGACGACGCTGCCCGTCCGCGCGGCCGTGTCGGTGACGAGTTGCAGGCGATGGTTCGCGGTCGAGGTGGAGTTCTTGCCGTCGAGATAGAAGCCGTCCGAGACGAAGAAGATGAGCTTGCGCCCCTCGATCTGCCCGGCCGTCTGGACGAGCTTTTCGAGCGCGGAGAGCGAGCCGTTCGTCACCGACTCCATCTGCTTCGTGATGTTGGTTGCGCGCGTCTTGACCATCTCGTAGACGGCGTTTGAGTTGCTCGCAGCGTTGCCCCCGCTGGCCGAGGCGGCCGACTTGCTGAAGAAGCCCTCCTGAATCTTGGTGATGTAGAAGCCGGCCGCCTGCCGGTCGCCGTTGGCGATGCGGGTGGCGACGTAGTCGGACATCGGCGGCTGCTCGCCGTCGCCCACGGTGTAGGGAATGTTCTTGATGCGCGCGAGCGCCGCGCGCAGCACCGCCTTGTTGTCGGTGAACTGCTGGAGGAAACCGAGCTGCCCCGAGGCCGTGACGATGGCGGCGAGGTCGCCCGGCACCATCTCCTCGTCGATGTAGTGCCCGATGGCCGCGCGCGTCGGATTGAGACTGTCGAGCGAGAGGTGCAGGTCGTCCACGAAGAAGATGATGGTGCGACCCCGCGCGCGCGAAGCGATGGCCGCGTTGGCCGCCGCGGCCGTCGCCCCGGGCGCAGCCTCGCCCTTCGGCACAGGCGCCGACACGCGCTCGAAGAAGGCCAACGGCACGGGGCGCCCGTCAACCTTCAGCTCGAACTGCTCGCGCGTGAGCCCATCGACGAACTTGCCCGCCTTATCGAAGACCATTACGTCCGTCTGCACCAGCTCCGTCTCGACGCGCACGACATCTTCCTTCTCCTGCGTCTGCGCGGGTGCCACGACCGCTGAGCAGAGCAGCGCCGCCGACAGGAGGAAGAGTCTTCCGATGAACTTTCGATTAGCGTTTGAGTACGACATGACGAGGCCGCCTTTCTTTGGACTACCGCACACGGGGCCGGGGAATATATCAGACACGCTCAATCGCGCTCAATACTCCCAACGCGGCGACTCCTCCTCCTCCTGCGCGCCTCCGCTCGACTGCACGGTCGGCGTCGCGGGCTTGACGATAACGAAGGGGATGTCCGACGAGCGCGCGAGCGCGTTGAAGCTCTTGAGGTCGTCCGTCATCACCTGATTGAGCTGCCGGAGCTGCGCGTCTATCTGCGCCGCAAGCTCTTCGTAGAGCGTGTAGGACTGCTCGGTCGGCTGCGCGTCGGCGCTGCCGACGATGGAGCCGAGCGCCGCCAGCTTGTTGTTGAGCCGGATGGGGAAGTTCAGAGGGTCTTGACTGCTCTGGTTCTTCGTCTGGTAGAGCGCCTCCTCGACCGTCTGAAGTTTCTTGTTGAGGTTGTTGCCCGCCGTCACCACCGGCTTCGCGTTCGGCTGGTCGGCGACGCGCTTCAACAGGTCGTCCACCTGCCTGCGCACGTCGCGTATCTGCGCGATGGCGTTGTGCGTCTCGGTCAGCTTGTCGCGTATCTTCGTGAGCAGCGCGAACTGCTTGTCGAACTCCTCCTGCGTCGTCTGAAGCCTCGGGTCTTTCTTGATCTCGAAAGTCTGCGTGTAGGTCTGACCGTCGGCCGTGAGCTTCACTTGATACGTGCCCGGCACGGCGCGCGGCCCCGTAGTGCCGCCCGCCCAGAGGATGAGGTTGGGGAAGCGCGTCGCGTCCGCGTAGCGCATGTCCCAGACGAAGCGGTTCAAGCCCTGCTCGGTCGAGACGCGCGGCGCGCCTCCGCGCCGGCCCGCAACCTCCGACGACTCTTCGCCCGATGGCGCCTGCGGCTGCTCGGGAGGCTGTTGCACCTGCGCCGAGCCGGGTGCGGTCGAAGCGCCCGGTTGACCGGCCGTGCCTCCCGAAGGCGTCGGCGTCGGGCGCGGCGGCGCCTTGGCCGTGAATTTCTGCACGGACTTGCCCGCCGGGTCGATGAATTCGAGCGTCACGTCCGAAGCGGGGCGCGACTTCAGGTAGTAGTAGACGACGACGCCGTTCGCAGGGTTCGCGCCCGCGGTCGCCGTCGGCGGCAGAGGCACGCCGCCAGCGCCCGGCATGCGATACGCGTCCTCGGGCTTGAGCAGCGTCGTCTCGCCCGCGCCCGCGCGCTGCGCGTCGGTCAACTGTTGAAGGACGGAGAGGTCATCGAGAATCCAGAACGAGCGACCCTGCGTGGCGACGACCAAGTCATTCTCGCGCTTGTGGACGGCGAGGTCTGTGATGGGCACGTAGGGCAGGTTCAACTGAAGCGGCTGCCAGCGCTCGCCGTCGTCGAAGGAGACGTACAGGCCCGTCTCCGTCCCCGCGTAGAGCAGGCCGCGCCGCGCCGGGTCTTCGCGGATGACGCGCGTGAAGGCGCCGTCGGGGATGCCCGCGTCAATCTTCTTCCAAGTCTTGCCGTAGTCGTTCGTCTTGTAGAGGTAGGGCTTGAAGTCGTCGGACTTGTAAGCGGTCGCGGCAACGTAGGCCGCGCCCGCTTCGTGCGGCGAGGCGTCGATAGAATTAATCTGAATCCACTCAGGCGTGCCTTTGGGCGTCACGTTCGACCACGTCTTGCCGTTATCGCGCGTGACCTGAACCAGCCCGTCGTCCGAGCCCGTCCAGATGACGCCGCGCGTCACGGGCGACTCGGCCACAGTGAAGATCGTGTCGTAGTACTCGACGCTTGTGTTGTCCTTCGTGATGGGGCCGCCGCCCGGCCCCTGCTTCGACTTGTCGTTGCGCGTGAGGTCGGGGCTGATCATCTCCCACGACTGCCCTTCGTTGGTCGAGCGGAAGAGGTGGTCGCCCGCGGCGTAGAGAGTGTTCGGGTCGTGCGGCGAAAAGAGAATGGGATAGTTCCACTGGAAGCGATACTTCATCCCTTCGGCGCCCCAGCCCATCGGGTTGTCGGGCCAGACGTTGACGGCGCGGAGTTGTTTGGTGCGGTGGTCGTAGCGCGTGAGGTAGCCGCCGTAGGAGCCCGCGAAGACGACGTTCGAGTCCGTCGGCTTCGGCGCAATCCAGCCCGACTCGCCGCCGCCCACGTCGTGCCACGACTCCGGGCCGATGCCGAAGTCTTCGGTGCGGCTCCGAATCGAAATCGTCGAGTTGTCCTGCTGCGCGCCGTAGACGTTGTATGGGAAGTCGTTGTCCAAGACGACGCGGTAGAACTGCGCCGTCGCCTGATCCTGCTCCGTCCACGTGCGCCCGCCGTTGAAGGAGACGTTGGCGCCGCCGTCGTTCGACTCGATCATGCGGTTCGGGTCGTTCGGCGCGAGCCAGAGGTCGTGATTGTCGCCGTGCGGCACCGAGATGTTCGAGAAGGTGCGGCCACCGTCGTTCGAGCGATAGAAGCCGGTGTTGAGGACGTAGACGCGCTCGGCGTTCTGCGGGTCGGCGTAGATGCGCGTGTAGTACCAAGCGCGCTGCCGCAGGTCGCGCGACTCGTTGACCTTCGTCCACGAAGCGCCGCCGTTGTCGGAGCGAAAGACGCCGCCGTCCTCCGCCTCGATTAGAGCCCACACGCGGTCGGGCTGGGCGGCCGAAACGGTCACGCCTATCTTGCCAACTATCCCTCGCGGCAGACCCGGGCTGCGCGTGATCTCAGCCCAAGTGTCGCCGCCGTCCGTTGACTTGAAGAGGCCGCTCGCGGGCCCGCCGCTCTCGAACGTCCAAGGCTTGCGTATGATCTGCCAGAGCGCG
>JBJMGQ010000592.1:0-9213 GCA_045807845.1 Pyrinomonadaceae bacterium | reverse complement strand
CGACTTGAGCACGACGACGGTGTTCGGGTTGGCCGCGTAGACTTTCTTCACCAGCTCCTCCTGTTCGAGCGTGATGGAGCGGCGGTCAACGGCCTCCTTGCCGTCGCTCGGGACGGGGCACTGCTCCCAGCCCGCATCGCACGTCGGGTGGTTGCCGACGATGACGACGGCCACGTCAGCCGCGCGCGCCGCCGATGTGGCCGCGCCGCCTTCGTCGTCCTTCGCATAGTCCACGCGAACACTGGGCCCGACCTTCTCGCGGATGCCTGCGAGCGGCGTGACCGTGTAGGGCGGCGTGCCGCTGTACCAGTCGAGCAGCACCTCGTCGGCGTGCGGGCCGATGACGGCGATGGACTTGAGGCGCGTGCGGTCGAGCGGGAGCAGTGCTTTCGAGTTCTTCAGAAGCACGACCGATTTTTGCGTGACGAGACGCGCAATGTCGCGGTGCTCGCCGGTCGTCCAGGGCTCGGGGCCTTCGCCGATTTTTGAATACGGGACGCGCGCGGGCGGGTCGAGCAGGCCGAGGCGGAGCATGACGCGGAAGGTTCGGCGCAGCACTTTGTCAACGTCCGCTTCGCTCATCAAGCCTTTGGCGAGCGCGGCGCGTGCGGGCTCGCGGTAGTCGTCGAGGAACTGGCCGATGCCGGTCTTGACGACCGCGGCCGTCGCCTCCTCGAACGTCTGGAAGCGCTTGTGGTCGGTGACGAGCTGGCGCATGCCGCCGCCGTCGGTGCAGATGATGCCGTCGTGCCCCCACTCGCGGCGCGTGATGTCGAGCAGCTCACTGTTGACGTGCATCGGTACGCCGTTGACCTTGTTGTAGGAGGCCATGAAGGCGCGCGCGCCGCCCTCTTCGATGCCCATCCGAAAAGGCACCGAGTAGTATTCGCGGAAGAGTCTTTCATCAAAATCAGAAGAGGTGTGGCCGCGACCCTGCTCGTTGCTGTTGGCGAGGAAGTGTTTGAGGAGCGAGGCCGTCTGCCAGTACTTCGGATGGTCGCCCTGTAAGCCTTTGACGAAGGCGGCGGTGAGCGTACCGTTAAAGAAGGGGTCTTCGCCGTAGCACTCCTCTGTGCGACCCCAGCGCGGGTCGCGGCCGAGGTCTGCGTTGGGCGCGCGGACGACGAGGCCGCCGCGGCCGTAACGTTGAAAGATGTAGCGCGCCTCGAAGCCTTCGACGGCGGCCACGCGCCGGATGATCTCAGTGTCCCAAGTCTCGGCCAGACCGATGGCCTGCGGGAAGGTCGTCGTGGTCGTCGGGTTCCTGCGTCCCCAGTCGGAGGGGCCGCCCTGTGCCAGCCCGTGCAAGCCTTCGGAGTGTCCAGAGCCTTTGACGCCGAGGCGCGGCACGCTCGGGTTCGTGCCGAGGCACGCGACCTTTTCGTCGAGCGTCATGAGCGAGATGAGGTTGTTGATTCTCTGCTCGGCGGGCAGGTCTGGGTTCTGGAACGGATGTTCGTAGGCGGCGGCTGAAGCCCTGCGCTCGCTCGCGTTGAAGGCGAGCGGCGCGAGGACGAGCGCGACGAGGAGCGCGACGAGCGCGGCGGTCTTCAAGACGAGTGCGAGTCTGTTCATCTTCACTCTCTCAATCCTCTCAACGCGCCTACGGCAGCGAGGCGGCGAGCGCGTAGATGAGCGGGGCGTTCCAGTTGATGGCGATCTCGTTGACGCGGTAGTTGTCCGAGTCGTCCACCCAGTCGGTCGCGCGCGGCCAGCCGCCGCCGACGAGGTAGCCGGGCCAAGCCCCCGCCGAGTCCTTCGCCATCGAGCGCCGGTCGTGGGGCGCGTGCGGCGGGTCGAAGCCTGTGCCCGTCACGAACGAGCGACCGTAGAAGTTTCGACCCAGAAGGTATGAGAGGGCGTCGAGCGCCGTCTCTTCGTAGACGGGCTTCGGGACGAGCCTGTGCGCCGCGCGCAGGAGCACGGTCGTCCCGGCCACGCCGCCGTTGGCGCCCCAGTAGTAGCGCGTGAGCGGGCGCGCGTGTGCGCTGCGGTCGCGGATGAGCACGATGCTGTCCGCCGTCTCGATGAGGGCTTCGCGCACTTGCCCGACGAGGTGCGCGTCGCGCCCTGCGCGCTCGGAGAAGAGGTAGGTGAGCAGCCCCAGATTCTTCACGTCGCCCCAGCCCCAGTCGGCGCTGAACTTGCTCTGGAAGCGGCGTGCGCGCTCCTCGAAGTCCGTGAGGGCGACGCGCTCGCCGGTCGTCTGCCACATCTCGGCCGCGGCCCAGAGGCGGTCGTCCGCATCGTCGGTCTGATAGCTGCCGGTCGTGAAGCCTTTGAGGTCTGCGCGATGGCTCTCGGGGTGCGCGCGCAGGAAGGCGTAAGAGCGGCGCGCGGCGTCGAGGAGGCGCCGTGCGTAGGCTGCGTCGAAGGGCTTGAAGGTGCGCGCGGCCGACGCAGTCATGGCGACGAAGTCGGCAGCGGCGGCGCTGCTCCACGGCGCGATAAAGCGTTCGGTCTGCTCGTCCTCGGGCGCGACGGCCGGGCCGAAGCCGAGCGTCGAGACCTTGTGATAGACCGAGCCGTCGGCGGCCTGCATCTTGAGCAGCCAGTCCAGCTCCCACTTCACTTCGGCGAGATAGGGCGGGAGTCCTCTTTGAGTCTCCGGCAAATCGAGACGGGCGCGCCGCACGCGCGCGCCGAACTCCTCCCACGCGCGCAGCAGGAGGCCGACGGTGACGCCTGCGTTGACGACGTACTTGTTGTAGTCGCCCGCGTCGTGCCAGCCGCCCGCGGTATCAAGGCGTGCGCCGGGTGAGCCGACGAAGTCGAGGCGCGCGTCCTGCGTGTGACAGGCGGCGTGCGCGTAGGTGACGCCCGCGTGCTCTGCGCGCACGGCCGCGCCGCAGCGCCAGAGGTGCATCGCGCGCACGGCCATCTCAAACGCCGGCGCGTACACGTCGGCACGGACGCGGAACGGCGCAGAGCGCGCCGCGCCCGCTTCGAGACGATAAAGCCCCGGCTCGCGCAGCGCGGAGAAGTCGGCGACGCAGAGGTCTTCACCCGTGTCGGCCTCGCGGAAGGGGCCGGCGGATTGTCCGCGCAGCACGGTCGCGCCTTCGGCCACGCGCACGATCTTAAACTCGCCGCAGGGCGCGGGCAGCGTCGCGCGCTTCTCGTGTCGCGGCAGGTAGCCGACGGTGTTGAGGCGCACGGCCGCTCCCGTCGCGGCGCGTGCATCGTGTGCCGCGAGCGCGCAGACCACGAGGATGGCGCGCGCGAGCGCCGCTCGTCTCCGAAAGCGTCGTGTGGGATGCCGTGTCTTCACTTTGAAAAGAGAGCTGAGTATGCTGGCTGACATCGAGTTTTGACAACAGTCTTGTGTGGGCGGTCGGTAAGGAAGGAGGATGAAGTCTTGAGTGAGAAGGTGCGTTGGGGCGTGCTGGGCGCGGCGAAGATCGCCGTCGAGAAGGTCATCCCGGCGATGCAGCGCGGCGAGTGGTCGGAGGTCTCGGGGCTTGCGTCGCGCGACGCGGGGACGGCCGCGCGGGTCGCGCGCGAGCTGGGGATTGCAAAGTCGTACGGCAGTTATGAAGAGCTGCTGAACGACTCTTCGATTGAGGCCGTCTACATCCCTCTGCCGAACCACATGCACGTGCCGTGGGCTTTGAAGGCGGCCGAGGCGGGCAAGCACGTCCTCTGCGAGAAGCCGATTGCGTTGACGGCCGAAGAGGCGCGGCGCTTGATTGAGGCGCGCGACCGGACGGGCGTGAAGATTCAGGAGGCGTTCATGGTGCGCGCGCATCCGCAGTGGAGGGCCGCGCGCGAGCTGGCGCACTCGGGGCGCATCGGCGACCTGCGCTCAATCGAGTGTGTCTTCAGCTACTTCAACCGCGACCCCTCGAACATACGCAACATCCCCGCGGCGGGCGGCGGCGCGTTGATGGACATCGGCTGTTATCCCATCCAGATTTCGCGCTTCGTCTATGGCGCCGAGCCGCGCCGCGTCTTCGGTCTGGTCGAGCGCGACCCGGAGTTGAAGACCGACCGGCTGACCTCCGCCATCCTCGACTTCGGAGCGGGGCGCGCGACCTTCACCTGCTCGACGCAGCTCGTCCCGCACCAGCGCGTCGAGTTGATGGGGACGCGCGGCCGCATCGAAATCGAAATCCCTTTCAACGCGCCGCCCGACCGGCGGACGCGCATCTTTGTTGACGACGGCTCGGCGCTCGGCGGCGCGAACGCTGAGACGATTGAGTTCGAGCCCTGCGACCAGTACACCCTTCAGGGCGACCTCTTCTCGCGCGCCGTGCGCGAGGGCGCAGAGCAGCCCATCCCGCTTGAAGACGCGGTCAACAACATGGCCGTCATCGACGCCGTCTTCCGCGCGGGCGAGTCGGGGCGTTGGGAAGCGCTCTGACTTTAACGCGCGGCGAAGGCGTCGGAGAGCGTGCGGACGCGGAGGCGTCGGCGCAGCTCTTCGGGGTTGAAGGGGCGTCGGCTGCGGAAGGCCACCGTCACCGCCCGGCCCGGCAGGAGGTCGAAGAAGTTGTCGTTGAAGAAGCCTTCGAGCCCTCCGGCCGAGAGGTAGACGCCGCGCGCGAGGCGGTCGGTCGAGAGGGTGACGGAGGTCGCGTCGCGTGTACGAGCGATCACCGTGGAGACGTTTGGCGCGGGGAGCGACAGATCTTTGAAGGGGCGGAAGAAGAGCGTGTTCGTGGAGAGGGAGCGGCCTTCGCCGAGCAGCTCGCAGTAGAGGAAGACCTTCGACGGGTCTTGCCCTCCAAGCAGCGCGGCGACGGGAAGGCTCCGGTAGACCTTGCTCGTCAGCGGCGACATCTCCACGTTGTCAGTTGTCTCGGTGATGACGTGGCCGTCGAAGTCGAGCAGTTGGACGCGCAGCAGCGCGTGGCGCAGCTTGGTGTCGTCAGAGACGACGTAGAGCTTGACCTGCCCGTCCTCGACGTGCGGGCTCAAGAGCACGGGGCTGTAGAAGCGGCGCGCGTAGTATTGCAGAGCCTTCCAGCGGCCGAAGTAGTCCACGCTCGACCATGACGCGACCGGCCAGCAGTCGTCGAGCTGCCAGAAGAGCGAGCCCATGTTGTGCGGCATGATGCGGCGCAGGTGCTCGGCGCCCACCTTGATGCCCTCGGCCTGCAAGACCTGACTCGCGTAGAGGAACGACTCAAAGTCTTTCGGCTCTGGATAGTCGCGCAGCATGTACTCGCGGATGAGCTGATTGCCGCGCGGGTGCTTCTGGTGCGCGAGCATGACGGGTGATTGGATGTCTTGGTCTGTGGGGACGGTGTAGGCGTTGACCGTCTCGATGTTGGGGAAGGACTGAAAGCCGTACTCGCTCATGAAGCGCGGGCGCTGCCGCTCGTAATAGTCGAAGGGCTTCGAAGCGTGCCAGACCTCCCAGTAGTGCACGTCGCCCATCCGCTGCGAGTCGGAGTCCTCTTCCAGATTAGAACTCGGCGAGCTGGGCCAGTACGGCCGCGCCGGGTCTTCACGGGCGACGACTTCGGGCAGCACGCCGTGGAAGATTTTCTTGTAGTCGTCCCAGAGCTTCGACGGAAGGTTCTGCTTCCAGCCCCAGTGCTGCCAAGCCGTCTCGACCTCGTTGTTGCCGACCCAGATGACGATGCTCGGGTGGTTGCGCAGACGCCGGACGTTGTCGGTCGCCTCGGCCCGCACGCTCTCAAGAAACTTCTCGTCGCCCGGGTACATGCTGCACGCGAACATGAAGTCCTGCCAGACCATCAGCCCCAACTCGTCGCACAGCTCGTAGAAGTCGTCCGACTCGTAGTAGCCGCCGCCCCACACGCGCAGCATGTTCATGTTCGCGTCGCGCGCCGACTCTAAGAGATGCCGGTAGCGCTCGCGTGTGACGCGCTCCGGAAAGCTGTCGGCCGGAATCCAGTTCGCGCCCTTGGCGAAGACGGGGACGCCGTTGACGACGAACGTGAAGCTCTTGCCCGCGGCATCCGGCTGCTGCCGCAGCTCAAGCGTGCGCAGACCCGTGCGCGTCGAGAGTTCGTCGGAGACTCTGTTGCCGGACGTGAGCCGCGCGCGCAGCGTGTAGAGCTTCTGTGAGCCAAGACCCGCGGGCCACCAGAGCTGCGGGTTTGGGATGGAGAGCTTGAGCGCGAAGCGGTTCGTGCCCGGAGAGAGCTTGACCGTCTGTCGCGCGGCGGCGCGCTTGTCCGAAGGGTCTTCGACGACGAGAACTGCGTCGGATGTGCCGGACGATTCGACCTCGACCTCGGCGGTCAGTTGAGCAGCGTCCCGGTCGAGATGATTCTGTAAGAGGTGCAGACTGGCGAGCCGCGCGTCGTCCCACGCTTCGAGCCGGACGGGCTTCCAGACGCCGCAGGTGACGAAGCGCGGGCCCCAGTCCCAGCCGTATTGATAAGGAGCCTTGCGCGTGTGTGGGCTCGTCTTCTCGCCCTGATCGTTGGACGCGGGAAGCTCGTACCCGAGCGTCTTCATCCGCGGCAGTATTTCGTTGATCGGCGAGCGGAAGACGACGCGCAGCGTGTTGGGGCCCGCCTTCAAAGCGGACTTCGCGTCAACGCGCCACGTGCGGAACATGTTGTCGGCTTCGAGCACGACGCGGTCGTTGAGGTAGACGGTGGCGTAGGTGTCGAGCCCCTCGAAGACGAGTTCGAGGTTGCGCCGTGTGAGCAGCGCGGTGGGCACGTCGAAGGTCGTGCGGTACTCCCAGTCGGTCTTGCCGATCCATTGCAGCTTCGGCTCGTTGTCACGATAGAAGGGGTCTTCGATGAGCCTGTTGGCGAGCAGGTCTGTGTGGACGGAGCCGGGCACACTCGCCTTGCGCCACTCGCCCTTCCCCGTCTGCCGGAACGTCCAGCCGGAGTTGAGTGTGACCGTCGTCTTCGTCGTCTGCGCCTGCGCTTGAACGAGCTGCGCCGCGAGCAGGAGGAGCAGGGGTAGCACCACAAGGGTCTGTCTTCTCGTCTTCACACGTGCACCTCACTTAACGTTCGGTCTTGCGGAAGGTTTTGACGTAGGCCGCGAGCGCCTTGATGTCCGGCCGGGTGAGCTTCTTGCCGAAGGCGGGCATGTCGTCTTTGCCTTCGGTGATGGAGCGGACGAAGCGGCGCTCGTTCTTCTCCTGATTCCACCAGTGCTCGTCGGTGAAGTTGGGCGCGCCCACCATCTGGCCGATGACGGTCTGGCCGCGCCCGTCCTCGCCGTGACAGCGCGCGCACTTCTCCTTGAAGAGCGCAGGGGTCTGCGTTGACTCCTTGTTCTCCGCCTCCATCTTCTCCTGCGGCGCGGGCCGAGCCTGCCATGCGCAGAGCAGCAGCAGGGTGAGAATCAGGAGCGCGCTTTTGACGAAAGTTCTCATCGCGGTTTCATTAATCGAGGCGTTGAAAAAAGGCACGAGATAGTTCTCAAAGGAGAGCTTTGAATTTACCAAAAACGGCGCGCGTGTGAAACCGCCCGTGCGGAAAAGCGTTCGTTTGTTGGGCATCAAACGCGGATGCTATACTCCGCCGCGCCGGGTTTGAAGGGTAGCCGTCTCCCGCGACTCTCTAACGCCTGTCAGGATTTCCGTTAAAGACAAACGCCGCACATTCATGCACGCAAACGGCAGAAAGATTCAGGCCGCCGTAGTCTTCGCCTTTCTCTGCGCCGCGCTGTGGTGGCTCGGCTCCGCGCACGTCTCGCGCGGGCAGGGGCCTTCGATGAGCGCGGGCGCGCCGCCGCCGCCGGTCACCTCTTGGCAGGGCGGCAAGAACGCAAAGTACGTCGGCGCCGAGGCGTGCGCGAAGTGCCATCAGGACGAGTCGCGGACGCAGCACGCGACGGCGATGGGGCGCGCGCTCGAACCCGTGGCGACGAGCGAGATACTGCGCGCCAACACGGCTCTGACCTTCCGCAGCGGCCCCTACACCTACACCATCACGCGGCGCGGCGAACAGAGCATCTACACCGTGACCGACGGCAAGCAGACCGTCTCCGCTCCAATCCTCTACGCCTTCGGGCAGGGCAAGGCCGGGCAGACCTACCTCTTCCAACGCAACGGCACGTTTCAAGAGAGCCGCGTCAGCTTCTACCGGCAGATCAAAGGGCTCGACTGGACTATCGGCTACGAGCGGGTCGCGCCGCCGACTTTAGAGGAGGCCGTCGGGCGCACCGTCAGCACGGACGAGGCGCGCAACTGCTTCGGCTGTCACACGACGGCCGGCGTCTCGGGCACGCAGTTGCAGTTGGAGAAGATGATGCCCGGCGTCTCGTGCGAGGCGTGCCACGGCCCGGGCGCCGAACACATCGCGGCGATGGAGGCGAAGGATTTAAAGAACAAGCGCATCTTCAACCCCGGGCGGATGAGCCCCGACGAGTTATCGCAGGAGTTCTGCGGCTCGTGCCATCGCAGCGCCGAGGTCGTCTCGTCCAACAGCAAGCTCGGCGGGATGAACAGCGTGCGCTTCCAACCCTACCGCCTCTTCACCAGCCGCGGCCACGACCCCTTCGACGAGCGGCTCAGTTGCACCGTCTGCCACAACGTCCATCAAGACCCGAAACACGACGAGGCGTTCTACGACTCCAAGTGCTTCGCCTGCCACCGCTCCGGCGAGAGCCTGAAGTCGGAGCAACTGGCGAAAGCCGAAACCGACGACGGCCGCGACGCCAAACCCTGCCCCGTCGCACAGAAGTCCTGCGGCTCCTGCCACATGCCCAAGATCGAACTTCCCGGCTCACACACACAGTTCACAGACCACCGCATCCGCATCAACAGGGAAGGCGAGCCCTTTCCGAATTAAGAATGATGAATGATGAATATCAACTAACGTCATATTCATCATTCGTCACTCAACACTTCTCAAGGCGCAATCGTAAATTTCTCCGAGCGCGTGACGGTGTCGCGTGCGTCGGAGACGGTGACCTTGAGTTCGTAGCTGCCGGGGGCGTACTTGTCGATGGGGAGGGCGCTGGCATATTGGATGCGGCCGTCGGCGTCGGGCGCGGGCAGGTCGTTGGAGGACTGGCCGAGGGTGCGCCCCTTCTGCGTGATCTCGATCCTGAGCTTCGCCGCAGAGGCCGCGCCGCGCGGCGGGTAGACGGTGACGAAGAAGGCGAGGTTCTTGCTCACAGACTTGAGCACGGGCTCGCCCATGTTCGGGTAGAGGAGCAGCTCGCCGAAGTGGAACCGGTTCGCCGCCTGCTTGTCGGCGACGGCCGCCTGCTCGGCGCTCTTGATGAGGACGATGCTGCTGAGCCTCAGTCGCGCTTCGTCCT
>JBJMGQ010000591.1:0-12349 GCA_045807845.1 Pyrinomonadaceae bacterium | reverse complement strand
GCCTCGACCGCCATGTTGGTGAGCGTCGCGCGCTCGTCGATGTTCCATTCGCGCAAGCCTTCACCGGCGAACTCCAAGACCTGCCCGATGCCTTTGCCCTGCTTCATGTAGTCGGTGGCGAGGATGACGAGCATCACGTCCTTCGCCGACACGTCGGCCCGCTTCTCACCTTTCAGAACAAACCGAACGACCTCCGGAACTTTGACGCGAATGTCCTTCGTGTACCAGGCGTTCGCCATGTCGGTCGAGCCGACGCCGAAGGCGAAGCAGCCGAGCACGCCCGCCATGCACGTGTGCGAGTCGGTGCCGATGACGAGCTGCCCCGGAAGAGCGATGTCTTCGACGACGGCGTTGTGGCAGATGGCCTCAGAGCCGCGCTCCTCCGTCCCGCCGTAGAGACGTATGCCCTGCTGCTCTGTGAAACTCTCCTGCGTCGTCGCAAGCCCGTTGGCGCGCTCCAACAGTCCCAACTTCTTCTTGTCATCGGACATCACGCGCCCGATGAAGGTCAGGTGGTCGCGGAAGGCGTAAGTAGACTCGGGCTCGGTCACGCGCGCGTCTTTGCCCAACGCCTGCTTGAAGAGACTCTCGGCCATCGGCGTCACATACTCGTGCGAGAAGCGCACATCCGCGACGGCGAAGAGCGCGTCTCCCGGCTTCACGGCTTCAACGCCGACTTCACCGGCGCGGACAAAGGCGTGGCGCGCGACGATCTTCTCGACGATGTTCATCGGCCGCTTCTGCGTTTCGAGCGTGGGCGGCGTGACCTCGCCCGCGAGCCGCGCCTTGTTGTAGTTGAAGAGCCCGCCGTACTCGACGATCTGGCGCGAGATGGGGTCGAGCCCGCGCGTGAACTCTTCGAGCGGAATCTCTTCGCCGCTTCTGATTCTTTCAATCAACCCGAAGTCGGTCGAGGTCAGCAGGCCGATGTTCTGGCAGTTCTGCCCGTAAATCTTCTCGATGGTCTTGGCGATGACCAGCTCGACGCCCGCGGCCTTCTCCGCGAACGGCGCCGTCTCTCGCGAAGACCCGCAACCCTTCGACAGCCCCGAGACGACGACCGCGAACTCGCCGTTCTTGACCTCGTCCTTCTTGACCGCGCCCTCCCGCATCCCGACGTACACGTATTCGCCCAGCGTCTCGTCGTAATAAAAACAGACCCACCCCGGCGTAATCTCATCCGTCGAGATGTTATTCATCAACGCCCGCGCCGGGTCGTCTTCGAGCTGGACGCCCTCTTCCAACTGCCGCCTGATGAGCGACACGTCCTCCGTCAAATAGAGCACACGCCCGCCGAACTTCAAACGCGCGGGCCGCTTCGTCGTCTTCTCAAGCGTCATCGTTACTCCTCTTATACAATGCGGTTTATCTGTTGAGTTTCCAAAGAGAAGATTATAAACGACGGCGCCGAAAAGTCGCACCCGCAATGACAAAGCTGTGCCTTCGCATGAGTCTGTTCGACAAAAGCGTAGCAAAGATTTCCACAAAACGGCCATGAGATTTCCACCTGTGGAAATTGCCTGTTGATGAAGTTTTCAGATGGCTTGAAAAGCCCGAAAAACGGGCGAAATTCGCTCTAAAAATTTTTTGAAAAAAAGTCTTGACACCCTCGGGACGTGTGCGTATAGTCCGGCTCCCGTCGCGATTGTTACGGCAGTCGTGACCGGCGAGGGGATCGGCAGATTGAGGTGGAAACACTTCAATCTGAGGACAGCGACAAGCGGCAAACGTCGCTGCCACTGACGCCCCGGCCGAAGCCGAAAGGCTTGCGCAGGGAGGATGCCGACGGGCGCTTCCCGAGCCGCGCGGATAAAAACGCGCCGGCGCTCCGACGGAATAATTAACCGACGGGGTTGCGGATGTCGCTCAACTTCGGTTGAGCCTCGTTGTCCAGAACGTAGACTGGAGGTGGAGGTAAAGCCACCAGAACAAAAACCAATAGGCACCAGGTCTTCGGACTTGCGAGGTTGACGAAAGTTAGCCCGTGCCGACCGGGGGTGAGCCGCCGCAGGCGCACGCTTCGGGATACAAATCAGGCAGCCTGTCGCGTGTACAAGCTAAGGTTGCCGTCCCCCTGAATCGCTTCGGTGGTTCTAAGGGATATCGGGATCGGGCTGCTGCTCCTCGTGGGTAGCAGCCCGGTTTCTTTTTGCGCCGCACCTCATGACTTGATCGACGCCCTCCGTTGTCATCCTCCCAAAAATCCTGTCCGCACCGTCCGGATAAGTTTATTATGCGTTCGGCGAAGCGGAGCGTTTTTTGGTGAACGCTCTGAATCTCGTCTGCGACAACGTTCCGACTCTCCATCAGCCTTAACCATGAAGCTAAAAATTCCCCGGAGGGACTTCCTCAAACAGGGCGCGTTGACGGCCGCGGCTGCGCTCGTCGTGCCGGCGCGCGTGGGTGCGCAGACGGGTCTCGGGCAGACGAGTGCGCCGCGCAAGGTAGTTATCTTGGGCGGGGGGCTCGCGGGTCTTTCGGCCGGGTACGAGTTGACGAGGGCCGGGCACGACGTGAAGATTTTGGAAGCGCAGGAGCGGCCGGGCGGGCGCGTGTTGACGCTGCGCACGTTCGACGAAGGGCTCTACGGCGACGCGGGCGCGGCGCGCATCCCCGACAACCACGAGTGGACGCTGCGCTACGTCAAAGAGTTCAATCTCCGGCTCCTGCCCTTCTACCCGGACGCGGGTCTGTTTGCGAAGATCGGGCACGGGCGGCGCGAGGAGGTCGGTTGGACGGAGTTCGCCGATGCGGTCGAGAACATCATCGGCATCGAGTTGGGCGAGACCGGGCGCTGGCACAAGATGGAAGGCGGCAACGACCACCTGCCGCGCGCCTTCGCCGAGAAGCTCGCGGGCAAGGTCATCTACGGCGCGGTCGTCTCGAAGGTGGAGCAGGACGCGAAGGGCGCGCGCGTCACATTCACACACGCGGGCGCGGCCGAGACTTTAGCGGCGGACTACGTCGTCTGCGCGATTCCCTTCGCGGTGCTGGGGCGCGTCGAGTTCGCCCCGCGGCTCTCAGAGCAGAAGACGCGCGTGCGCGACGAGCTGACCTATGAGCTGGCCGCGCGCGCCTTCATGCAGACGCGCGAGCGCTTCTGGGAGCGCTCGCGTTGGAACGGCTTAGCGGTCTCCGACCTGCCGGCCGAGTTCTGGCCCTCGACCTTCGGCCAGCCCGGCCGCCGCGGCGTGCTACAGGCTTACGTGCGCCATCACACCGCGACCGTCTGGGCGAAGAAGAACGAGGCGGAGCGTCTGGACGCCGCACTCACGCTCACAGAGCAGGCGGTGCCCGGCGTCCGCGCCTCATACGAGCGCGGCGCGGTGAAGTGCTGGGGCGAAGACCCTTGGGCGGGCTGCGCGTGGACGCATCCTTCGGGCCCGCAGCTCGTCGCCGTCAACGCGCCCGAGGGGCGCATACAGTTCGCGGGCGAGCATGCCTCCGTCTACGCCTCTTGGATGAACGGCGCGCTCGAATCTGGCAACCGCGCCGCGCGCGCCATTGACGAAGCAGCCCGGCGCGAAGCTAAAGTATAAGTAGAGCGTAGCCGTTCCATAAGAGAGTTGCTGACTACCGTCTTTATCATCACATCCATCCTGTTGAGCGTCGCCGCGCTGTGGGCGGCGCTCGTGCGCGCGCGCGCTTCGGGGCGTGCGACGAGCGAGTTGCGCGAGTGGCTCGGGCGTGAGCTGTCAGGATTGAGCGCGCGTTTGGAGTCGGGGCAACAGAGACTTGAACGCAACGAGGCACGGCTCGATGCACTGGCAAACGCGCAGGAGGAGGCGCAGCGCTCTTTGGAGTCCGTCGTCAACGAGCGCGCGGCGCAGTCAATCGACGTGAACAGCGCCGCGGGCTTCACGCCGCCCGGGACGGAAGCGCGCGCCGATTCGACCGCGGCGGAGACGCGTGAAGAGCCCGCGGACGTGTACGCGCTCGCGCGCGCGATGGATGATTTCTTCAACGACACGACGCACCCGCGCGAGCTGCTCGGGCACGAAGGCTTTCGGCGCGGCGTCGAGCTTTCACTCGGCGCGGAGGAGACGACGCGCGGTCTGCTCGCGCGCGCCTCCGAAGGCAACGCGCTGCTCGCCTGCATCTCGCTCGAAGCCTTAGCGCGGCGCGAGGGCGACGACGAAGAGATCGTCGAGGCCGTCCTGCGCGACATCAACTCATACTTCTACTGGCCGCGTTTCTACGCGATGCGCGCGCTCGCCGCGCACGCGGGCACGCGCGACGTGCTGGCCCCTCTGCTCGCGCGCCTCAACTCGACTTGGCGCGAGCCGATGCCTTTGCAGGCGCTGCGCGAGTTCGTCGCCGAGCGCGTCGCGGCCGGCGACTCGCTCAGCCCGCGCGACCTCGTAGACGAAGCCGAGGTGCTCAAGCTCGGCCCCGAGCAGTGGAACGAGGTCGCCGCCACGCTCGAAGCGATAACCTCGCAGCTCCCGGGCGACGCGCGCGCGGAGTTGTCGCAGTGGCAGGGCTCGCGCCAGACCGCCGAGTTCGTCAAGTCAATCGGGCGCGTGTGGGAAGATGAAGGCAGCGAGGTCTTCATGCTCGACGCGGTGGCGGCGCGCGTCTTGGAGTTGGAGGCGGCCGTGCGGCGCGAGCCCGCGCGCTCGGTGCTTCTGGTCGGCGAGTCGGGCGCGGGCAAGACGGCGCTCGTGCGCGCGCTCGCCGCGCGTCTGCGTGAGGACGGCTGGCTCGTCTTCGAGGCCGCGCCCGCCGAGGTGTTGGCCGGTCAAATGTACATCGGCCAGATTGAAGAGCGCGTGCAGGCCATCGTCCGGCAGCTACAGGGCAAGCGCGTCCTCTGGGTCATGCCGAACTTCCACGAGGCGCTGTGGGCCGGGCGTCATCGCTACAGCCCGACGGGCGTGCTCGACCTGCTGTTGCCGCACATCGAGAGCGGCGCCGTCCGCGTCATCGGCGAGGTGCCCGCGCGCGCCTACGAACAGCTCGTGCGACTACGGCCGCGGCTGCGCACGGCGATGCAGACGTGCCGCGTCGCGCCGCTCTCCGACGACGAGACGTTGGAGTTGGGCCGTCGCTGGGCCGAACGCGGAACCAACGTTGAGAGCAAACGGGCTGAAGCTCCTGTCCCCTCGCCGCGCGCGACTGAGCGCACGTTGCGCGAGGCTTTGCAGCTCGCCAAGCAGTATCTTGATGACAAGACCGCCCCCGGCAATCTACTGCTCCTGCTTGAAGCGACCGACCGGCGTCTGCTCGCGGAGGGGAGAGGCAGCGAAGAGGTCAAACTTGACGACCTGCTCGTCACGCTCTCGCAGTTGACGGGTCTGCCCGTGCAGATGCTCGACGAGCGCGAAGGGCTCGACCTCTCGGAGCTGCGCGCCTTCTTCGAGCGGCGTGTGCTCGGTCAGCCCGAGGCCGTCGATTGTCTGGTCGAGCGCGTCGCGATGATTAAGGCGGGACTGACCGACCCGACGCGCCCGCAGGGCGTCTTCCTCTTCGTGGGCCCCACGGGCACGGGCAAGACCGAGATTGCCAAGACGCTCGCGGACTTTCTCTTCGGCTCGCCCGAACGCATGCTCCGCCTCGACATGAGCGAGCTACAGACTTGGGAGTCGCAAGGGCGCATCCTCGGCGAGTCGGACGAGACGAGCGACAGCGCGGCCCTCGTCAACCAGATTCGCAAGCAGCCCTTCTCCGTCGTCCTTCTCGACGAGTTCGAGAAGGCGCACCCGTCGGTGTGGGACTTGTTCCTGCAAGTCTTCGACGACGGCCGTCTCACCGACCGTCGCGGCAACACGGCCGACTTCCGGCACTCGGTCATCATCATGACCTCGAACCTCGGCGCCACGCTCCCGCACGGCGCGAGCGTGGGCTTCTCACAAGAGCAGGCGCAGTTCGCGGCAGGGAGCGTCGAGCGCGCCGTGGGTCGCGCCTTCCGCCGCGAGTTCGTCAACCGCATCGACCGCGTCGTCGTCTTCCGGCCCTTAGGGCGCGGCGTGATGCGCGACCTGCTGCGCAAGGAGCTGAACGACGTGCTCACGCGGCGCGGCCTGCGCACGCGGCAGTGGGCGGTCGAGTGGGACGAGTCGGCCGTCGAGTTTCTGCTTGAGAAAGGCTTCACGGCCGACCTCGGCGCACGCCCCTTGAAGCGCGCCGTCGAGCGTTACCTGCTCTCGCCGCTCGCGCTGACCATCGTCAACCACCAGTTCCCGGAGGGCGACCAGTTCCTCTTCGTCAGCTCCTCGCCCGACGCGCAATCGCTCGACGTGCAGTTCGTAGACCCCGACGCGCCCGCCGAAGGTGAAGCCGCGACCGAAGAGGTCGATGAAGTCTTCTTCGACGAAGAGGCAGCACAAGAACTGCGACTTGAATCAATCGCGCTCGACCCGAAGGGCACGCCCGAGGAGCTGCGCTTTCTGCAAGAGCAGTACGACGCCGTCGCGGCGCGCGTCGAGGACGAGGCTTGGCGCGAGCGCAAGGAGGGCGCGCTGAGCGAGATGCAGTCGGCCGACTTCTGGTCTGAGCCCGGGCGCTTCTCCGTGCTCGGCGCCGTCGAGTACATGGATCGCATCGAGGCGGGGCTCGACACCGCCGGGTCACTCCTCGCGCGCCTGCGCGGCGACCGCAAGCGTCTCCCCTCCGACCTCGTCGCGCGACTCGCCGAACAGCTCTACCTGCTCGACTCGGCCTGTCGCGGTATGGCCGAAGGTCAACCGCGCGACGCCTTCCTGCTCGTCACGGCGGGGCGCGAGCCCGGCGCCGACCGCGCGCGCAGCGACGACTTCGCGCGCACGCTCGCCCGTATGTACCGGCGCTGGGCCGAGCGCCGGCGGATGCGCCTTGAGCTGATCGAAGAGCATGACGGCGCGCGCTCGAACGGCGCCGCGTCGGAAGAGTATCGCGCGCTCTTTGCCGTCTCCGGCTACGCGGCCTACACGATTCTTCAACACGAGTCGGGGCTGCACGTGCTCGAAACCCCGCAGGACGACAAGTCATCCTTCAGGCGCGCGACCGCCTCCGTCCGCGTCGTCGGCCAACCCGAAGAGCCCGCCGGCCGTGGCCGCGAGGCTCTGCGCGAACAGGCAGAGCACGCGCTCGCAGCCGACGCGCTCGCGCCGCAACCACAAGTCGTCCGCCGCTACCGCGAAGAGCCCTCGCCGCTCGTCCGCGACTCTGCGCGCGGCTGGCGCACCGGCCGCCTTGAGCGCGTCCTCGACGGCGACTTCGACCTCATGACGTGAGGAAGCAGAAGGCAGTAGGCAGATGGCAGCAGGCAGTCGCTCCGCGTGACGCACGTTGAAAGGTTAAATCAGAATCTCTAACAGCGGCGCTTTCAACTGCCTACTGCCTACTGCCTACTGCCCACTGCCCACTGCTTTACATCTTGCTTTCCCGAGCGTCCCGGGTTTAAGCTGCCATAACCCGGGAGGCGCCGCGGCCGCAACTTCGGCGCCTCCCGGGCTTTCACACCGTATGTACGACCGGCCCCGTTCGGCCAGCGCCCGCCCAGACGCGCCGCGTGAGATGGGGTCGTCAACGTTCCTGATTGTTTCCAGCATTCTCCCCGTGAACGCCGGCCCGGCCGGCGACAGAGCAGCGATGGCGAAGTGTTCGGGCGCTTCTGCGTTCAAGCTCTCGCCGCTGAACTTCGAGGTGCGGCGACCTAGGCCGCGCTCGTGTCGCGCAACGGCGCGGCATTCACTTCAACCGTTAGACCGGAGTCGCCTGTCGCCCTTGCCCCGAATTACTCACGTTAGTGCGGCGCGACGACCCCGGAACAAAAGAGAGGAGGAAAAGTCCTCACATGGACTTTGTTCAACGCTCCCAGACGGCGCACGTCGATGCCCCGTCTAACGCCTACGCTTCTCGCGACGGGGATGCACTCCTGCGTTGCGCTCTTTCAAACTCATTCTTAAAAGCCGGTGATTATGAAGGCGCCGTCGAGACGCTTGAGCGACTCTGGCGCGGCGCGGGCGCACGCCCCGCGACCGAGGGGCTCGACGCGCGCACGGCCGCGGAGGTGCTGGTGCAGGCCGGACGCCTGACGAGCGCGCTCGGCGGCGCACGCCGCATCGAGGGCGCGCAGGAGGCCGCCAAGAACCTCTTGAGCGAGGGCGCCGGCATCTTCGAGCATCTCGGCGACGCGAGGAAGGTCGCCGAGGCGCGCACAGACCTCGGCGTCTGCTACTGGCGCGAGGGCGCGTTCGAGGAGGCGCGCGTCGTTCTGCGCGCGGCACTCGAAGGGCTCGCACGCGAGGACGCAGAGCAGAGGGCGGTCACGCTCATCCGCCTCGCCATCGTCGAGCTATCGGCGAAGTGCTACCACGCCGCCGCACGCCTGCTCGAAGAGGCGGCCCCGCATGTCGAGGCGGGCGGCGGCGATGTGCTCAAGGGCAACTTCCACAGCGAGCGCGCCAACGTCTTCCTCTCGCTGGCCGACGAGAGCGGCGAGGCCGAGATGCTCGACCGCGCGCTCGTCGAGTACGCGGCCGCCAGCTATCACCTTGAGCAGGCCGGCCACACCCGCTACTTCGCGAACAACGAGAACAATCTCGCCAACCTCTTCAACCGCATCGGCCGGCACGCGGAGGCGCGCGAGCACCTCGCCCGCGCACGCTCGCTCCACGCCTGTTTGAAGGACGCGGTCATCGTCGCGCAATGCGACGAGACGCTGGCGTGCGTGCTCGTCGCCGAGGGTAGTTTCGAGGAGGCCGAGAGGGTCGCGCGCTCAGCCGTGCGCGTCTTCGAGGACGGCGACCGGCAGGCACTTCTGGCCGAGGCGTTGAGGACGCTCGGCGTCGCGCAGGCGCGCGGCGGCCGACACGAAGAGGCACGCCTGACTCTCGCGCGCTCGGCGGAAGTCGCGGGGGCGGCGGGCGACCGCGCGGGCGCGGGACTGGCCGCGCTCACGCTCGTCGAAGAGGCGGGAGCGCAGCTCAGCCGCGCCGAGTTCAGCAACGCGTTCGAGTGCGCGCACGAGTCTCTGTCGGGCACGCGCAACCCCGACACGCTCTCGCGCCTGACCGCCTGCGCGCGGCGCGCGCTTAAGTCGTTCATGGCCTCGCGCGAGGAGGGCCAAGAGGAAGAGGCGGGCACGCCCGAGGAGCGTTGGGAGGGCTTCTGTCTGAAGTCGGAGGTGTTGCGATACGAGGCCGAGCTTATCTCGCGCGCGCTGCGCGACGCCGACGGCGTAGTCTCGCGCGCGGCGAAGTTGCTCGGCTTCAAGCACCACCAGACCTTCGTCGCGCTCCTCAACAACCGGCACAAAGGGCTGCTGGGCGAGCGTCGCCCCGTCATCCCGCGCCGCCGCAGCTACGTCCGCCGCCCGCGCCGCCAAGTCATGCAGCACGCGAGCAGGAAAGAGTGATTCCCGACAGGATGTAAGTAGCGCCGGGAGCAGTTCACCACCGCACGCACAGAGGCACAGCTAAATCTCTTAGCTGTGCCTCTGTGTCTATGTAGTTATATTCAGTTCTTAACGCGAGCCGGACAGGCGTGACTTGATGCGGCGGAACTCCGCGGAGTCGCGTGTGTGTGTGGGCGTCTGCCCGAGCGCGGCGACGACTTTGTCGATGGCCTCGACGCGGCTCGCGGGGTCTGGGTGGTCGCCTGCGTTGTCCAAGTGGTCGCCCTCGCGCTCGTTGAGACGCTCGAAGAAGTTAGCCATGTCGTGCGGGTCGAAGCCCGCTTCGGCCAGAAGGCGCGCGCCCTCCGCGTCGGCCTGTAGCTCGGCCGCGCGGTTCGACCTCAGAAAGAAATTGTTCACCTCGGCGCCGCACGCCACGGCCGCAACGCCCCACACGTCGCCGTGCCCGACGCCCCCGACGGTGTTGAGCACGCTCAGCGCCGTCCTCGCAAGGTATGCGCGCGAAGCCTGCGTCGTGCCGTGGCGCAGAGAGACGTGCGCTATCTCGTGCGCGAGCACGCCGGCCAGCTCGCCCTCCGTGCGCGCCGACTCGATGGCGCCCTCGTTGACGAAGACGTAGCCGCCCGGCAGCGCAAAGGCGTTGACTTCAGGCGAGGCGACGACGACGAACTTGTATGGGAACTTGTAACCGGGCGCGGCTGCCGCGACGCGCTCGCCGAGACGCTGCACATAGCCTTCGGTGCGCTCGTCGTGGAGCACGATGACCTGCCGCATGATCTCTTCGGCCGAAGCCTCGCCGAGCTGTATATCCTGTTCGGGGCTGAAGAGGTTGAAGCCCGCGGATGCGTGCGGCAGAGCGGTCTGCGCCCCGCCGCCCGACAGCCCGCCCCCGCACGCCGCCTGCAACGTCAGCAGGGCTAACAACAACCACCCCGTAACCTTGCTCGCCCGCATCAACCTCGAAGCCTCCCCTTGCACTTCACTCTCTCGTTGACCTACACGCTCTCAACTTGCGCTAACTGACCACGCACTTTGCAAACCGCGGGCCGCAACGATCCGCGGCTATGTAAACGCCACCGTGCACAGGCTTTTACAACGCGCGGGTTCTAACTCCGACCCCGCGCGTCTTGTACTCAGACAGAACCGTGCGCCGCGTCAAATTGAAACAGTACGTGACTCGACGTGAGTTGAAGCCGAGCGCATCAGGCGTCACGCGGCTTTCAACCTTCCGGCAATCGAACCGCAATCGTGTGGCAATCATTCAAGTGACACAGAGCCGGAGCCGCGCATCTGCGTGCGGGCTTATCCTGCCTGCGACTTCAAGGCAGGAGGCTTGTCCATGAGCAAACAACTTTCACGAAGACTCTCGAACATCAACTCTGCACTCGCGTGCTGCGTGCTCGCGCTCTTCTTCGCTTCGCCGGCGCGCGCGCAGGGCAGCCCGCCCGCGTTGAAGAGACAGGGCGCGGAGCAGCAGCAGCAGGCCACACGGAACAGTCAAGACACAGACGACGATGAGGACGATAAGGACGATGCCGTCACGCCGCCGGCCGCGGTTGACCCGGCGAGCGTGCTGCGCAAGGCGCGCTTCATCTACGTGCACTCTGGCTCAGCCTTCGTCAGCGGGCGCGAGGTCGAAGACTCTCTGCGCAAGCGCAAGGAGTTTCAGGCGTGGGGCATGGTCATCACGCGCAACGAGGCGCGGGCCGACCTCATCATCGAAATCACGCGCAAGCCCCTCACGCGCCGCTTCACCTTCTCCGTCCTCGACCCGCGCACCTCAGAGGTCGTCACCAGCGGCAAGACCCGCTCCGTCCTCTTCGGCAAAAAAATTCCCAACAAGATCGCCGAGAAGTTCGCCAACCGCGTCAAGGTCTACCGGCCGTACTCGTAAGCAGTAGGCAGTAGGCAGATGGCAGTAAGCAGTTAAGAACAGGATGGGGCCGAAATGAATCGGGGGCGGCGAGATTAGTGACTCGCCCCCCGATTTGTTCCGGCTGACTCGTTAAGACGCCTGCCTCTCTTAACTGTCTACTGCCATCTGCCTACTATCTACTTCAAGTACTCACCGACGGCGCGACCTTACCCGAAAAGTCGCCGGGCTCGTCCTTGTCTCCGTCCCCTTCGGGCTTCCCCGAGAACTTCTCCGCCCAGCGCACGCGCCCCGTTATCTGCATCACGACGAAGAGCGTGAGGATAGAACCGATGGTGACGGCGAGCCCGGTGAAGCCTTTGAAGAAGAAGGCGTAGGAGAACATCACCAGATAGATGAACTGCGCGAGCCCCGCCTCGCGCGCCGCAAAGCGCGTCCCCACCACCAGCCGCAGATAGCTGATGACGAGGAAGATCGAGACGACCGACGACGCGGCGAACGCGGTGTGAATCGAGACGTGGTCAACCAGATACGCGAGCAGCAGGTGGAACGCGAAGAAGGCCGTCGCGAGAAAGAAGTAGTTCATCGGGTGCAGCTCTATCCCGCGCATCGTCGTGATGATGAACATCAGAAAGAAGAAGAAGAAGAGCGAGACCGGCGCGAAGAAACTGATGCGACCCGCGAGCGGCCCCGGCTGCAACTTCTCGGGCATCGCCATCCCGATCTGGAAACCCGAGACGAGGTTCTTATAGTTCCACTCCAACTCCCAACCCTCGTTCGTCTCGCGCTTGTCCGACGGCGACAGAGTGTTCCCGGGAAAGTCGATCTCCTTGAAGTTGGTCGTCATCCGCATCCGGAAGTCGCGCACCTGCGCCACGTCGCCGCCGAAGTTGTAGCGCCAATCGTTCAAGCCTTGCGAACGGTAAGCGACGTGCAGCGTCGCTATCTCCCCCGGCTTGACCGTGGCCGTGCCCGTCGCCGCGTTCTTCTCGTTCGTCAGCGCGACGGGCGCGCCGTTGACCGTGAAGACCAAGTCGTCGTAGATGGCGCGCTCGGCCGGGAACTTCAAGTTGAACGTCACGCGCTCCTGCCCGGTCGCGTTGCGGAAGACGTAGGTGCCGTCGAAGCCGACCTTG
>JBJMGQ010000590.1:0-5413 GCA_045807845.1 Pyrinomonadaceae bacterium | reverse complement strand
GAACGACCGCCCCGGTTTCGGCGGCATCCAGATTTTCACGAAGCCCGGTACAGACAAACTGCGCGGCAGCCTCGGCATGACCTTCAATGACGAGAGCATGAACTCGCGCAACCCGTTCCTTCATAGCCCGAAGCGCCCGCCCTTCCAGTTCCGCCAGTACACCGGGAACCTCTCGGGCACCATCGTCCCGAAGAAGGCTTCGTTTTTCCTCGACTTCTTCCGCGGCGAGACGGACGACAACGACCTCGTCAACGGCTTCCAGCTCAACCCGGCCAACGTCAACGAGACGCTGCCCGTCAACCTCGCCATCCTCAGCCCGCTCCGGAATTGGAGCATCAACCCGCGCTTTGACCTCGCCTTCAACAGCAAGCACACGCTTGTCGCGCGCTACAGCTTCTTCCACAACGACTCTCTCAATCAGGGCGTCTCGCAGTACTCTCTGCCCGAGCGCGCCTTCGACTCGACTTCGAGCAACCACACGCTGCAACTGACCGAGACGGCCGTCGTCAACAAATCCACCGTCAACGAGACGCGCTTCCAGTTCATCCGCGCGCGCTCCGAGAACGTGCCGCTGCTTGAGGGCATCCCGGCCATCAACGTCCTCGACGCCTTCTCCAGCGGCGCCTCCACCGGCGGCAACTCCTTCAACGAGAGCACGCGCTGGGAGGTGACGAACACGACGATACAGGCGCACGGCGCGCACTCGCTCAAGTTTGGCGCGCGCGTGCGCGGCGTCCGCCTCTCGGACTTCTCCGAGAACTTATTCAACGGCCTCTACACCTTCAGCTCGCTCGACGATTACCGCCGCGCGGTGACGGGCGAGCTGGTGGGCGGCCGGCGGGTCGTCCCCACGCAGTTCTCCATCAACGCCGGCGAGCCTTTGGCCGAGATTAGTCAGGTGGACTTCGGCGGGTTCGTGCAGGACGACTGGAAGCTGCGGCCGAACCTGACGCTCGGCGGCGGCATCCGCTACGAGCGGCAGACGAACCTCGGCAGCGCCTTCAACTTCGCCCCGCGCGTCTACGTCGCGTGGTCGCCCGACGGCGGCGCCCAGAAGCAGGCGAAGACGGTCATCCGCCTCGGCTTCGGCATCTTCTACGACCGCGTCGGCGAGAACATCGCGCTCCAGATCGAGCGCGCCGGTGGCGGCGGCCTCCAGCAGCAGTACGTCGTCACCAGCCCGGCGATCCTGGCGCAGACCGTCTTCGACGCCACGGGACACGTCGCGAGCGGCGCGCTGACGGCCGCGCAGCTCGAAGCCTTCAGGCTGCCGCAGGCGACGCGCCAGCTCGCGCCGGACGCGACCGCGCCCTACAGCTACATCAGCGGCTTCATGATGACGCGCCAGCTCTCGAAGACGATGACGCTCAACGTCTTCTTCTCGACCTACGACACGCGCCACCTGCTGCGCTCGCGCAACATCAACGCCCCGCTCCTGAACGCCTCGGGGCTGCTGCCGCGCACCGACGCCGGCACCGCCATCATCGTGCGCCCGCAGGTCGGGCTCGGCGACATCAACCAGTACGAGACCTCGGGCACGCAGAGCATGAAGCAGCTCAACATCGGCGTGACGAAGCAGTTCCGTCCCGGCTTCTCGCTGTCGGCCAACTACACTATCGGCAAGGCGCAGTCGAACGCAGACTTCGGCGGCTTCCCCGCCAACCAGTACGACCTGACGGGCGAGTACTCGCGCACCAGCTTCGACGCGCGCCACCGCTTCTTCCTCGTCGGCTCGGCGGTCATCCCCAAGCTGATGCTCTCGCTCAACCCGATCATCATCGCGAACACGGGGCGCCCCTTCAACATCATCACCGGCTTTGACGACAACCGCGACGGCGTCATCAACGACCGCCCCGCCTTCGCCGACGCGCAGACGCCGGCCGCCGACCTCGTACAGACGCGCTTCGGCAACTTCGACATCCGGCCCAAGGCGGGGCAGACCATCATCCCGCGCAACTACGCCGAAGGGCCGGGCTTCTTCTCTGTGAACATGCGTATCGGTCGCACGTTCGCCTTCGGCGACCTGCCGGGTGCGGCAGATCGCCGAAGGGTCGCGAAGGAGCAGGAGCAGCAGCAACAACAGCAGCGCGGCAATCGCGGCAACAGCCGTGATGGCGGCTCTTCAAGGCGCGGCGGGGGCAGCTCCTCAGCCTCTTCCGGCGGCGCGCGCCCCTCGGGCGGCCCGATACAGGGCGGCATGGCCGGCGGCCCCGTCATGATCATGATGGGCGCACCCGGCGGCACGGAAGGGAAGCGCTACTCGCTGAACTTCTCGCTCAACTTCATCAACCTGCTCAACCGGACGAACTTCAGTCAGCCGGTGGGCAATCTCCGCTCGCTCAACTTCGGCCAGTCGCTCTTCCCCGTCGGCGGCTTCGGCTTCGGCGGCGGCAACCCGAACTCAGGCAACCGCCGCGTTCAAGCGTCCGTCCGGTTCAGCTTCTAAGATAAACAGGCGGAAGCCCGACTGTGAGGGAGGGCGCCCGTCTCACAACCAAAAGAATGAGGGGGAGAGGCCGCGCGCCTCTCCCCCTCATTCTTTTTTCTGCTCGGCCTCTGTGTTGCTTTAGACGCTGAGGAGCTCCTGCTCCTTCGACTTGGCGAGCTCGTCCACCTTGCCGATGTATGTGTCTGTGAGCTTCTGGACTTCGGCGAGGGCGTCGCGCTCGGCGTCTTCGGAAATCTGTTTGTCCTTGAGCAGACGCTTGAGGCGCTCGTTCGAGTCGCGGCGGACGTTGCGGATAGCGGTGCGGTGATCCTCGGCCGCCTCGTGCACCTGCTTGGCGAGTTGCCTGCGCCGCTCCTCGGTGAGCGGCGGGACGGGCACGCGCACGAGCTTGCCGTCGTTCGAGGGGTTGAGGCCGAGGTCGGCCGACCGGATCGCCTTCTCGATGGCGCCGAGCTGCGTCTGATCCCAAGGCTGCACCGTAAGCATGTTCGGCTCCGGCGCGTGCACCGACGCCATCTGGTTCAAGGGCGTCGGCGTGCCGTAGTACTCGACCGACACGTTGTCCAAAAGGCTCACGGCCGCGCGCCCCGTCCGGATGGTCGCCAGCTTCTTCCGCAAGTCCTCGACCGCCCCCTCCATCCGCGGCCGCGTCTCCTTGATGACTTCCTTCTCAGGCATAGCTTCTCTCCGAATGATAAGTGATGAGTGATGAATGATAAGTGATAAGAGGAGGACAAGTCGCCGCCTGCTCTTATCACTTATCACTCGTCACGGTTTTTCGTTGCAGACCCTCGTGCCGACGATCTCGCCCGAGACGACGCGGACGATGTTGCCGGCGGTGCGCATGTTGAAGACGACGATGGGGAGGTCGTTGTCCATGCACAAGCTTATGGCGGAGGCGTCCATCACCTTCAACTGCTTCTCAAGCACTTCCCTGTAGGTGATGCAGTCGTAGCGCGTCGCGCTCGGGTCTTTGACGGGGTCGGCCGTGTAGACGCCCTCGACCTTCGTCGCCTTGAGGATCACGTCGGCCTTAATCTCCAGCGCGCGCAGCGCCGCCGCCGAGTCGGTCGTGAAATAAGGGTTGCCCGTCCCCGCGGCGAAGATGACGACGCGTCCCTTCTCAAGATGCCTGATGGCGCGGCGACGGATGAAGGGCTCGCCGACCTGCGGGATGTTGATGGCCGAGAGCACGCGTGTGTGGACGCCGACCTTCTCCAGCGCGTCCTGCAAGACGACGGCGTTCATCACGGTGGCGAGCATGCCGATGTAGTCGGCGCTCGACCTGTCCATGTCGCCCGCGCTCTCCGAGACGCCGCGGAAGATGTTGCCGCCGCCGACGACGACCGCGACCTCGACGCCGAGCTCGCGCACCGACTTGATCTCTTCGGCGATGGAGCGCGCGACCATCACGTCCACGCCGTAGTTCTGCGCGCCCATCAGCGCCTCGCCCGACGCCTTCAGCAGTATCCGCCTGTAGGCCGGCGCGCCCGCCTGTGTGTTAGCTGATGACATGCGTGTGTACTGATTGCAGAATCGGGGCAGAAGCCCGACCGTGAGGGAGGGCGTCAGTCTTAGCCATGTCGCTTCACAGCCAGGACGTACGCCCTCCCTCACGGTCGGGCTTCTGCCCTGAATTACTGATTGCCGCCCGCGAGCGCGGCAACCTCGCCGCCGAAGTCTTCGTCGCGCTTGGCGATGCCCTCGCCCATCTTGTAGCGCGTGAAGCGGCGGACGGTGATGCGCTCGCCCGTCTTGGCTATCTTCTCGGTCAAAAGCTCGTTGATGGTCTTGGCCGGGTCTTTGACGAAGGGCTGGTCAAGGAGCACCGCCTCCTCGAAGAACTTGTTCAGACGCCCTTCGACGATCTTCTCGATGACCTGCTCGGGCTTGTTCGCGTTCTTCGGGTCGTTGGCAATCTGCGCGCGTGTGATCTCGCGCTCCTTGTCGAGGATGTCGGTCGGGACTTCCTCGCGCGTGACGTAGCGCGGCTCGGCCGCGGCGACGTGCATCGCGATGTCCTTGACGAGCGCCTGAAACTCCTCGGTGCGCGCGACGAAGTCGGTCTCGCAGTTGACCTCGACGAGCACGCCGACCTTGCCGCCCATGTGGATGTAAGAACCGACCGCGCCCTCGGCCGCGACCCGTCCAGCCTTCTTGCCGGCCGAAGCCATGCCGCGCTTGCGCAGGATTTCGACCGCCTGCTCCTCGTTGCCGTCGGCCTCGGTGAGCGCCTTCTTGCACTCCATCATCCCCGCGCCCGTCTTCTCCCTGAGCGCCTTGACCCCCGCACCTGTGATTTCCGCCATGATAACTCTCCTGAAAGTAGTCGGTAGACAGTAGTCAGTAGCCAGTAGAAAAGCTTTCATCAGGGCAGTCAGCAGGAGAGCGGCAACACGCGCTAAGCGGAGCCTACTATCTACTGTCTACTATCTACTGTCTACTTAAAAAGAAGCGCAGCCCGGCGGGTTCATCCGCACTGAAGGGCTGCGCTCGCCGTAGTTTGAAAATGGAAAGCTGCTGCTTTGTACGCCGTCGGGCGACCCGTTACTTGGCCGCGCCGACCGTCTCGGCGCCCTTCTCGGCCTCGGGTGACTGCGGGGGCTGCGTGCCCTCGGAGTCGGGGGAGCCGGTCGCGCCGCGGACGAGGGCGTGTGTGCCCACCTGCGCGTGGTCGCCGACGCTGTCGGGCTGCTGACCCGTGCGCCCGAACCCCTGATTGCCGGGGACGGAAGTCTGCACGTCCGCGGAGACTGTTGACACGTCAACGCCTGCGACCTGCGTCGATTGCGCGCCGGGCTCAATCTCGCGCGTGCTGTCCACCGCAGAGGTCACAGTGCGCGAAGTGGGCGCGGCGGTGGCAGCCGTCTCGGTCGCGGCCTGCTGCTCGTCCTCTTCACCCGACTTGCTGCTCAACTGCTGACCCTCGACGACCGCATCGGCGATGCGCGAGGCGAAGAGACG
>JBJMGQ010000589.1:0-29599 GCA_045807845.1 Pyrinomonadaceae bacterium | reverse complement strand
GGCAGTAGGCAGATGGCAGTAGGCAGTTCAAGGAAGGACGGCGGCACGCAGGGTTGAGCCCCGGAGGGCGGCATGTTTATAGTCCCGGCGAGTCAATCAAAACCCAGAGCCCCGGCAGGGGCGTCATCTACATGCCGCTCCTCCGGAGCTTTAAGGAATTAATAATTACCGCGAGCTATAAACATCCCGCCCCTGAGGGGGCTCAACCCCTCTGCCTTACAACTGCCTACTGCCTACTGCCATCTGCCTACTCTTCTACGGCGTCGTGGTGACGGTGACGATGTCCGACCAGTCGCCGACCGCCTCGTCGCGTTCGACGAAGCGGAGGCGATACTCTCTGACTTCGGGCTTGCCGGCTTCGAGCGGCGGGCGCTCGTCGGTGTAGGGGCTGAAGTTGTCCGTGCCGAGCGACTGCCAGACCAGCTCTCCGGCACGGCGGCTCTCGACCCGCACGCCGTCGAAGCCCGCCTTGTTGAACTCGACGCGGACGCCGCCGCCCGCGAGCGACGTGGCCGTGACCTTCGGCTTGGCTGAAGAGGCGGGCGCGCTCGGGCCGCTCGTCTCGCCGCCCGTGATGCCGAGGTCGGAGCCGATGGCGTCTGTGTATGCGGGCGCGACCTGTATGCGCTGGATGAGGCGGCGCAGTCGCGGGACGACGCCGGGTGCAACGGTGGCGGGCGGCGTGGCGACGCTGGGCACGGCCGGAGGGTCGCCGCCCGTCTCGCCCACGGGGCCGTTCATGATGAGCGCCTTGTAGCTGGTGCGCGTGTTGAGCGCGGCCTTGTAGATGGGGACGAGGTCGCCGACGAGGTAAGAGAGCATGCTTGCGTCGGCACGCACCTGCGCGACCTCCGCTTCGTTGAAGCCGAGCGCGGCGGCGTGCGCGGCGAATGAGTTGGCGAAGTTGTTGAGCCAGACCATCAGCTCGTTGTCTGTGCGTGGGATTGGCATCGGTGTGCGACTCCTTTTCTTCGAGGGAGGATTGAGTTTCGTGCGGGAGGCTCCGTGAGGAGCGCCGCGTTAGAGTAGACGCGACCCTCTTGTCGTGACCCGAGACGGCGCAGGGCAGGACGGAAACAGGTGAGGGCGCACTCTCGGGACGCGCGGATTCTACGCCCGACGCCGCGCCGCTTCAAGACCTTTCTGCACACACGCAGCCCGCATCCGTCGCGCACGCAGCCGCACACGTCGCACACGCCGACGCCGCCTGCGCGCACGCGACCGGCAAACGCAAGCACGCAAACCTCGTTTGCGTGCTTGCAACCGCCATCCGCACACGCGCGGAAGCAGTCCGCAGCGCGCAGACGCGAGTTGCACACACGCCGACGCCGTCTGCGCGCACGCAATCCGCACCTGCGAGCACGCAATCCGCAGTTGCGAGCACGCATCCGACTCTCGCGCGCGTGCAGAAGAGTTCCGCGTGTTCGCAGATTCAATTTGCAGCCTTACAGATTCTTTTTGCGGCTCCGCGAAACGTTTCTACCGTTTGCGCATATCGTTTGTGAGAGCGCCAAAACGTAACTTCGCACGTCCGGCTATCATCAACCCTGAGCAACAAGGGTAGAACTTTCCATCGTCGGAACGGCGCCACGTTCCGCTTGCCCCGGAGAAACATACTCATGCGTTCAACCATTCGCCTGTGCTGCGCGCTCGCAGCCCTGCTGACCTGTATCACCATCTGTTCGCTTGGAGAGGCACGCGCACAGGGCGTCTGGTCGTCCCCGCTCGCGCCGATGCCGACGGGTCGCTTCTATACGGACGGTGCGACACTCAACGGCAAGCTCTACGTGGTCGGCGGCGAAGCGCAAAGCACCGGAACGCCCATCAACTCGCTCGAAGCTTACGACCCGGCCACCAACATCTGGGCGACGCTCGCGCCGATGACGACCCCGCGCGAGCTGATGGCCGTCGTGGCGGCCGGCGGCAAGCTCTACGTCTTCGGGGGCAGAAACAACGTCAACGGCACCCTCGGCACGATGGAAATCTACAACCCCGCGACCAACACCTGGAGCGCAGGGGCCCCGATGCCCACGCCCCGCTGGTCTGTGGCGGGGGCCGAGATTGGCGGCAAGATTTACGCGGTCACCGGTTTCCCCACGACCGGCAACGACACCAACATCACGGAGGTCTACGACATTGCCGCCAACACTTGGAGCACGGCGGCACCCGCTCCGTCTGTCAGGCGCGGGGCGACGGTCGGGGCCGTCAACGGGAAGCTCTACGTGGCGGGCGGGTATCATAACGGCCACACGAACGTTCTCGAAGTGTACGACCCGGCGCTGAACAGTTGGGCGACACTCAACAGCATGCCGACGGCACGCTGGGAGCCCTCGTCCGGCGTCCTCAACGGCAAGTTCTACGTCTTCTGCGGTGAGGCCGGGGCCAACAAAGTGGAGGTCTACACCCCTTCGACAAACACTTGGGCGACACTCGCCTCCGACCCGACTACGCGCAACGGCGGCTCGGCCGGGGGCTTCATCGGCAACAAGTTCTACATCACGGGGGCCGACAGCTCCACGGGTAAAGTCACGGAATCCTTCGTGCCGCCGGGGTCGCTGTCGGCCGGGCAGCTCATCATCAGCGAGTTCCGCCTCTACGGGCCGACTGGCTCGAACGACGAGTACGTCGAGCTATACAACAACACCGACTCGCCGCTCACGGCCATCTCGCCCGACGGCTCTTCCGGCCTCTCGGTCGCCACCGCGCTCAATCAGGCCACCAGTACGACGCTCTTTGTCATCCCGAACGGCACGGTCATCCCCGCGCGCGGCCACTTCCTCGGAGTCAACTCGGCCGGCTACTCGCTCGCGGCTTACGCGGCGGGCAACGTCACCTACACCGCCGACACGCCTCCGAACGTCGGCCTCGCCCTCTTCAACACCTCGAACACGGCCAACTTCTCGGCGGCGACGCGGCTCGACGCGGTGGGCTCGACCCTTGAGACGAACACGCTCTACAAGGAGGGCGCGGGCTACGCGCCTTTGACCTTCATCACCAACCGCCAGCACGCCTTCCTGCGCGACCTCTCGGGCGGCAGGCCGAAGGACACGCAGGACAACGCGGCCGACTTCGTCTACGTCAACACCGACGGCTCGAACGACGGCGCGGGGGCGAAACTCGGCGCACCCGGCCCCGAGAATCTCGCTTCGCCCATCGACCGCACCGCGGCGCTCGCTCTGCCGCTGCTCGACACGACCCAGAGTGCCTCCGCGTCGCCCAACCGCGAGCGCGACACGACGAGCGACCCGGCGAACAACTCGACCTTCGGCACGATGACCATCCGCAAACGCGTCGTCAACAACACGGGCGCGCCCGTCACGCGCCTGCGCTTCCGCGTCGTCATCATTACGGGCTCGCCCGTGCAGGGCTCGAACGACGCAGACCTGCGCGTGCGCTCCGCTTCCGACACAACCGCCGGCGGCATCAACGACGCGGCAACGTGCTCGCCCAGCGGGACGCCCTGCACGGTCACGGTCAGGGGACTCACGCTCGAATCGCCCTCGGCCACGAATAACGGCGGGCTCAACTCAAGCCTCGTGCTCTCGGCCGTGACGACCACGCCCGAATCCTTCGAGGACGGCGGCATCGGCATTGGGAGTAGCGGCGACGACACAAGGGGCGGCGACAGCACGGCGTTGGACGGCTCGCCACCTTCGGATTCAGAAGACGGCGGCGTGCTTCTCGGCCCGCCCGTCGACTTCGACAGCGGCACGCTCGACGCGCCGCTCGCCAACGGCGCCGCGCTCAACGTGCAGTTCCTCTTCGGCGTCCAGAAGACGGGACATTACCGCTTCTACGTTCTCGTCGAAGCGTTGCCGTAGGGACACGGCAGGACGCAAGGGTCACACAAAGAGAGGCAGCGGGCCTTCAAAGGCCCGCCGCCTCTCTCTGTATCTCTCTCGCTTCTCTTCAGGCGCGTGCGCGGCGCAGACCATAGCGCGCGGTGAGCGCGAGGCCGAGGCTCAAGACGGCGAGGGCGACGACGACGAAGGGCCACACGTAGGGAAGGGCGAGGACGACGGCCCAGAAGGCCGCGCCGAGCAGGAGCGCCACCGACTCGGAGCGCCGGTCTTCGGGGAGCAGCACGCGTTGGAGCCAGCGCCCCGTCGCGGCGTGGATGACGACGCGGCCGAAGAGGTAGGAGAGCAGCACGAGCAGCAACGCCATCACGCCGACGAGCGCCGCGAGCGCCGGGGGCAGGAAGTGCAGCGCAGAGGTCACGCCGGGGCCGAGCACCAGCGCGCCGACCAATCCGATGAGCGCCACGCGCGCGAGCGTCAGTTGCAGACGTGCCGCCGCGCGCCCGACCGCGCCCGGGCTGACGGCCGTCAGCGCGATGGAGACGACGAACCAGAAGAGGACGGCCATCAGGCGCCAGCCGACGAAGGCAAGCGAGAACTCCGGCGTCAGGAGCGAGGCCGGGTTGCGCGTCAGCTCGCGCAGTTCCTGCTCGTAGCCCGCGTACATCATCGTCTTTCCACCCGCCCCGCGCTCGCCGCCCTCGTTGCGATACGTGCCGCCGAAGACGATAACGTCGCCGCCGACCTGTGAGCCGCCGAGCTGGATGACCGAGCCGCCGACGGCCGCCGCGTCGCCCTCGACGTGCCCTTCGACCACGACATCGCCGCCGAAGGCGATAACGCCGCGCACGTCGCCGCGCACGCGCACGTTTCGCCCCACCCCGAACACGTCGCCCGCGTGCCGCCCCTCAATCACCAAATCCTCGCCCCGCGCCGTCTCCTGACCGTTGACGATGACGGCGGCCAGCAGCAAGAGCAGCAGAGTTAAGACGGACTTCGTCAGGAAGCGCTCGGCGAGTTTTGAGAACGCGGCATGAGGGTTGAGCAGGACTTGTTCACTACAGAGACACAAGAGACACAGCGGCACAGCTTCTTGTCTTATAGCTGTGTCTCTGTGTCTCTGTGGTGAGCTCATCGTTCTCACAATCTCTGATGCGCCAAGCGGCCAGCGCCCGTCCCTCCAGCGAGTGACGAGGGCTGGCCGCTTGAAAACCGGCGCCGCGGCGCCTCAAAAACTTCTCAGTCGCGCGCCGACGCCCGGTGATAGCCGCTCACCAAACGCAGCAGCACGAGGAGCCCCACGACGAGCAGCAGCACCCAGAACACGGCCGCCTGCTCTGCGCCCGAGACGAGACGGCCCGCGACCGCGCGCAGCACGATGGTCGCCCCTGCGCCCGTCTCGACCGACGCGCGACCGGCCACACCCAGCACGCCCGAAGCCGCGCTCAGTGCGCGCAGCGCCGGACGAATCACCACGTCGAGCGCCGCGAAGCCCAGCAGCGCGAAGGCCGCCGCGCCGAGCGCCGCGCAAATCTTCAACGCACGCCGCCGCTCGCACGCGTCGCGCACGCCGCTCAGGTCGTTCTGCGCGCGCGCCTTGAGCTGGCGCGTGAAGCCTTCGGGCAGCTTCAGTCTCTTTTCAAAGGTCTCGTCGAAGGCCGTGTCGAGCAGGCAGAGCAGGCGACGCTGTTCGAGGAGTGCGGACGTGCAGTCTGTGCAAGCGTGCGCGTGTTGGTCGAACTCTTCGCACGCGGCAGGGTCTAGCTCGCCGTCGAGATAGGCGGCCGTCAGGCTCGTCCTCGGGCAACCCTGCCCTTCGCGCGCGGCGTCCGCCATCCCCTCTACATCCCCGTGATGCCGCGCGCCACGAGCAGCTCTCGCATCGACTCGCGTGCGCGGAAGATTCGATTCTTGACCGTGCCCAAGGGGAGACTGGTCACCTCGGCAATCTCGTCGTAGCTGAGGTCGTGCGAGTGTCGAAGCACAATCAGCTCGCGGTAGGCGGGCGAGAGCTGCGCGACGACCTCTTCGATCTCCGCGCGCCGCTCGCCGCGCTCGGTCTCCTGCTCGGGCGTGGGCGCCTTGCTCGCCAGAGGCTTCTCGAAGGTCGTGCCTTCGGGCCCCTCGACCTCTATCTCCTCGGTGCGCGAGGCACCCTGCCGGCGCAGGTGATCGATGGCCGCGTTGTGCGCGATGCGATAAATCCAGGTCGAGAACTTGAACTCGGGGCGATAGCGTTCGAGCGAGTTGTAGACCTTGATGAAGACCTCCTGCGCGAGGTCGAGCGCCGAGTCGTAGTCGCCGACCATGCGGTAGACGTAGGCCACGATGGGGCGCTGGTAGCGGCGCACCAACTCCTCGAAGCCGTCTTCGCGGCCGGCGAGTGCGCGCACGACCAACTCGGTGTCGGCTGTGTTCGTCGGGGAAACTGCGTGTGCGATCATGACGCCAAAGTTTTACGCGCGGGGCGGCGTGGAAGTTTCAGGGCCGGTAATTTCAGCAAACAGAGTCTCAGGGACGGCCCGCCGCGTTGGGCTGCGCCGGAGGAGCCGACGGGGGCGCGAGGTCGAGCGCCTTTCGGACGCCTGCGCGAATCATGTCGGGGACGTGCGGGTTGTAGCCCTGCGCCTGCGTGTGCGGCGACAGGCAGAGCACGAGGGATGTTAAGAAGAGAGCTTTTCTCATCCTCAGCCCCATGCGAGGGCAGCGAGGCCGGCGGGCGCAGCTATCTGTCGGAAGTCGATGCCGGCCGCGGGGAACGCGAGCCGCAGGTCTGCGGGCTGGACGGCGCGCGGCGCGGTGCTCAGCGTCTCCTCGACGATCGAGCGCGCCTGCTCTTCATTGAGCCCCGTCCCCGCGACGAGCAGGCGGCCGAGTCCCTCGCCGTAGAGAGGCGCCGGCGGCTGCTCGCCTTCGGCCGCCTGCGGCGAGGTGCGGTCGCGGTAGAAGAGAAGGAAACGATAAAGCTCGTCGGCGCGGTCTTCCGTCTCGCAGATGACGCCGCGCACGTAGAGCGGCGAGCCCGCGCGCAGCACGACCGCCGTGAAGCCCTCGGCGTGCGAGCTGACGAGCAGCGAGTCGGCTCCGGCCGTCTGCCCGCCGCCGCCATCGCGCATCAGCCACCAAGCCTCGCCCATGTGACGCGGCAGGATGAGCCCCGCGTTCCACCCCAACGCCGCGAAGACACTCTCATACTCCGCGAGCACAGTGAGACGCACGGCCGAGACGAGATAGCGCTCGCGCCCCTGAGCGTCGCGCCGCAAGTGCTCGCGCGAGACGCGCAGCTCGTCGAGCGGCGCACCCAGCGCGCGCTCGGTCTTCCAGCGCAGCATCTCTTCGGCCTCGGCGCGCGAGGCGGGCGCCGTCTCCATCGTCAGAATCGAAGTGCGCGTCGCGGCCTCGGGCAGCGCAACCGACCAGCGCTTGCGCCGCGCCTGCCCCGCGCTCGTCAGCAACTCCGTGAGCGCACCGGCCAGCTCTGCGCCGTCCGACACGTTCTGCTCGTCGAAGGACGGCCGCACGAGTCCAGCCGTCAATGGCAGCAGCCCCGCACTGCGCACCGCGAGCCCGCCCCCGCGCCGCTCCAACTGCACGACGCTCGCGGCCTCGCTCGACAGCCCCACGGCCGCCTGCGGCAAACGGGGCGAGATGATTCTTTGGAAAGGGTTCATAAGAAAGTAGGCAGAAGGCAGATGGCAGTAGGCTCCGCGTTTAGTCTGTTGAAAGAATTAAATCAGAATTCCCGGCAGCGGCGTTCTCAACTGCCTACTGCCATCTGCCTGCTGCCTACTGCTTCTTCACCATTCGTTGTAGCGACTTGTGCCGTCTGAGGCGACATCGCCGGAGGCGGAGTGGACGTTGGTGACGCCCTGTTCGCCGCCGGTCGAGCCGGGGTCTTCGCCGAACTCGACCTGCCAGTCGGCGGCGTCGGTCATCGGGTCTTTGGGGATGTCGTGGATGTAGCCGGCGCCCCGGAGTTCGTCGAGCGACTGCGGCAGCTTCCCCTTGTCGGCCGCGTACTGGTCGATCATCTTCCGCATCGTGAAGAGGTCTTCGCGCAGCGTGGACTCCTTGGCCGCCAGCACCGTCCGGTTGTACGTAGACATCGCGATGAGCGCGAGGATGACCAGAATCGAGATGACGATCATCAGCTCCAACAGGGTGAAGCCGCGCGCCCCGCGCGTGCGGGCAGCAGGCAGATGACAGTAGGCAGTCAGCGGCCTCCGCCTGCTCGAACGATTAACTTGTAGCTGCTCACTGCCGAACATGTACATGAGTCCTTGAGTTTACCGACTTCGACGGCCGACGCTTCTCTACCAATCGCTGTACTTCTCTCCGTTGAGCGACTCGCCCTCGGCCTTCGAGCGCACGTCGAAGACGTTGTTGGGGCTGGAGGAGCAACCGCTGTCGGCGTCGTCGTAGTTCGAGAGCAGGCACCACTCCTTGTTGCCCGTTATCGGGTCTACGGGAATCTCCCGCAGGTAGATCTTCTTCTTCGGGATGGGCGGCGCGTTCGTCTCCGTCATGTTGCCCTGAAGGCTGCCCAACTGCTGCGCGGCCGTGGTGGTGCGCGGGAGCACGTCCACCCCCTCGACGAGCATCTCCAAACTCGGCGGATAGTGCTCGGGGTTGTCCACACCGAAGATGGTGCAGTCGGCGACGCGGACGCGGCTGCGCGGGTCAACCCAGAGCTGCGCCGCGCCGGGGTTGGCGCCGGGGTTGACACCGGGCGAGATGCCGCCTGTGGCCGGGGCTCCGCCGAGCGGGCCGCACTGCATGTTGACGGTGTCGCGGTGGAACTCGTCGATGGCGCCGCGTATCTCGCGCAGCGCCTCGCGCAGGCGCGTCTCGCGCTGGCGGCGAATCGAGGTGCGGACGATGGGGATGACGGCCATCGTCAAGACGGCCATCACCGTCATCGTGATGACCAGCTCGATGAGCGTCCACCCGCCGGAAGCAGACCGGGAGAAGAAGAGACGGGAAGACGGTGCGGACTCGGGATGAGAGACTTTCGCCAAACGCATGTTCATCCTCTCTCCTTCTTCCGTCCGCCCGTCTCCACCTCGTGCATTACTGCGTGACCTTGAAGCGGCTGGGCATCGTCCGCGGATGCACGGTGCGGCCGTCGGTGGCGACGAGATGCACCTTGTCCGCGTCGAACTGAAGGCCGGTCTCGCCCGGTGCGAGCCCTTCGACCTCGATGACGAGGAGGAGTCCCTCACCCGTGAGCGCCGGTGCGCCGGCCGCGGGTGCGACTGAGACGACCAGCACGCCCGAAGGATCAACCGACTGCGTGACGACGGGCGCACCCGTCTTGTCGCCGGCCAAGCCGCCCTGCGTGACCGAGCGGACGGCCAGCGCCTTCGGGTCGAACCGCAGCGTCGCGGTCGCCAAGCCCAGCGGCGCGTCCGTCTTCAGGAAGAGCATCACGCGCCCGCGCTCGCCGACCTTCAACTCCTGCCTGTCGGTCATCAACATCAACTCGGCCGCGCTCTCAACCGGAGCGGCGCTGACGGCCGGAGAGACGGTCGTATTATTCGTCGCAGGGACGGCCGTCGCAACGGCGGGCTGCGCGACGGCCGGGACGGGCGTCGCCGTCGTCGCGCCGAGGCCGACGTTGACGGCCTGTGCGCCCGAGTTATTCGTCGCGACGGGCGCGGCCGGGTCGGCCTGCGCGAGCGCCTTCGGCGCGGGCACGAAGGTCACTTCTTCGGCCGGGACGACCGAGGTCGCGGGCGTCGGAAGCTGCGCGGTCACGTTGGTCGGCAGTGCGCGCCCACGGATGAGCGCGGCGGCCAGCGCGTCCTCGCGGTCGGCGTCGCGGATGAGCGCTTCGAGCGAGGGCGACTGCGGCGTCTGCATCGTGCCGGTGTCCCTCGGCTCAAGGTCTTGCGGCGTAATCTCGGGCGCGCGCAGCACGCGCGGCGTCATCGTGATGACGATGTCGCTGTTGTCGTTGGCCTTCGTCGGCGTGGTGAAGAGGCGGCCGAGGATGGGGATGAGCCCGACGAGCGGCAGGCCCTGGCGCCCCGTCCGCTCGCGATCCTGCGCGATGGAGGCGATCAGCATCGTCTTCCCGTTCGGGATGCGCGCCACGCCCTCGATCTTGCGCTGCGTGAAGATGGGCGTCAGCGGGTCGGGGCCGGCCTGCGTGTCCTTCGACTCGATGGTCATCGAGACCTGCACGTCCTGGTTCGGGTAGACCTTGGGCTTGAAGTCAAGATTGAGGCCCACGTCCTCGTACTGGATGACGGGGTAGCCGCTGCCGAGCGCGTTGTTGACGCCGCCGTTGTTGTTGTTGTTGTTGCCGTTACCGTTGCTCGTGTTGACGAGCCCGTTGTAGACCGAGGCGGTCTGGACGGGCACCTTCGAGCCGACGCGCGTCGAGGACTTCTCGTCGTCGAAGGCGTGCACCTGCGTCGAGAAGAGCAGCCGCGTGTTGGTCTTGCTCTGGTAGAGCGAGAGCGCCGAGGACGGGATGAGCAGGCCGAGGGCAGAGTGGAGCGAGGCCGCGCCCGTGATGAGCTGCGCGCCCCCGTTGACGATGGCCGTCGAGGGCTGGAGGCCGCCGAGGTTCGTCAGGTTCCCGAGGACTGAATTGGCCGGGCCCGAGCCGACCTGGTTGCCGATCTGGAGGAGGTCGTTGCGGGAAATCTCGTAGATGGCGACCTCCATCACGACCTCGGCGCGATCCTTGTCCACGCTCTGCAAGAGCTTCTCGATGGTGCGCATGTTCTCGGGCGTGTCGCGCACGGTGATGGAGTTGGTCGTCGCGTTCTCGATGAACTGCGGCTGGCGGCCGGCGTTGGCGGGCAGCGCGCCCGTCAGGAGCGTGCGCGCCTCCGAAGGCTTGATGTTGTAGAGATAGAAGGTGCGCAGCACGAGCTGCTGATACATGGGGCGCTTCGACTGGTCGGCGACGAGGATGGTGCGGCGGTCGAGCTTCTGGAAGAAGAGACCGTTGGCGAGAAAGACGTAGTCGAGCGCGCGCGCCGGGGTGATGTCCTTCCAGCGAATGTTGACGTTGCGCTTGACCTGCGAGAACGCTTGGTCGAAGACGACGTTGAGGCTCATCTCGTCGGCCAGCTTGCGGATGAGCCCTTCGAGATCGCCGTTGTACTGGACGGTCTGAAGCTGCTCGGAGCGTGCCGGGGCTCCCGCGGTGCCGTCGGCTGGCCCTTCGGGGACGGGCACCGTGCCCGCGGGCCCGCGGTAGCTCGTGGGCGAGGTGCGCGCCGGGTTGGCCGTGCCCTCCTTCTCGCGCTGGAGCCGGAGCATGCGATCCATCTCCTGCGCGGCGAGGTCGTTGACGGGGTCGAGCCCGTACGCCTGCCGGTAGGCGTTGTAGGCCCCGATGTAGTCGCCCTGCTCGGCCAGCGCGCGCCCCTTGGTCATGTAGTTCTGCGAGGCGTTGAAGACCGAGCGACGGTAGTGGAGCTGATACTCCGTCTCCGAAGGCATAGCGGCGACGGCGAGGGCAAACTCCTGCGCGGCCTTCTCCCACTGCTGCGCGGCCTCGTAATCCAGTCCGCGGCGGTAGTTCTTCTCACCCTTCTTCGCCAGCACGGCGACGGGCACGGCGAGCAGGACGAACGCCATGAGAAGCGCCGCGAAAGGGCGGGCCAAGGGCTTAGACTTCATCTCGAATCTCACTTGCATTGATTCCTTTTGGGCTTAAAGTCGGCTTGCCGCAAGCCGCGCGCCTTCTACATTGGACTGATTCGGGGAGTGGCCGCCCCCAACGACTTTCAGCACGTACACGCCGGGGCGTAGATAATAGTTCCTTAAAGACGGAGGAACAAGTAAGCAGTAGGCGGATGGCAGTAGGCAGTGAGCCTATGGCGATTGTTCGTAATTGCCACGCATCACGCCGCCGTAGTTAAAACTTTAGCCCTTTGAAAGTCGAATGCTCCGAACTGTCTTACGACCATCTGCCTGCTACTTCCCGTTCACCGTGGCGATCTCGTCGCCGTTCATCTTGACCTCTTCGACGAAGGTGACGCGGTTAATCTCGTGCAGGGTCGAGACGCCGGCAAAGACCTTCTCAAGCGCCGCTTCGCGCAGGGAGCGTAGCCCTTCGGCTTCAGCCGCGCGGCGCACCTCGGAGCCGGGGCGCCGCTCGATGATCATCTCGCGGATGTTGTCCGACATATTCAGAAGCTCGTGGATGGCCGTGCGCCCGCGGTAGCCCGTGTGGTTGCAGGCGTCGCAGCCGACGCTCATGTAGAAGGTGCGGTGGCTGTGCTCCGCGGGTCTCAGGCCCGACTCCATCAACTCCTCGTCCGAGGGGTGGTACGGGCGCTTGCAGACGGCGCAGAGCATACGCGTGAGGCGCTGCGCCAGCACGCAGTTCAGAGAAGAGACGAAGTTGTAGGGCTCGACGCCCATGTTGAGGAAGCGGCCGATCACGTCGATGACGTTGTTGGCGTGGACGGTCGTGAAGACGAGGTGGCCCGTGAGCGCCGACTGGATGGCGATCTGCGCCGTCTCGTTGTCGCGGATTTCGCCGACCATGATCTTGTCCGGGTCGTGGCGCAGGATGGAGCGCAGGCCGCGCGCGAAGGTCAGCCCCTTCTTCTCGTTGACGGGAATCTGCGTGACGCCGTGGAGCTGATACTCGACGGGGTCTTCAATCGTGATGATCTTGTCTTCCTCGTTCCGAATCTCGTTGAGGCCCGCGTACAGAGTAGTCGTCTTCCCCGAGCCCGTGGGGCCGGTGACGAGCACCATACCGTAGGGCTCGGCGATGTAGCGGCGGAAATCTTTCAGGTCGCGCGGGAGGAAGCCGACCACGTCGAGCGTCAGGTTACGGAACTGCTCGTTGATCTGCTCCTTGTCGAGAATACGGATGACGGAGTCTTCGCCGTGGACGGTCGGCATGATGGAGACGCGGAAGTCCACGTTGCGCCCCTTGTAGCGGACGCGGAAGCGGCCGTCCTGCGGGATGCGGCGCTCGGCGATGTCGAGTTCCGACATGACCTTGATGCGCGAGATGAGCGTCTGGTGATAGGAGATGTCGATGGGCTCGACCTTCTCGTAGAGCGCGCCGTCGATGCGGTACTTGACGTGGACGGCCGTATCCCTCGTCTCGATGTGGATGTCGGAGGAGCGCGACTCCATCGCGTTGTAGATGATGGTATCGACCAGCTTGATGATGGGCGACATGTCGCTGTCGGTCGCCAGCCGGTCGAGGTCTAAGACCTCTTCGCCCTGCTCTGTCTCCTTCACGAGCGAGATGCGAAAGCCCGAGGCGGCCTCCTGCAACACGCGCTGCGTGGCGTCGCCCTTGCGGAGCACGACCTCGATGGCCCCCGCAGTCGCCACATGCGGGACGACGCGCGAGTGGAGCGCCGAGGCTATCTCGTCCAACCTTTCAAGGTCGGTCGGGTCGGCCATCGCGATGTGCAGGCGGCGCCCCTCGCGCCTGAGGGGCACGAAGAGGTGGCGCAGCATCAGGTCAACGGGAATCTCGCCGAGGAGCGCGTAGTCGATGGGCGATTCGCCGACGGGCGGGAGCAGGTCAACGTACGGGAGCCGGTAGCGCCGCGCGAGCGAGAGCGCCGTGCGCACCTCGGGCGGCGTGTGCCCGTCGTCGCCGCTGAGGGCGGCGGCGGGAGGTGCCGGGTTGACGATTGTCGGCGTGTCGGCCTGATTCTCCGTTTGACTCATCGTTTTTCAGATGCCTCGGGCGGGCGGGGGATTGCCTACGGTTTCAGCTCCGGAAGCTCAAATTCGAGATGGACTGGATGATCGGCAGGTAGATGGAGAGCAGAATCGTCACGACGACCCCGCCCATCACCAGCAGAATGGCGGGCTCAAGCACGGTGGTCAACTGTTCAAGCCGGACTTCCGACTCGCGGTCGTGGAAGTCGGCGACCTCTTCGAGCATCTCGCGCAAACTACCCGAGCGCTCTCCCACCCCGATCATATCGAGCGCCAGCGGCGGAATCCATCCGGCCGATTCCAGACTCTCCGTGAACGAACGCCCCTCGCGAATCATCGGCAGCGTCGCCGAGCTGCGCGCCCGCAGCTCCTTGTTCGTAATCGACTCGGCCGCAATCTCCCAAGACTCGACGAGCGTGATGCCGCCCGCGAGCAGCGTTGCCAAGGAGCGCGTCATCTGCGCGACGGCCAACTGACGGATGAGCTGGTTGACGATGGGCAGCTTCAAGAGGAAGCGGTCGAGGTTGAGCGCGCCCGAAGGCGTGCGCGACCAGAGGTAGAGCCCGATGATGCCGGCGAGAATCGTCGGCACCAGCCAGTAGAAGTTCCCCGAGGCGAAGTGCGAGACGCCGATGACTATCTTCGTCACGGAGGGCAGCTCGCGATTGAAGCCCTCGAAGAGCGCGGACATCTTCGGCACGACGTAGACGGTCAAGAACATGACCATGCCCATCGACGCCGCGAGCAGAAAGAGCGGGTAGGCCAAGGCCCCTCGAATCTTCCGGCGTATCTCGACGCCGCGCCGCATGTAGGAGACGTAGCGTGCCAGCACGTCGTCCAAAGCGCCCGAACGCTCGCCCGCCAAGATAGAGGCCGTGTAGATGCGCGGGAAGATCGGCCCCTGCGCGGCGAAGGCCGACGAGAGCGCCATGCCGCTGCGAATCTTGTCCTCCACGTCGGCGAGCACCGCGCGCAGGCGCGAAGACGACGCGCGGCGCCGCAGCATGGCGATGGCCTGAAGGATGGGGATGCCGGCGCGGATGATGGCCGAGAGCTGCTGGTTGAAGATGAGAAAGTCGCCCGGCTTGACGCGCGGAGCGGTGCCGGACTTGCCGCCGCGCGTGACGCCGGCCAGTCCCGCCATCCTCGGCGGCGCGACCGAGAAGACGCGGAAGCCTTCGGCCTCCAACCGCACGCGCGCCTCCTGCACGCCCGCGGCCTCGACCGTCCGCGTCACGACCTCGCCCGCGGGCGTCCCTAAACGACAGATGAACTCGGCCATGTCTTTACTTAACTTCTTCCCCGGAAGGTCGGCGGCACGGCTCGGCGGGAGAGCTGGCGCCCTACTCAAGGCGGTTGATTGTAGCACGGACGCGAGCCCGCCTCCCACCGCCCGCGTCGCTTACACGCACGGGCTTGTGCGAAGTTGCACGGAAATAGAATCGTGAGAAAGTCGAAACTGAGATGTTTGTTGCGCGCGGGCGGAGCGTGTCCTACAATACCGGCGCGAAGGAAAGAGGAAGTCTCCCCGTCTTCCCAGCACGCTACCGCGTACAACCGAATGGGCGCGAATCAGCGTCAAAGCTGACAAGCACGCACCCCGACTCGGGCCCGCGGGCGCCGAAGGCCCCCGGGACGGCGGTTCCTTTTTTCCAATTGGTGAAAGACAGATTCGCAGGAGGCTTAACATGAGGGCCCGGCGCTCCGACCGATTTTACAGAGTTGCGCTCGTCTCACTCCTCTGCGCCGCGTCGTTTGCGGCTGCCAGCGAGACGCACGCACAACCCGGGACGCAGGCCGACCCGGCGAAGGCCGAGCGGAAGACGGAGACGCCCGCGCCTGCCGGCGACGCCGCCGCACCGGCGCAGGCGAAGCCGGCCGCGACGCCCGAGCCGCAACCGGCCGCGACGCAGACGCCCGCGCCGAAGCCCGCGGTGCCGGCCACCAACGGGCGCGCCAGCAGTTCTTCGCAATCGCCGACCGCCATCCTCGACGGCCCCATCGTCCAGCCGTTCATGGATGACGACAAGCCGCAGATCATCCACTCCGACCTCATCACGCTGACCGTTACCGTCACCGACACCTACGGCCGCTTTGTGACGGGGCTCAACAAGAACTCGTTCACCATCCTCGACGACAAGACGCAGCAGGAGATCACCTTCTTCTCGGACGAGGACGCGCCCGTCAGCTTAGGGATCGTCTTCGACGTGTCGGGCTCGATGGGCGGCGACAAGATAACCCGCGCGCGCGAGGCGCTCTCGAAGTTCATCGACACGAGCCACGCCCGCGACGAGTACTTTCTCATCGGCTTCAACAGCCGCGCGCAACTGCTCCTCAACCACACGCGCGACAGCGACGCGTTGATGCAGAAGCTCACCTTCGTCCAGACGCACGGGCAGACGGCGCTCTACGACGCGACCTATCTCGGGGTCGAGCGCGTGACGCGCGGCGCGCACAAGAAGCGCGCCATCCTGCTCATCTCGGACGGGCAGGACAACAGCTCGCGCTACACCTTCAACGAGCTGAAGCGGATGCTCAAGGAGTCGGACGTGATCATCTACGCCATCGGCATCGTGAGCCCGAACGACGAGTCGTCGCTCGGCTACGGCGGCCGTGCCATCCTCGAAGAGCTGGCGGGCGTCTCGGGCGGCAAGGCGTTCTTCCCCTCCACGGGCGCGGAGATGAACGACACCTTCGAGCGCATCGCGCTTGAGCTGCGCACGCAGTACTCCATCGGCTACCGCCCCTCTGCCTTCGCCAATGACGGCAAGTGGCACAGGCTCAAGATCAGGGTGCAGCCCCCGCGCGGCTTCCCGCGCCTCTTCGTCCGCGGCCGTGAGGGCTACTTCTCCACCGCTACGCCCAAGTAAGAATGGTAGGCGGTAGGCAGACGGCAGTTGGCCGTCGCTCCGCGTTAAGAGAGTTGAAAGGTTAACCCGGGTTCTCGACATTAAGGTTCTTAACCGCCCGCTGCCATCTGCCTACTGCCTACTGTTTTTCGGCAACTAACGCCCCGGCCGGGGCATCTCTAACAGGGCCGCGCCGGTGCCGGAGCGCGGCCTACGTCGATTCAGCAATCATGCTCTTTGCCCCGGCCACGCGGAGCCTCTCGCTACGGAGCGAGTTAAGGCCCGGAAGGTTGGAAGCCCCGCGCCCCGCCTCACAAGGGCGGGACTCGCGGGGCGAATTTTTGAGGGAAGAAGATGAGACGAAGTGAGCTTTCAAACTCGTCAAGGCGCGCGCGCCGAGGCGCGGTGCTGCTCGTCCTGCTCGCGCTGGCCGGCTCTCTAATCCCGGCCTCGCACGCGCGGCAGGAGACGGGACGCCCGCGCCGCGTCGGCACGCAGACGCGCACCGCCGTCGCGCCGTCGCAGACGCCCACGCCGCAGAGGACGCCCGCGCAGCCGCGCCAGACTCCGACGCCAAAGCTGACACCGCCCCCCGGGCCGCAGGTCGCTCCACAGGACACCGCGCCCCCGCCCGTCCCGGCGCAGGCCGCGCCCAAGCTCCGCACGCAGCCGACGGCCGAGCCCGACGCTGCGCAGCAAGACCCGAACCAAGAGGTTGACCCCGACGAGGTCGTTACTATCGACACGAGCCTCGTCAACCTCCACGTCCGCGTCATAGACCGCAACAACCACCCCATCAACGACGTGGACAAGTCCGACTTCCGCGTCTTCGAGAACGGCGTCCCGCAGGAGGTGCAGTTCGTCAGCCGCGAGGAGGTGCCCATCACCTACGGCCTCGTCGTGGACAACTCCGGGAGCCTCCGCAGCCAGATCGGGCAGGTCGTCGAGGCCGGCAAGACCATCGTCGAGAGCAACAAGCCCGGCGACGAGACCTTCGTCGTCCGCTTCATCTCCTCCGACGAGATCAAGATCATGCAGGACTTCACCGCCGACAAGCAGGCGCTCGGAGACGCCTTGGACGACATGTTCATCGAGGGCGGCCAGACGGCAGTCGTCGATGCCGTCTACCTCGCCGCCGAGCACGCCTCCGAGCGGCGCAAGAAGAGCGGCGACCCCGCCGAAGAGAAGCGCCGCCGCGCGCTCATCCTCGTCACCGACGGTGAAGACCGCAACAGCTTCTACAAGACCGAACAGCTCTTCGAGTCGCTCAAAGAAGAGGACGTGCAGATTTACGTCATCGGCTTCGTCAACGAGCTGGAGAAGGAGCGCGGCTTCATCTCGAAGTCGAAGCGCGACAAGGCCGTCTCTTTGCTCGACCGCATGGCGAAGGAGACGGGCGGGCGCACCTTCTACCCGACTTCGCTCTCGGAGCTGCCCGGCATCGCCGAGCAGATAACGAAGGACTTGCGCACGCAGTACGTCATCGGCTACCGGCCGGCGGCGAAGGGTCGCCCCGGCGAGTTCCGTCCCATCCGTGTGGCCGTCACCGACGGCCGCGACGGCGAGAAGCGCATCGCCGTGACGCGCTCCGGCTACACGGCGAAGCCCGGGCAGGCCGCGCCCGCTCCGGCGCCCGCGCAGTCGAACAAGTCCAACACGACGCCGGCCGGCAGGAGACCTTGAATGAGCGTTGACCCCGCTTCGCTCGAAGGCATCGAGCTCTTTGAGTTCCTCAGCGGCGAAGACCGCCGCGCGCTGGCGGAGGTCGTTGACCTCGTCAGTTTAAGCGCAGAGCAGACTCTCTTCCGGGCCGGCGACCCCGGGGAGAGTCTTTACCTTGTGCGCTCGGGCGAGGTCGAGCTTTCCATACAGGACAACGTCGGGCAGAAGATTACGCTCGACACGGCGGGCCCCGGCGACTTCTTCGGCGAGATCGCGCTCCTCGACGAGCAGTCGCGCACGGCGACGGCCGTCGCGCTCGCCGACACGGAGCTGATTGAGTTAGACCGCGGCGATCTGCTTCTGCTCTTCAGCAAGAAGCCGGACGCGGCGCTGCACATGCTGGCGGCGATGGGGCGCATGACGCGCAAGGCCGACGCGCTGCTGCGCCAACGCGTTTCGCGCAACGTCAACGAGGAGGTCGAGGAGCGCCTCACCGTCGTCCAGCGCATCGCCGACTGGCTGGCGTGGTTCTCGGGCAGCATGCTCTTCCTCTTCATCCACGCCGTCTGGTTCAGCGCTTGGATCGCCCTCAACGTCGGAGTCCTCAACATCCCGGGACTCTCCGGCTTCGACCCCTATCCCTTCGGCCTGCTGACGATGATCGTCAGCCTCGAAGCCATCTTCCTCTCGACCTTCGTGCTCATCAGCGCCAACCGTCAGGCCGAGAAGGACAAGGTGCGCGCCGACATCGAGTACGATGTCAACATCAAGGCCGAGATGGAGGTCGCCTACCTTCACGACAAGGCCGACCACCTCCACGAAGAGATGCTCCGCCGCTTCACCCACCTCGAAAAGCTGCTCGCCCAACGCCGCTAAGAGGAGAAGGTCTAAGCCCCTGCCAGGGGCTCTCACACTTCAGCGCCGTCGTTGTAAAATACGAAGCATGCTGACAGTACTGTACCTGTTGACGGTAGTCCTGCTGGTCTTCCTCAACGGCTTCTTCGTCGCGGCGGAGTTCGCGCTCGTCGGAGTCCGCCGCTCGCGCATCGAGACGCTGGCCGAGTCGGGCGACAAGAGAGCGCGCCGGCTCATCACGGTGCTCGACAACCTGAACGCTTATCTGTCGGCTTCGCAGCTCGGCATCACTCTGGCCTCGCTGGGACTGGGTTGGATAGGCGAGCCTACGGTCGCGCGCATAATTGAAGCGCCGCTCACGCGCGCGGGGCTGGCCGAGACGTGGATTCACGTCATCTCGTTTCTCGTCGCCTTCGCCGTCATCACGACGCTGCACATCGTCCTCGGCGAGCAGGCGCCGAAGCTCTTCGGCCTTCAGAGGGCCGAGCGCGTCGCGCTCTCGACCGCGCTGTCGATGCAGCTCTTCTACAAGGTCTTCAGCCTCCCCATCCGCGCGCTCGACCGCGCGAGCGCCTCGGTCGTCCGGCCCTTAGGCATCCGCGCCGACGCCGGCCACGCCTCTGCCTACACAGAGGAGGAGCTGCGCCACGTCATCGACATGTCGCGGCAGGGCGGACACATCAAGGCGGAGGAGCAGCAGCTCATTCAGGGCGTCTTCGAGTTCGCCGACGCGGAGGTGCGCGAGGCGATGGTGCCGCGCACGGCCGTCGTGGCCGTCCCCGCCACGGCCGTGCTCGCCGAGGCGAAGGCCACCTTCCGCGAGCACGGCTACACGCGCCTGCCTGTCTACCGCGAGCGGCTCGACGATATGGTCGGCGTGCTCTTCCGCCGCGACCTCGAAGAGTTCGTGGACGGCACGCGCGCGGCCGACGAGTTCGACGCCGCCACGCTCGCGCACCCGCCGCTCTTCATGCCTTCGACGGCGAAGCTCGGCTCGGCCTTGAAGCAGATGCGCGACAACCGCACGCACCTCGCCTTCGTCATCGACGAGCACGGCGGGCTCGAAGGCATCGTCACCTTAGAAGATTTACTTGAAGAGATAGTCGGCGAGATCGACGACGAGTACGACGAGGAGGCGAAGTCGCAGATCGTCGCGCAAACGGATGGGACGTACCTGCTTGACGGCATGCTCGCCGTGCGCGACGCCAACCGCCACTTCCGGCTCGACCTGCCGGAGGACGGGCACTACACGACGGTCGCGGGCTTCCTGCTCGCGCGCGCCAGCCGCCTGCTCAAACCGGGCGAGACGGTCGAGCACGAGGGCGCGACCTTTCGCGTCGAGCGCGTCGAGCGCCGCCGCCTGCGCTGGGTGCGCCTGACGCCCGCCCCACCCGACTCGCACAACGGCGCCGATAAGCGTTACGAGGCGGAAGCCCGACCGTGAGGGAGGGCTTCGGGCTTCCGCCTTACTTCAAGGGCATGAGGGTAATCTGCCACGCGACGAAGACGATGAAGGCGAGCATGGCGAGGAGGATGAAGATGACGACGGGCTCCAGCCGGAAGATGGAGGCGCCTTCGCGGTCTTCATCGATGAGCTGCTCGGGCATGGGGATGGACTTGCTGTCTACGCGGATGGTGTCGTCGGCGCCGCGCCGCCGCGCGGCGCTCTGGGGCGAGTCCTTGAACGCCTCGGTCTCTTCGAGCGGCGTCAGGCGCTCCGCCTCCTTCTTGTCTTCGTGCCCGTGGTGATGGCTCCCGGGCCAGTGCAGCCGGCCGGTCTTCCAACCCTTCTTCCGCTTCCGCTTGCTCACAGCCACTTCACCTTTCGCAGATAGAAGTAGAGCCCGAGCCCGATGACGAGCATTGCCAAGAGCGCGCCGACGTAGCCGAAGCGCCAGTGTAGCTCCGGCATGTAGTCGAAGTTCATCCCGTAGATGCCCGCGACGAGCGTGACCGACATGAGCACGGTCGCAACGGACGTGAGCCGCTTCATGATCTGGTTCATCCGGTTACCCTGAATCGAGAGGTACGCGTCCATGGTCGAAGAGAGCATGTCGCGCAGCGTGTCGATGGTGTCGGCGACGCGGATGATGTGGTCGAACACGTCTTGAAAGTAGACGTGTGTCTCGCGCGGAAAGATGGGCTGCTCGCGCCGGAGCATCGTGTTGAAGACATCGCGCAAAGGCGCGACCGTGCGGCGCAGGAAGAGGAGCTGCTTCTTGATGCGGAATATTTCCTGAATGGACTCGGGCTGGAAGTCGCCGAAGATTTTATCTTCGAGGTCGTCCATCCGGTCGGAGAGCACGTCGAGAAGCGGCATGTAGTCGTCCACGATGGCGTCGGTCAAAAGGTACGCCAGCAGCCCCGCGCCCTGCTCCGACCTGTCCGTCCACTCGCCCCAGAGGCGGCGCGCCGTCTCGATGGCGCGGATGGGGCGGCTGTGGACGGTGACGAGGTAGTTCGAGCCGAGGAAGATGTTCAGCTCGCGCAGCTCAAGGTCGTCGTCGGGGCCGACCAGCTCGGCCTCGTAGAGCACCATGAAGTAGTAGCCGGGATACTCCTCGACCTTCGGCCGCTGATGCGCGTTGCGACAGTCCTCGATGGAGAGCGGGTGAAAGCCGAACTCTTGGGCCAACTCGTCGAAGTCTTTGCTCGTCGGGTCGGCCACGTCCGCCCAGACGACGTTGCGCTCGACCCCGCAGTATTCGCCTAGCTCCTCGGCCGGGAAGTCGCTCGTAAACTTCTTCGCCTTGCTGTCGAGACACGTCGTCGTAATCACTCCGCTTCAGTTCCCTCCTCTACCGCGTCGCTTCTTCGAGTATACTCGGCCCGGCTTTTTTGCGGCAGTTAAATTCAAGGCCCCCGCCAGCCCCGGCGGGCAGCTCGGTCAAACCCACCTGCCTCGGAGAACACTTATGAGACCGACCAAATCTACTTCGTTCTTTACACGCTTCGCCAAGTGGACGGCGCGCGCGACCGGAAGACCCGCGGCCTTCGTGATGGCGGCGGCCGTCATCATCGTCTGGGGCGTCACCGGCCCGCTCTTCAAATTCTCGGACACGTGGCAGCTCGTTATAAATACGGGTACCACGATTGTCACCTTCCTGATGGTCTTTCTTATCCAGAACACGCAGAACCGCGACACGGAGGCGTTGCCGGTCAAGCTCGACGAGCTGATCCGCGTGACGAAGGGCGCACACCTCGTCCTGCTCGACCTCGAAGAACTGGACACCGAGCAGCTCGACAGCATCTACGAGACCTACGAGGAGCTGGCGGCGAAGGCGCGCGAGGACGCCAGACGCGGCAAGGAGGACACTGGCACGCCCGACCTCAACATCGAAGAGGGTGACGCTTTCGAGAATGGGAAGAAGGCGAAGGCGAAGAAGAAGAAGTAAGGCGTGAGAAGAGCGTGAACCGTCAACCGTGACAAGAGGTGAGCAGGCTTTATCTTGTCACGGTTCGCGGTTCACGCTCTTCACGCCTTACTTCTTCTTCTTGCCATCTTCGAGATAGGTCTTCGCGGCGAGCTTGGCGAGCTTCCACATCTTGCCCCAGTTGATGCGACCCTCGTCGCGCCCCGTGATCTTGTCGAGAAGGAGGCGACGAAAGTGCTTGCCCTCACGCTTGAGCATGAACTCCTTGGCGTAGGGGCGGGCGGTCTCGAAGAAGCTGAAGCCGGGGTCTGTGACGAGCCCGATGCCTTCGAGCGTCATCAGCGCGCGGATGATGTAGGTGAAGTTCGACGGCAGACGGAACGGGTACTCGTACATCACCTCCGCCAGATCATAGGTCAGCTCTTTGAAGTTCACATCGCCGAGCTTTAGATTCAGATAGTGCCGAAAGAGCCCTTCGACGACGGGGCGGATGCGCTCGGGGTTTACGCCGGGCTTGAGGAAGTTGAGGTTGATGAGGTCTTGCGCGAGCCCTTCGGTGTCGCGGCCGACGACGTGGAAGAAGGAGTCGATCATCTTCGACTGAAGCTGCGGCGTGATGCGGCCGACCATGCCGAAATCGAAGAAGGCGAGGTGCCCCGTGTCCATCACGAGCAGGTTGCCCGGGTGCGGGTCGGCGTGAAAGAAGCCGTCTTCGAGTAGCTGCTTCAGGTAAGCGCGCACGAGCAGGCGGTTGACCTTGACGGGCGAGATGCGCCGCGCCTTCAGGCCGTCAAGGTCGGTGACCTTCGTGCCGCGGATGAACTCCATCGTGATGACGCGCGCGGTGGTGTGCGTCCAATGGATGCGCGGCACGCGGATGGGACGCCACTCGCGGAAGTTCTGGCGAAAGCGCTCGGCGTTGCGACACTCGCGCGCGTAGTCCATCTCTTCACTGATGGTCTCGCGAAACTCGCGCAGCATCCCCTCCCAGTCAGCATTCTCCGTAAACGATGGATAGCGCGACAGGCGCCCCACGATGCGCGCGAGCACGGCGATGTCGAAGCCGACCTTCTCGCGCAGGCGCGGGCGCTGGACTTTGACCGCGACCTCCTCGCCCGTGTGGAGCAGTGCGCGGTAGACCTGACCCAGAGAGGCCGACGCGATGGGCTCCGAGTCGAACTCGGCATAGCTTTCGGCGATTGTCCGCCCCAGCTCCGACTCGACGCGCGCGAAGGCTTCCTCATTCGAGAAGGGCGGCACCTGATCTTGCAGCAGCGCCAGCTCCTTGATGTACGCGAGCGGCAGGAGGTCTGCGCGCGTGCCGAGCGCCTGACCGATCTTGATGAAGGTCGGGCCGAGCCCGATGAGGTTCTCTTTGAGCCACACGCCCTGCCGTTCGAGCTGCCGCTCCTTCGAGTCGCTTCCTTCGGCGCCGCGATAGATGAAGAGACGGACGAGGCGCGCCACACGGTCGAGCCCGCGGCGCAGGAAGAGGTCGCGCGCACGAGCCTTGAAGTATTCAGACCGGCCGCGCCCCTTCGCCTCTTCCAACTTTCGCGCGGCGATGCGCGCGTTGAAGGCCGCGCGGATGTCGTAGTCGTTCAGGAAGAGATAGAGCGCCATCGTGCCGAGCACGCGCACGATCTGAAGCGTGCGCCACCAGCCGCGCCAGCTCCGCGCTTGAGCCTCGAACTCGTCCGACTCCGCATCCTCTTTGACGACCGCAGGCGGCAGAGCACGCACGCCTCCGTTAACGGCCGCGCCGCCCGTGTCGGGCTTTACGAGCGCGAGGCGCTGACCGTGCGTGTGACCGTTCGGGCTCGATTCGTACTGCGTAATCTCTTCGCTTTCGATGGCTGCCATGCGGATGAAACCGTATGAAAAACTTGTGTCGAACCTAAAACTTCGGGCTCAAATTTAGATGACCGAGAGCGAGCGCCGTACGCCCGACCGCTCGAAATATTTCCGCGCGCGCGCGACATCGGCGTCGATCTGCTGCTTCAGCTCTTCGACGCCGGAGAACCGCCGCTCGTCGCGCAGGCGATGCAGGAAGCGCACGCGCACTACGTCGCCATAGAGATCGCCGCCCCAGTTCATTACGAACGTCTCGACGGAAGGTTCGGCCTCCTTCTCGAAGGTGGGCCGGACACCGACGTTCGTTACGCTGCGCCGCCACTCGCCGCCGATGAGCGTCGCCGTGACGTAGACGCCGCCGCGCGGGATGACGCGGTTGGCGGGACGCAGGTTCGCCGTCGGGAAACCGAGCTGACGGCCGCGCTCGTGCCCGCGCACGACGCGCCCCTCGACGCCGTAGGGCCGACCCAACATCCGTCGCGCGAGGTTGACCGAGCCCCCGGCCAAAAGCTCGCGGATGCGGCTTGAGCTGATGCGCTGCCCGCGCAGGCGCACCTCCGGCACCTCGAAGGCTGCGAAGCCCAGCTCGCCGCTCACACGTCTCAACAATTCGATGTCGCCCTCGCGCCCACGCCCGAACGCGAAGCCGCGACCCAAGTAGACCTCGCGCGCTTGCAGGCGCTCGCGCACCACGTCCCGCAGGAACTCTTCGGCGCGCACCTTTGCGAACTCGGGCGTGAAGCGAACGACGATTGTTTGCTCGACGCCGAGCACGCCGAACGCCTCGACCTTCTGGTCGAAGGTCTGAAGCAGGGGCGGCGCCGACTCCGGATGCAGCACCGCGCGCGGGTGCGGGTCGAAGGTGAGCACGGTCGGCACGGCGCCGAGGGCGCGCGCGCGCTCGACCACGCGGCTGATGATGAGCTGATGCCCCAAGTGCAGCCCGTCGAACACGCCCAGCGTCAACACCGCCGGCCGCGCGATCTCCGCGTTCTCGTATCCGTGGAAAAGTCTCATAAGTGATAAGTGATGAGTGATAAGTGATGAGTGGTAAGAGATAGACAAGGCCCGCCGTCTTCACTTATCACTTATCACTCATCACTTATCACTAACCCATCATAGCCCCACTCGACGCCCGCGGGCAGGAGCGCCGAGTCGCGGGAGTGTTTGATGTCGTGTGCGATGTGCGTGAGATAGGCGCGGCGCGGGCGCAACTCTTCGATGTAGGCCAGCGCGGGCTCAAGCCAGAGGTGCGTCGGGTGCGGCGGCGTGATCCGCAGGCAGTCGAGCACGAGCACGTCGAGGTCGCGCAGCAGTTCGAGCGAGCGGGGCGGAATCTCGCTCAGGTCGGTCGCGTAGGCAAAGTCGTTGAAGCGATAGGCCATGACGGGCAGACGGCCGTGGATGACCTCGACGGGCGTGACTTCGAAGTTCGGGGCGAGGCAGAAGGGCGCGCCGTGCTCGATTGTGTGCGCGATGACCTGCGGCAGCCCGCCGCCGAAGTACGACTGCTCGAAGATGTATTTGAAGATGCGCCGGATGTCCACCCACGCGCGCTCGTTTGCGTAGACGCCCAAAGCGCCGTGGCGGAAGTTCAGAGGCCGTATGTCGTCGAGCCCGAAGATGTGGTCGGCGTGACAGTGCGTGATGAGCACGGCGTCGAGATGCTTCAACCTCGCGCGCAGCGCTTGCTGGCGAAAGTCGGACGACGTGTCGATCAAGACCTTGCGCCCCTCGTGCTCCACGAGCACCGACACGCGCAGGCGCTTGTCGCGCGGGTCGCCCGACGTGCACGTCTCGCACTCGCAGCCGATGGAAGGCACGCCCGTCGAAGTGCCCGTGCCGAGGAGTGTGAACTTCATGGCAGTTTTCAGTTTTCAGTTTTTAGTTTTCAGAACAGGCCGCGGGCCGTGCCTGCGACTGAAAACTAAAAACTGAAAACCTAAAACTATCTCCCCCCCGTGATGTCGCCGCCGGTGAAGCCGCGGGGGCCACCGCCCTGCGGCGGCCGGGGCGCGCTCGACAGGGAGACGTACTGCATGCGGAGCTGCGAGAGAATCATTTCGAGGAACTGCTGCTCCTCGCCGACGAGGTTGCCGTGCGTCTTGCGATGGAGCGTGCCGAGCATGTCGATGCACTGCTTGGCGAGCTGGAGGTTGACGCCGCCGCCGCCCGGGTGGTTAACCATGCCGAGCGCGTCGGCCGCGAATGAAGCGAGGAACTCGACGAGCATCAGGAAGCCTTCGTCGCCCTGCGCCTCGCCAAGTGCCTCGGGCGTCTCTTCACCCTCGGGCGCGCGCGGCGTAGCTGCTTCGGCGGGCGTGGCCGCGGCGCCGCGCGGAGGCTCCTCCTGCGCGGGCGGCTCAGGCGTGTGCGGCGCGGCCTGCTGCGGCTCGGGCTCTGGTGTCGGCGCCGGCTCCTCCTCGCGAGGGATGTCGCGGGGCGTGCCGTCGGGGTTAAAGAGTCTGCGGTCTGTGACCTTGAAATTGGGCTTCTCTTCGCTCATCTCTCTCTCGCTTGCGTGCGCGCGCGACGCCTGTGCGAAGCGGGCGCGTAAGGGTTGAAGTTGTGCAGTTTGCTGAAAGCCGGATGGTAGCACCTGCGCCCGCGCCGTCGCAAACAGTAGGCAGTAGGCAGTAGGCAGATGGCAGTAGGCAGTTCAGAGCTCCGCTGTTAAGACCTTCAGTTTAATTCTTCAGCACACTCAACGCGGAGCGGCTGCCTACTGCCATCTGCCTACTGCCTACTGCTTAGGGCGCGTATCTCTTCAGGTGTCACACCCGCGGCGCGCAGTGCGCGGAGCGAGAGCGCTTCGTGGCGCTTGGCGAGCCGCTCGCCGCGCTCGTCGGTAACGAGATCGCAGTGGAAGTGTGCGGGCGCCGGATAGCCGAGCGCGCGTTGGAGAAGCATCTGCCGCGCGGTTGACTTGAGCAAGTCCGCGCCGCGCACGACCTCCGTGACGCGCATCTGCGCGTCGTCGACGACGACGGCCAACTGGTACGCGGGCACGTCGTCACGGCGCCAGACGACGAAGTCGCCGAAGTCGCGGCCAGCGACGAAGCTCTGCCGCCCCTGCTTCAAATCTTCAAAGACAATCTGCTTGCCGTCGGGTACTCGGAAGCGCCAGTTGAGGCCGGCGGATGCGTCGGGCGCGTGGGGCTTTGCTCCTGCGCGCGGGCGACACGTGCCGGGATAGTGCGGCTCGTCGTCCTGTGCGTGCACCGCGCCGGCCTGCCCATCGTGCGGCGCCGAGGCCGCGCGCGCGATGTCTCTGCGCGAGCAGACGCAAGGGTAGACGTGCCCGCTCTCGACGAGCCGCGCCCATGCTTCGAGGTAGAACCCGCGACGCTCGCTCTGCCGGTAAGGGGCGAAGGGGCCGCCCACGTCCGGCCCCTCCTGCCACTCGACCCCGAGCCAACGCAAGTCCTCCAACATCGCCGCGGCGAACTCCGCGCGCGAGCGCGCCGGGTCTAAGTCTTCGTCGCGCAGCACGAGCACCCCGCCTGCCCCGCGCGAGCGCTCATACGCCGCCCAGAACGTGCGCGCGTGCCCGAGATGCAGGTAGCCGGTGGGCGACGGCGCGAGGCGCCCCCGATAGGAAGCGCGGTAGGAATGATGAAGACGCCCGGCCATGATTTCTGTCATAATCCTTGTTCAACTTTCAAAGTTCAAGGGACGACACATGCCGGCAAACTTCCAAGACCTCGTTGCGCTGATGGCGCGCCTGCGCTCGCCCGAGGGCTGCCCCTGGGATCGCGAGCAAACTTTCGCCACGCTCGCGCCGATGCTGCTCGAAGAGGCTTACGAGGTGTTCGAGGCCGTCGAAGAGGCGCGCGCGGGAAGACCCGCGAACCTCTGCGAAGAGCTGGGCGATCTGCTCTTTCAAATCGTCTTCTACGCACAGGTCGCCGCCGAGCGCGGCGAGTTCAACATCGACGACGTGACCGGCCAGATACACGCGAAGATGGTGCGCCGCCACCCGCACGTCTTCGGCGACGTGGTGGTGCGCGACAACGAAGAGCTACTGCGGAACTGGGAGGCTTTGAAGGCCGAGGAGAAGCGCGCCGCAGGCCGCGGCGTTCAGGATGAAGACGCGTCGCTCCTGGACGGCGTCTCTTCCAAAGCGCCCGCGCTGATGGAGGCGCACCAGTTGACGACGAAGGCCGCGCGCGTCGGCTTCGACTGGCAGAGCGTGGACGACATCTTCGATAAGCTCCACGAGGAGGTGGACGAGCTGCGCGAGGCCATCCGCCTCGCGCGCGAGGCAGGGGCCGAGTCCGAGTCTGCCGCACAGAGCGTCCGCGCAGAGGTCGGCGACCTCCTCTTCGTCGTCACCAACATCGCCCGCCACCTCGACGCCGAGCCCGAGGCCGCCCTCAAACTCACCAACCGCAAATTCCGCCGCCGCTTCCGCCACATCGAGCGCGGCCTCAAAGAGAGAGGCCGCGCACTCGGCGCCGCGACGATTGAAGAGATGGAAGCACTCTGGCAGGAGGCGAAGACGAAAAGCAGTGACGGGTGACAAGTGACGAGTGACAAGAGAATTGCTAACTGCTATCTTTTTCTGCGCGGTCTATCGAGACGCGCCCGCTGGGTTCTTTAACTCGTCACTCATCAATTCACTCGTCAATACTTTCGGAGGTTTAGGCCGATGGGGATGATTCAGTTCGTCAACAACTACGACGACCTTTCGACGGATAAGGGTTACCAGTTCAAGTTTCATTGCGACAAGTGCGGCAACGGTTACATGTCGCGGTATCAAGCATCGCTCACGGGGACGGGCGGGTCGCTGCTGCGCGCGGCGGGCGACCTGTTCGGCGGGTGGCTGAGTTCGGCCGGCGACTCGGCCTACGAGATTCAGCGCGCCGTCGGCGGGAAGGCGCACGACGAGGCTTTGCAGAAGGCGGTCGAGGAGGGCAAGGCGCACTTCCATCAGTGCTCGCGCTGCGGCCGTTGGGTCTGCCCCGAAGTCTGCTGGAACGCCTCGGCCGGGCAGTGCGAGGAGTGCGCGCCCGACTATCAGGAGGAGCTGGCCTCTTCGCACGCGCGCGCCAAGGCCGACGCCGCGCGCGAGCAGCTCAACGAGAAGGCGCGCGCCACCGACTACGTCTCGGGCGTTGACATGAGCGCGGGCTCGACCGTGAAGGCGCCCGCGCCCGCGCAGCAACAGAAGGCAGCCGCGGCGGCTGCGGCGAACTGCACGGCATGCGGCGTCGAGGTCGGCAAGGCCAAGTTCTGCCCCGAGTGCGGCACGCCGACCGCGCCGCCGAAACTGACCTGCACCGGCTGCGGCCACCAGCCCGAAGGCAACCCGAAGTTCTGTCCCGAGTGCGGCGGGAAGATGTCGGTCACGAGTTAGGGAGTTAAGCACCGCGGACACAGAGGCACGGCTAAGGCATGAATCGTCTTAGCCGTGTCTCTGTGTCCGCGGTGCTTAACTCTTTCTGATTTACACTCAACCGATGTCGGCGATGTCGCGCTCAAGGGCGAGGAGGGTACGTTTGAGCATGGCGCGGTGGGCGGCGCCGGTGGCGCGTTCCAG
>JBJMGQ010000588.1:0-9828 GCA_045807845.1 Pyrinomonadaceae bacterium | reverse complement strand
GTCTCGGGCTTGAAGAAGACGTACTTGTTCGCGGGGTATGCCTCGATGGTTGCAAGTACCCTGTCCTGCTCGATGGCCGCGTAGGAGAGGCCGAGGCGCTGCGCGGTGATGGCGGCCGACAGACCGGCGGGGCCGACGCCGACGATGACGACCTCGACGTTGGCCTTCGGCTCGGCGGGCGCACCATTCCGCAGCTCGTCGTGGATGTGCTTGACGCAGTCGGAGCCTTCGTTCGTCGCGTTCTTGATGAGCGGCGTGCCCGACACGTCGCCGATGATGAAGCAGCCGGGCACGTCCGTCATGAAGCGCGCGTCGCGGTTGGGCACCTTGCGCGGCGGAATCTTCTTCGTCGTGTTGACGACGATGCACGCCTTGGGGTTGACGGGGCATTCGACCTGACAGGCCGTGTCCTCCATGCATTGGTCGCGCGCGACGGGCGTCGCGACGCCTTTGACGATGGCGAGCACGTCGTGCGGGCACGCATCGACGCAGGCGTGACAGCCGATGCAGCGCTCGGTGATGACGACGGGGTGCGGATAAGAAGGGCCGTCCGGGTCGTACTGTTCGAGCTGCTCTTTGGTGAGCTTGATGCGGCCGTCGTCCTCTTCGGGCTTCGGCGGCAGCGGCTCTTCCAGCAGCAGCCGCGCGCGGCGCGAGTCGCGCAGCGTCCGCGCGACGGCGACGAGCAGGAGGAAGAGCGTCGTGCCGGCCCAGCCCCACCACGGCAGCCCGCCGAAGAAGCTCTTGCTCGGGTCTTTCGCAAACAGGTTCACGGCCGCCAGCAACGAGAGCAGCCCGAGCATGACGAGTAGCTGAGATTTCTTCATTGTCCGCTATGTTGCAGGTTCGGCGACGCGGCCGAAAGATCGTTCAGGAGCGCGCGACCCCACTCGCGCCGCGCCTCTAGATGCTGGACGTGGCACGAGATGCAGTTCGCTTTGTCGTCGGCCAAGACCTTCTCGAACTTGCCGCCGCGGTCGCCGTTGTGACAGGTGGCGCAGGTCTGCCGCGGCGTCTCGCGGTCGAGCGGGTCGAAGGACTTATGACAGGACGAGCAGGACATCTCGCCCTCTTTGTTGCCGAGCAGGCCGCCGACGGCCTTCACACGATGGATGTGTAACGAGTGGAACTCCGCGCTGCGGCGCAGGTCGTCCGGGTTGCGGTTGGCCGCATTCGGCCCGACGAGGAGCGAGCCGCGCAAACTCTGAACGAGCTTCCTCAACGCGGCCGACTTCTGCGCCCATTCCTCATCCGGCAGTCCCATCCAACTCCAACGCCCGCCGACGACGGGATAACCGTACGTGCCGCCGTGCGGCGTGTGCACCACGCGGCCGTTGTAGGTCTTCTTGTTCGAGTCGCTGTGGCACGTCGTACAGGTCTGAAGGCTCGCGACGTTGGGGCGAAACTCCGTGCCCTGATGCTCGACGTGGCAGTCGTTGCAACCGATGCCTGCGCGCGCGTGGGGCTCGGTGACGGCCGCCTTGAAGCCGGGTGCCTGATGGCAGGAGGCGCAGTTCGTCTCTATCTTCGAGGTCAGCGAATGGCAGGTCGTGCAACTGCTCGCGTTGGCGCGCAAGGCAATCGGCGGCTGCGAGCGTATCGAAGTGGCGGCGTGCGCGGCGGAGATGGGCGCGGGCGCGTAGGCTTCGGCGTAGACGTAGGCCGCAACGGCCGAGAGCGCAAGGACGACCGCGAAGCCCCAGACGAAGACGGAGACGGGCCACGGGCGGACGAGGTCGCGCGTCGGCGTCCAGTTGAAGCGCGCCTTGCCCAGCACGCGCATCGGTTTCTGCGGACGCAGCGGCGAGACGCGCTGCATCTTGCCCGCCTCGCGCTTGCGCTTCTCCCAGAAGACGTTGAGCGCCTGTGACAACTCGGACGTGCCCGTGGGCCTCGTCTTGAAAGGCGAAGGGCCGGTCGGCGTCTCGACGCGGTACTGCGAGTCGGAGAGGTTCGTCGCGACTTCGAGCGTGACGCCCAACCGCAGCGCGTCGTCCGCGCGCGCGACTTCGAGGAAGAAGGGGCCGATCTGTACGAGGTCGCCGTCGGCGAGCACCTCGCCCGACTCGGTCGCGACGACGCGGCCGTTGAGCGTCGTCCCGCTGGAGCTGCTGAAGTTGTAGAGATAGTGGAGCCCGCCCGCCATCGTGATGCCCGCGTGCAGGCGCGACACCGAAGGGTGGTTGAGCACCAGCTCGCAGCTCGGCAGACGGCCGATCTTCAGACCGTCGGTGACGAGAGTCACAGGGTCTACATTCAAGTCATCACGCTCGATGATGAATTTGCTGTCCTGTGTCTCCATAAACTTTTCAGCGGACGGCGAAGAGGACGACCTGAAGGATGTGGATGAGCATCAGCGCCAGCATCAAAGAGGTCGCGACGACGTGCGGCGCGAGCCAGAGCTTGAGCAGTTGATGCAGGTAGATGAGCGAGTCCACGCGCCTGAGCGTCACGGTCGCCTCGACGGCTTCGAGCAGGAGTTGGCGCGACTCGGGGTCGAGACTGCGCGCCTCCGCTTCGTAAGTCTCGCGCGCCGCGGCGAGCAGCGCCGTCAACTCCTCGCGCTTGAGATACTGTCGTAGAAGGTAGCCGAAGGAGAAGACGCGGCCACGCACCTTCTTCTTGATGAACTCGCGCAGGTGCTCGTTGCTGCGTTGGCCGATTTCGGCGAGCGTCTCACGCAACTCCTCGCGGCGCGCGCGGAGGTCTTCGACGAGCAGGGGCTCGCCTTCGATGCTCGTCATGATGCGCGGCGCGATGAGGTAGACGGCGATGCCGAACAGTCCCGTGACGATGACCGCGTCGAACGTGACCATGAGGAGGGAAGTGAGCAAGCTCCCTGTCGACTTTCCGCCGTGCAGCAGCAGCACAAGCCCGGCCGCAACGCCGACGTAGACGTGCATCTGCATCCAGTAACGCAGCGCCCCCGCGCGCCTTCGGTAGACCTGCCGGCGTAGAGGGTAGGTCATCACCGCCGCGATGCCGACGAGCCCGACCAGACCCGTGAGCCAACGCACCGTCAGCCACGTCCCGCCCAAGCGCACGTCGATGCCGAAGCGTTCGAGTGCCCAGACGATGGCGCCGGTCAGACCTAAAACGAGTAGAACGCCGAAGAGATGCCAAAGGGTCGCGAGTGGATCGCGCCGGTGTATGTTGCGGCCGATGGCGTGCGTCTGGTCGCGGAAGACGAGGCCGATGCGGCCGTTGACTTCGGCGAAATACTCGCGCGGGTTGACGCGCACGAGCGCGCCCGTCGGGCAGTTCTCCTGACAGGAGAAGGCTTCGGTGCGCGCGCCCGGTGGGTTGAGCGCGGTGCCCGCGCAGAGGTTGCACTTGGTCGCAAGCAGGTTGTCGGTCGCCGTCACGGGCGGCGGCTCGGTCGCGGGCGCGAGGCTCAGCCAGTCCTTGAGTCTTCCGCCGACGCCCGGCGGTTTCGACACCTCCGGCCTGCTCGGAATCATCGTGATGGCGTTGTAGGGGCACTGCGTCGCGCAGTCGCCGCAGCCGATGCAGGTCTTGGGGTCGATGTCGATCTGGCCGTTGGGGAAGCGGCCGATGGCGCCTGTCGGGCAGCCGGTCAGACACTCCGGGTCTTGGCAGTGCATGCAGACCGAAGGCACGAGCACCTTCTCGCCCGAGACGCCGCCGTAATCTTTCGGCCGCCCGATCTGTATCCCGCGGCGCAGCAGGCGCGACTGGCCGTGTACCTGATGGCAGGCCATGGAGCAGTTGCCGCAGCGCACGCACTTGTCCATGTCCATCACGAGCAGGTTCGTGCCGTCCACGACGCCCGTCGCAATCTCGCGCTCGGTGGCGGCGACGAGCGGCTTGTCGAGCGCCGATGCCACGCGCACGTCGTCGTCGGCGAGCGAGAACCCGGAGAAGGCGCGCAGCACCGTGGCGCGCAGCTCCGGGTCGGCGCGCAGCGGCGGCATCGCCACTTCGAGCACCTCGGTGCGCTGCAAGATGACGGCCGTGTAGGCCCAACGCAGGTCGCGCTCGACGCCTTCGAGCCCGAGACAGTTGCCGGCGCCGAGGAAGTCGATGCCCACGTCCTCCGTCAAGCCCTCGACCTTCAGCTCGCCCACCGCGCCGCCGTAGCCTAAGCCCCGCACGCGTCGCAGCCAGCCGTTCTTGATGAAGAAGGTGCGGTCGATGGGGTCGCCCTCGCGGAAGAGGACGTGGTGCTTGGCGTAGACCATGAAGCGCGCCGACTTGCCCAAGCGGTCGAGGATGGGTTGCGGGAACTCTTCGCCCATCGCCTGCCCGATGTCGATGAGCGTGCGGCTCAGGCCGTGCTTGCGATAGTTGGCGTCGAGCATCTGCCCGAACTTCGGGAGCTTGCGCAGCAGCCGCAGCGCCGGCCGTGTCACTTCGAGCACGCGCGCCTTCGACCCGGCGGGGACGCGTATGGTCGCGTTGCGCGGGACGCCCGCAAGGATGGACATCTCGCCGAAGCTGATGCCCGGCGGAATCGCGCCGACCTTTTTGTCCGCCCCGCTCTCGCGGTCGCGGACGAAGACATCGAGATTGCCTTCGACGGTGATGTAGAAGGTATTGCCGCCCCAGTCGCCCTCGCGGATGACCTCTTCGCCCGAGTCGTACTCGTAGAGGTGGACGTAGGGGCCGACCTTCTTGCCGTTGTAGTTGCGTCCGTAGGCGATGACTTCGAGGTCAAGCTCGTACTGGAAGTGGCCGCCGTGCTTTTCGAGCAGGTCGGAGATGATGTCAACGCTGCGAATGGCTTCGAGGACGGTCTGGTGCTTCTTTATCTCTTTGGGCATGGGCCTCTAAGGGCGTCCGGGACGATGGCTTCGGAAATGAAGGAACGAATAGCGAAAAGAGTCGGCATTATAGCACCGGGCGGCTGCTTGAAAAGCAACAAAAGGTCGGCGCGTCCGCCCGTACAAATTCCCGGACTTTTTGGAACCCTTCCGGGCGTCGCGGCGTGTACATGGGCGTGCCGGCTCGGGGGGAGTGTATAATTCCGGCACGAGGCTCCCCGGCCGGCGCGCGAACTGATGCGGTCGCTCCGGCGCGTTCCCAAGTGAATTACAAGGCAGTCCCACTTTCCCGGATGAGCGCGATCTCCTCAACGGACGAGCTTATTTTCTCCGTCGCTTCGGCGGGGGCGGCCGTCCGCGCCGAACAGGCGGTCGGCGAGATGACCGACCACGGTCTGCTCGAAGCGACGAAGACGGGCGACGACGCGGCGTTCGCCGAGCTGGTGCGGCGCTACCGCAACCAGATTACGAACTACGTCTACCGGATGACGAACGACTACGACCTCGGGGTTGACTTGGCGCAGGAGACGTTCATGCGGGTCTATGCGGCGGCCGAGCGCTACCAGACGAGCTACGCGTTCTCGACCTACATCTACCGCATCGCAACGAACCTCGCCATCACGGAGCTGCGCCGCCGCAAGCGCCGCCGGCTCGTCTCGCTCTCCTCCTTCTTCGGCGAGCGCGAGTCGCCGTCCGACACCAGCGAGCTGGACATTCCCGACAAGGGGGCGCTTCAGGACGTGACCTTTGTCGAGGACGAGCGCCGCGCGGCCGTAGCGCGGGCGATTGCGACGCTGCCGGAGAAGTATCGCGCGCCGCTCGTGCTGCGCGACGTGGAGGAGCGCAGCTATGACGAGATCGCGCGCATCCTCGGGATGAACGAGGGCACCGTCAAGTCGCGCATCAACCGCGCGCGAACGTTCCTGCGCGACAAGTTGCAGGCGTATCTGTAAGGAAGAGTTGTTATGGCTGAGTGCAAAGCATACCGTCGAGAGATTGACGAAGCCGCGGACGGCGGCAAGCTGAGCGGCGAGCTGAGCGCGCACACCTCGTCGTGCCGCGCGTGCGGTGACGAGCTGCGCGAGCGCGAACGCTTGCGTGCGCTCGTCGGCGGCATGGGCAAGGTCGAGGCGCCGTCGGACTTCGAGTTTCGCCTGCGCGCGCGGATGGCCGCGGCGAAGATGGGCGGCGGGCACAGGCGCTTCGGGGGCGCGCGTTGGCTCTACAGCTTCGCGCCGGTCGCCATCGCCGCGTGTTTCGTCGTCGTCTCCGCCACGCTCTACTTCAGGCAGGCCGCGCGGACGAACACGGCCGACGCGCACGCCGTCGCCGGCACGCCCGCACAGAATGTCGAGCCCGGCAGCGCTCCTTCCATCAATAACGAGCAGAGAGGCACCGCGGGAACTATAGACGCGGGAGGGCAGGTCGTGCGAGTGAATCCGACGGACGTTGCTTCGCCCAAGTCGCACAGGTCTGTGCGTGTTGTGAACGCGCGGGGCATGCAGTCGCGCGAAGTCGCAGTTAAGAGCGAGAGACACGAGGGCGTCGGGGAGAGAACGCTCGTCAGCAGCGTCACAGGTGCACCCGTAATCATTCCCCGCAAGACTTTGCAGGTGATTCTAAGGGACGAGCGCGGCGCCGAGCGCGTGGTGCCGATGCGCTCCGTCAGCTTCGGCTCGCAGGACTTTCTCTCGCGCGGGGCGGCGCCCAAGCCGCCTGTCGTCGCGGAGGTGGGAGGTGTCTGGTAGTAGCCCGATGATCTACACGGACTACATACGCGCTATCGCTTCACGCGCACGCAACGCGGGCAGGACGCTTTCGCTCGCCTGCCTGCTTCTGCTCTGTCCCGCCGCCGCCCTCGGTCGGCAGGCGACAGCGCCCGCGCCCCATGCACCCACGGCCGTAGTGGCACCCGCCGCGCCCGCGCCAGCCGCACGCGCGGTGCCGCCGCGCAGGGCTCCCGGCCCGGTCGCGGTCGTCCCGCCGCGTGAAGTCGTGACGGTCGTGCATCGACTGAGCGGCTGGAAGCTGCTCACGTGGCTCGCGACGAGCGGCGAGCCCGCAGTTGAACTGGACGAGCTGCCGTCTTTCTCCGACGCGCACACGAACATCGTCGCCGGGTACATCTACGGCAACGGCCGGAGCGTCGTCGCGCGGCTCCCGCAGGCCGAGGTCGAGCTGGAAGCCTTTGCCGCGCCGCGCACGCCGCCGCCCTTCTTCGCACAGGCCGCGAATCAGCCACCGGCCGAGCCCGAGTACCTGCTCATCACTTCAAACGGCAAGCGTGTCGAAGCGAAGTTCATCGGGCTCGACTCTTCGACCGGACTCGCCATGCTCGAAGCCGAACAGTCGCTGCTCGGCGGCGAGCCGACGGGCGACATGGGCGACACGGACGACCCGGCCGTCGGGCAGCGCGTGCGCCTCTACGCGCCGATTCTGGCCGACGCCCCGGCGCCAACCGCGCGAGCTTCCGCGGCGGCGGCGCCACAGCCCGAGTCGAACTACATCTACCTCAGCATCGACCAGAAGGAGGGGCGCCTGACGCACATCGTCCGCGCGCCTTCGGGCAGACTTTCGAGCGTCGTCGTCAGCGCCTCCGTCTCGCCCGAGTGGGTCGGCGCGGTCGCGGCCAACGAGTTGGGCGAGGTCGTCGGCATCGTCTCGCAGAGCCGCGACGGCTTGACGCGCATCCTCCCCGTGGCGACCGTTCGCGAAGCCTGCGACCGCGTGCTCAAGCAGCGCGGCACCGTGCCGCAGCCTTGGCTCGGCGCGCGCGGAGACGCAGTCGCGCAGGCCCCGCTTCAGACGTGGGTTGACACAGGCTGGACGCCGGAGGCCGCGCGCCCGCTCATCGCAAAGCGGCAGGGCGTCTTCCTGACCTCGGTTGCGCCGGGGACGCCCGCGGCACTCGCGGGGCTCCGCGCGGGCGACCTCATCGCGAGCGTCGGCCCGCGCGACGTGCGAAGCATCGAAGACCTCTCGATGACGTTGAAGGAGGCGGGCGTCGGCTCAATCGTTGACATGACGGTCTGGCGCGCGTTGACGCCTGAGCCGCTCAAGCTATCCGTCGAGCTGAAGGGGGTGAAGAACCCCGCGCTCGCGACGGCTGAGGCTGAGGAGAGCGCGCTGCGCGCGAGCCTGCTCGGTTCGGAGCGCGAGATTCGCGAGATGCGCGCCGCCGTGACGCGCCTGAGAACACCGGCCGTCGAGGCGCGCAACGCCTCGGAGCTTGCGCGTCTCGGCGCGCGTCTCGCCGCCGCTGAAGGTCGCTTGACACGCCTGCGCCAACAGCTCGAACTGACGAGGCAGAGGCTCGGCGCCGCACGCGTCTTCAGCGTAGACGCGGCGCCCGTGCTCTTCGGGCCTCAGACCTTGGGAGGCGCCGACGACGTGACGAGGCGCCTGAAGGCTTATGGCCTGCACACCCTCGGCCTTTCGTCGCGCAGCGCCGCGGCGCTCGGCGCGCAGGGCGGTCTGCTCGTCGTCGCCGTCCAGCCCGAGAGCCCTGCGGCTGCCTCGGGGCTCCTCCCCGGCGACGTGATCGAGACGGTCAACGGCTCGTCCCAATGGCGCTTCGAGCTGCACCGCCTGACCTACACGCCCGAGGCGACGACGGCCGTCTTCGGCCTCGTCCGCGACGGCCGGCGCCTGAGCGTCAACTTCCCGCCCACCCCGGCCGTCGAACCGCAGCGTTAGTTTTCCAAACCTGCCCGCATCTGTGCTACTCTTGTCTCGCCGCTCGTTCAATAAAGACAGGGAAGCTCTCAAACAGCCATGCTGCAAGAGGCCGTCGAGTTCTACCATCAGCTCCTTCAGGAACCGGAGGTCGCAGAGTCCTCGCGCCGGATGCTCGATGAGGGGTTGGAGCACGCCAAGCTCATCTTCGGCGGCCGTCGCCTCTCGCCCTACCTGCGCCCGCACTTCGTCACGGAGCAAGACTTCGCGCGCGTGACGCGCATCTGCGAGACGGTCTGGGGCGCGATTCAGAAGGTGAAGGACGCGGCGGTCGAGGACGAGCGACTGGTTGAAGAGCTGGGCTTAACGGAAGTCGAGCGCGAGCTGGTGCGCATCGATCCCGGCTACCGCGCCGTCTCGCCCACCGCGCGGCTCGACTCGTTCTTAACCTCTGAAGCCTACAGCTTCGTCGAGCTGAACGGCGAGAGCCCGGCCGGCATCGCCTACGCCGACGCCGCCTATAAAATCTTCTCAAGCCTCCCCGTCATGCGTCGCTTCGGCGAGCGCTACACGCTGCGCACCTTCAGCGGCCGGCCGCTTATGCTCGAAACGCTGCTCGTAGCCTATCGCGAGTACGCGGGCGCCGCCGCGAAGGAGATACCCTCCATCGCCATCGTAGACCTCAAAGGGCTCCCGACGCAGAAGGAGTTCGAGCTGTTTAAGGAGTACTTCGAGTCCGAAGGTCACCCGTCGGCCATCTGCTCTCCCGACGAGCTTGAGTTCTCGGGCGGGCGCCTGCGCTCAGGCTCCTTCGAGATTGACATCGTCTACAAGCGCCTGCTCGTCAACGAGTATCTGCCCATCATGCAAGAGCACTCGGCGCTTCTGGACGCGTACCGCGCGGGCGCCATCTGCATGGTCAACAACTTCCGCTCGAAGATGATTCACAAGAAGGCGCTCTTCGCCGTCCTCACCGACCCGGCTTACGCGCGCCTCTTCACGAGCGAGGAGCTGGAGACCGTCCACCGCCACGTCCCCTGGACGCGCAAGGTGCGCGAGGGCCAGACCGAGAAGGGCGGCGCGCAGATCGACCTGCTCGAATACATCCGTCGGAACAGCGGCACGCTGGTGCTGAAGCCCAACGACGACTACGGCGGGCACGGCATCTACATCGGCTGGAACAACGAGGCGGCGGCGTGGGACGAGGCGCTGCAAGTGGCGGTAGCCAACGGCGACTACCTCGTGCAGGAGCGCGTCCCGACGGCGCGCGAGACCTTCCCGGCGCTCGCCGACGACGGCTCAATCGTCTACGCCGAACAGCTCGTAGACCTCGACCCGATGCTCTTCAACGGGCGGGTCGGCTCGGCCT
>JBJMGQ010000587.1:0-6812 GCA_045807845.1 Pyrinomonadaceae bacterium | reverse complement strand
CGCCAGCCGCCGCGCTCGATGCCGCCGAGCGGCGCGTGCGCGTCCGTAGACCAGAGCCGCTGTTCGAAGAACGCGCGCCAGTCGTGCGGCGCCACTTCGTTGAGCGTATTCACAATGTCGTCGAACGTGTAGGTCTTAACCGAAGGGGGCCCCGAAGGCGCGCCGTGGAAGCGCCGGACGAAGTCATCGAGCGAGCGCTGCCCCGAAGTCAACTGCCGGATGAGCGTGTCGGCGTCGAGCCAGACGAGCCAGCCCTCGTCGTAGAAGTCAACGCTGCGGCGCTCGGACTCCCATTCCGTCGGCGCGTTGTAGAGAAGCTGCGCGGCGACGGTCGTGTCGATGAGCGGGCGCCAGGTGCGACCGGGGCGGTTCTCCAAACTCGCCGCCACCGACGCCAGCTCGTCGCGATACTCCTCCGGCGTCCAGAGCCCCGAGCGCGCGGCCAGCACGTTACCGTAATACTCGGTCAGCCCCTCGTAGACCCAGAGCAGCTCGCCCTGCATCGGCTTCTGATAGTCGGAGGTGGCGAGCCCCGCCGGCCGCCTGTACTTGCCGTTCCAAGAATGGAAGTACTCGTGCGGGAGCACGCCGAGCGCGAGACGACCCAGCGTCTTGTCGATGAGCGCGCGCTCCGCGACTCTGCTGTCGTTGCTCTGATGATGCTCCAACCCGAAGTGCGCGACGCGGTCGCTCAGTGTGAAGAGGAAGGTGTAGTGCTCGTAATGCTCTGCGCCGGAGAGGGCGCGCGCTTCGGCGACGAGCTTGCGCATCGCGTTCGTGAACTGCGGGCTCGCTTCGAGCGCGGCGGAGCTGTCGGCGGCGATAGCCATCTCGACCGATGGCTTGGCCGTCGAGAGCGGCACCGTGCGGAAGAACTCGCCCGCGAGCACCGGCGAGTCAACCAGCATCGTGAGCGAGGTTGGCTTGAAGACGACGAGGTCGCGCGTCCGGGTTGAGGAGTCGAGCCCCGAGGCATACTTCCAGCCGGCCGGGAGACGTATCGAAGGCTCGACGGTGAGATTGTCCGTGTGCGTGACCTTCGGATAGAGCAGCAGCCAGTTCCAAGAGAAGATGAAGAGGTGCGAGGTCGTCGAAGAGCCCGACGTGAAGCCGCCCGAGTAGGTCGGCGCGAGGAACTCCGACGCGACCTCGACCGAGTTCGCGCCCGGCGGCACCTCGATCTGGAAGGCGTACATGTCCACGGGGTCGCGCCGCCAGCGCAGAGTCTGCCCCGCGGCCGTGAACTTCAACCCGGAGAGGTTGATGATGGGCCCGGTCGGCCCGTGCTCGCCCGGGAGCCACGCAGGGTAGTAGAGCGTCAGCGGCCCCGGCGCGGCCGGGATCGTCTCGGTCGCTCGAAAGAGCTTGCGCGGCGCGTCGGTCGCATCCACCGCGAGCTTCACGGCGCGCGCCCCTTGTGCGCTCGCGGGCTGCGCGAGCACGAACAGCAGCGAGAAGACTGTCAGCAACAGTATGAGACTTCTTTTCATGGGCTCCTCTTTCCTTATCCTGTCAATCCTGTCCATCCCTGTTAATTCACTCTTTCACTCTCCGGCGCGAGTTCGATGACCGTCACCTCGGGGCGCGCGAAGAAGCGGACGCGCGGGGCGGGGCCGCCCTCCATGCCGATGCCGCGCGTGACGTAGAGCCACGTCGGCCCCTCGCGGTGGAGTCCCGACTCATACCTCTTGCCGAACTTCGAGAGCGTGACGAGCGCGCCGTAGAGCGGCAGCGCCACCTGCCCGCCGTGCGTGTGGCCGGCGCAGTAGAGGTCAACGCGATTCGTCTCGGCCGCTTCGAGAATCACGTCCGGCGTGTGATAGAGGAAGAGCGTGAAGGCTTCGGGCGGAACGTCCCTGAGCGTGTTCTTGATGCCGCTCGGCACGCCGTCCGGTGGGTCTGCAAGCGACGCGAAGGGCGCGCCCGCGACCCAAAGGGTCGTGCCGGCCACGTCCACGCGCGCGGCCTCCTTCCTCAACTCGACGACGCCCGTGCCGCCGAACAGTTCTTCGCGCCGCCAGAAGGCTGTGTCCCAGTTGCCGCGCACGGCGTAGGTCGGTGCGATTGACGCGAGGCGCGGCAGAAGCTTCCGCAAGACCGGCAGCCCCTCGGGCGAGTTGAGCGAGTCGCCGGTGAAGACGATGAGATCGGGGTGCTCGGCCGCGATGATGTCGGGCAGACGCTCTTCGAGCCGCGGCTTGGGGTCGCAATGCAGGTCGGAGATGTGCACGACGCGCACGGCTCTTTGCGCGCCGCGGAGCTTTGCGCTCTCGATGCGAACGTGCGTCACCTGCGGCCAGTACGGCTCGACAAAGTAGCCGTAAGCGAAGCAGGCGATGCCAACGGCCGACAGTACGAGCGAGCTACGTTCCGCGATGCGTGCCGCACGCGTCGGCGGTTCCATGTGCCCGAAGCGGCGCAGCAGCAGCCGCACGACCGCGCACGCCGCGAACAGATAGACCGCAGCCACGACGCAGACGAAGATGAGTACGGCTGCTGACCCTTCCATCATCGACCTCACCAACTGTCTTCAACTCGTCAGCTCGTTGACGAGCAGCGTGAGCGCGTTGTCCTGCAACGTCCTGTTGTTCTGCAAGCCGCTGTGCAGGTCGCAGGCGAAGGCGGCGTAGACGACGGGCAGCGGCGTCTCGTAGAGAGCGCTCGCGCGTCCGGCTCCGCCGAGGCCGACGCCCATCAAGGAGTCGCGCGTCACGCGCCCGTCTCCCGGCGCGTACATCGCGCGCACGACCTCTTCACGCTTGAGGCGCCGCCCGTCCGAGCCCTTCAGAGACGTAGGGCGCGTCAGCGTCAGCCAGCGCCCGGACTTCTCCTCCCGCACAACGACGGGCGCATTCAAAGTCTCCTCGCAGTCGCCGCCGAAGGCAAAGAGTTTGACGGGCGCGTTGCCAGCGTCAACGCCCTGCGCGTCGAGCGCTTCGTGGAAGCGTCGCGCGCGCGCCAGCACGGCGTCGAGATACGCGTCGAGGTCTGCGAGCGTGCCATGGCCGGTCGGCGCCTCCTCGTCGCGCGCCGCGCCGCGCTCGTAGGCCGCGCGGAACGCGGGGTCGTTCGCCGCCGACCAGCCGAAGCGACGCCAAGTAGCGGGGTCGTAGAGGTCAACGTCTAACGGTCGCAGATCGCGGTCGAGGAAACGCACGGCGCCCACGTGCGGCAGCAGTTGAAAGATGGAGGGCGCGGTCAACACGTCCTCGCGCGAGAGCTTGTTGAGCAGGTGCACGCGGCGGCGCAAGCCCTCCGTCACAGAGTAGCCTTCGAGCAGGACTGCGAACGCCTCGGCCGAGCCGGCGTTGGGTGTGCCGAACATGAAAATCTTGTTGACGAAGCTCGCGCCGGCCCAGTCCGGCCGCGGCTCTGTGCCCGTGGGCGGCAGGTCTTGGTCGCCGTACATCGCTGCGTAGCGCGCGACGAGTCCGCCCATCGAATGCGCGACGACGTTGAAGCGTAAATCGGGACGGCCGAGCTTCAGCTTCAAAGCCTCGACCCGCTTGACGAGCAGGCGCGCGGACTCGACGTTGTCGCGCCGCCAATCGTATGCGAAGACGTAGAACGTGTCCTCGTCGCCGCCCTCGGGCGGGTTCGCCCAATCGCCCTCGCGGTAGCCGCCGTAATCTACGAGCGCGCGGATGAGGTGATAGTAGACGTAGACCTCAGGCCCGAACTTGCCCGCCAGCTTTGCCCCCTCGACGATGCGCGCCGCGACCAGCTCGTCGTGGTTGGCGGCGAGGTCGGGCGTCGTCGGCAGAGAGAGGCCGTCCACGTCCGAGCGGAAGACCGAAGGCCAGACCACTTCGCCCGTCCGGCGGTTGACGATGCGCGAGCCGAGGATGCCGGGGATGACGATGACGGGTCGCTTCCCCTTCCGCTCGTGCACGCCCGCGAAGATGCGCCCGAGGTCGGGCGTCCGCCGCGCGCCGCAACCCGCGCTCGCCGTCGCCAACGCGACGAGTAAAACGATGAACGCGGAACGATGAACGATGAACTGAAGGCGTCTTTGTCTTTTCATTCCGCGCTCATCGTTCCTCGTTCATCGTTCCGGTTGATGAGGCTGGCGACGAAGCCCGCGCCGAAGCCGTTGTCGATGTTGACGACCGTGACGTTCGAGGAGCAGGAGTTGAGCATGCCGAGCAGTGCGGCCACGCCGCCGAACGAGGCGCCGTAGCCGATGCTCGTCGGGACGGCGATGACGGGGACGCTCACCAGTCCGCCGACGACCGAGGGGAGTGCGCCCTCCATCCCCGCGGCGACGACGACGACGCGCGCCGCGCGCAGCCGCTCGCGCTCGGCCATGAGGCGGTGGATGCCTGCGACGCCCGCGTCCCAGATGCGCTCGACGCGGTTGCCCATCGCCTCGGCCGTGAGCGCGGCCTCCTCCGCGACGGGGATGTCGGAGGTGCCCGCGGTGACGACCATGATGGTGCCTGCGCCGCGCTCGGTGCGGTCGCGCAGGACGCGAATCATCCGCGCCGCGGGGTGCCACTCGGCCTCCGTGCAGACGTTGCGGACTTCGCCGTAGGTGCCCTCGTCTGTGCGCGTGACGAGCAGGTTGGGCGCGCGGCGCGCGAGCGCCTCGACGATCTCGACCACTTGCGCGCGCGTCTTCCCCGCCCCGAAGACGACTTCCGGAAAGCCCTGCCGCGCCGCCCGCGCGTGGTCAACGCGCGCGTGGCCCAAGTCTTCGAAGTGCAGATTCGAGATGCGCCGCGCCGCCTCCGCGTCGTCCAGCTCGCCCTGCTTGAAGGCGCGCAGCAGCCGCTCCAGTTCCTTTGAGTCCATCGGTGATAGAGCCGTCAGCTTTCAGCAATCAGGTTGCAGTCAGAGTCTAGCATTCCTGTCCATGCAGTCCGAAACCGTCACGCTTGCGCGCGCGGGGGCGTGACCCGTAAGATTCGTCGTGACGTAACAGGTCAGACGCGGCGGGTGGCGTGTGAGATGATGAGAGTCGTTCATACGTCACCCGTCGCACGTGAAGTCTCAATGGAATTAACAGTCGCAGTCACGGGAGCCTCCGGCTCCATCTACGCGCACCGCACGCTCGTCCACATGGCGGCGAGCGGGGTGTTGGAGCGCATCAATCTCATCATGTCGCAGTCGGCGCTCGTGGTGGCGCGCGTCGAGATGGGGGTGAAGATCGAGGCGGGCGACACGCGCGGGGTCAACGAGTGGGTCGGCTTGCCGCAGGACTCAAAGCTCATACAGTTCCACCGGCTCGACAACATGGCGGCGAAGCCTTCGTCGGGCTCGCACCCGCAGGTGGGGATGTGCGTGGTGCCTTGCTCGATGGGCACGCTCGGGGCGATTGCGTCGGGCGCGGGAACGAACTTGATTCACCGCGCGGCCGACGTGACGTTGAAGGAGGGGCGCAAGCTCGTCCTCGTCGTGCGCGAGACGCCGTACAACTCGCTTCACCTTGAGAACATGCTCCGGCTCGCACACGCGGGCGCGCGCATCATGCCCGCGAGCCCCGGCTTCTACCACCGGCCGCAGACCATCGAGCAGCTCGTAGACCACCTCGTCTTCCGCCTCCTCGACCAGTTCGGCATCCCGCACCCGACGGGCACGCGTTGGCGTGGAGAGGAATCGTCGGGCGATTGATTCAGAGCTATGGATTGGCATCAAGGCGAATACACCATCAGCACGGAGCGCGGGCGACTCGACCTGCCCGTCATCCATCGGTTCATCAGCGAGGAGAGCTACTGGGGGAAGGGACGGCCGCTGGAGGTCGTGCGCAAGGCCGTCGAGAACTCGCTCCCCTTCGGCATCTATCGCGGCGACGAGCTGGTCGGGTTCGCGCGCGTCGTCACAGACTACGCGACGTTCGCGTGGCTGGCCGACGTGTTCGTCTTGCAGGAGCACCGCGGGCGCGGCCTGTCGAAGTGGCTGATGGAGGTCATACTCAGTCACCCGGAGTTGCAGGGCTTCCGCCGCTGGGTCTTGGCGACGAAGGACGCGCATGAGCTTTACCGCAAGTTCGGCTTCATCGACCTCCACCGCCCCGAGCGCTGGATGGAGCGCCCCGATCCCTCGATGAAGGAGTCGCCCGACTACTGGGGCCCGCGCTGAAGCTTTGGCGGAAAGCACAGGCGCGCACCGAGCTTTGGCATTTTGCCAGCGCACACGTCGAACCTGCTTAGAAATGCCGCACGGCGCCGCTTGAATAACGCTCCCGCAACGTCCTGAATTTTGACCCGACCGGCCCGAGTTTTGCCTACCTTTCAGACCGAGATGAACACCGCCGCGAGCAACATCCGCACGACGCTCGAAATGATCAAGATCGAGCACACGCTCTTCGCGCTGCCCTTCGCCTTTCTTGGGGCGCTGTTGGCGGCGCGCGGCTTCACCGCGACGGGACTGCCGACCCTCTGGCAGGCGCTCTGGATAACGCTGGCGATGGTCGGCGCGCGCTCGGCCGCGATGGCCTTCAACCGCATCGCCGACCGCGACTACGACGCACGCAACCCGCGCACGGCCTCGCGCGCCATCCCCGCCGGAAGGCTCTCCGTCTCCTTCGTCTGGGGCTTCACGCTCCTTGCGGCCGCGCTCTTCTTTCTCGCCTCGCTGATGCTCAACCGCCTGACGCTGCTGCTCTCTCCGGTCGCGCTCGGCTCGGTGCTGCTCTACTCCTACACGAAGCGTTTCACGTCGCTCTCGCACGTCGTGCTCGGCTGGTGTCTCGCCATCGCTCCGACGGGCGCGTGGGTGGCCGTGCGCGGCAGCCTTGACTCGCCGGTGCCGCTGCTGCTCTCGCTCGTCGTGCTCTTGTGGACGGCCGGCTTCGACGTGCTCTACGCGTG
>JBJMGQ010000586.1:0-10391 GCA_045807845.1 Pyrinomonadaceae bacterium | reverse complement strand
TAGGGACCTTGTAGTGATTGAGCTGAAGTCAGTCGACAGGCTCGAAGCGATCCATCAAGCCCAACTGCTCACGTTCCTGCGGCTCAGCGGAAAACGGGTAGGTCTCCTTATGAACTTCAACGTTCCGGTTCTGACGCAGGGGATTGTTAGAAGGGTTTTGTGATTATTTACCTCTGTGCCTCTGTATCTCTGTGGTGAATTGTCTTTTAAGCGCGGGCGTAGCGGCTCTGCTTCCACCATTCGAGCGTGTGACGCAGTCCCTCTTCCAGTCCGATCTGCGGCTCGAAGCCCAGCCACTCGCGCGCGCGTGTGATGTCGGCGAGGCTGTGGCGCACGTCGCCCAATCTGGGCTCGCGGTACTCTGCCTCGACCTCCGTCCGGCCGGTCAGCTTCTTCAAAGCGTCGAGCAACTCGTTCAAAGTCGTCTGCCGCCCCGTGGCGAGATTGATGACGCGGCCGACGGCCTGCGGGCTCTCGGCGGCGCGGAGGTTCCCGTCCACGACGTTTGAGACGTATGTGAAGTCGCGCGACTGCTCGCCGTCGCCGTAGATGACGGGGCGACCGCCCGACGCGAGCGCCGAGATGAAGCGCGAGATGACACCCGAGTATTGAGAGCTGGGGTCTTGACGCGGGCCGAAGACGTTGAAGTAGCGCAGGCAGACCGTCTCGAAGCCGTAGACGCGCGACCAGACCTGACAGTAGTACTCGCCGACGAGCTTCGCCGCCGCGTAAGGGCTGAGGGGCTCGGGGCGCATCTCCTCGGTCTTGGGGAGCGTCGGCTGGTCGCCGTACGCGGAACTCGACGCGGCGTAGACGACACGCCGCACGCCTGCGCGACGCGCCGCGACGAGCAGCGCGAAAGTCCCATCGACGCTGGCGCGGTGCGTCGCCTCCGGCTCTTCGACCGAACGCGGCACCGAAGGAATGGCCGCCTCGTGGAAGACGACCTCAACGCCCCGCAGCGCGCGTTCCAGAGCATCCGCTTCGGTCAACCCGCCGCGGATGAACTCTATGTCGCCGCCTATCTCCTCAAGATTATCCGCGTGCCCCGTCGAAAGGTCGTCGAGCACGCGCACGCGCGCACCCGATGCTGCTAGCGCCGCCGCGATGTGCGAGCCGACAAACCCGGCCCCGCCTGTGACCAGATAAGTTCCCGAAAGAGACATAAGCAAGTGATGAGTGATGAGTGATGAGTGATAAGTGATAAGAAAGACCGGAAGTTTTTCTTATCACTTATCACTCATCACTCATCACTTTTTATCTACCTTCCGACGCCGACGTAGTCGAAGCCGAGCTTGCGCATGCGCTCGGGCTCATAGATGTTGCGGAGGTCTGCGACCTTGGGCGCGCGCATCAACTCTTTGACGCGCTGCATGTCGAGCGCGCGGAACTGATTCCACTCGGTCATAAACACCAGCGCGTCCGCGCCCTCGACCGCGCCGAACTCGTCCTCGGCGTACTCAATCTCGGGCAGGAACTTGCGCGCCTGCTCGGCCGCGACGGGGTCGTACGCCTTCACGCGCGCGCCCTTCGCCAAGAGAGCATTGATGATGTCAACGGAAGGCGCCTCGCGCATGTCGTCCGTCTCGGGCTTGAAGGAGAGGCCGAGCACGGCGACCGTCTTTCCCGCAACGTCGCCGACGAGCCGCTCGATCTTCTCGACCATCCGCTCGCGCTGGAGACGGTTGACCTCGACCACGGCCTCGACGATGCGCGACTCGGCGTTGTACTCCTTCGCCACGGAGATGAGCGCTGTCGTGTCCTTCGGGAAGCACGACCCGCCGTAGCCCGGCCCCGGATGCAGGAAGTAACGGCCGATGCGGTTGTCCATCCCGATGCCGCGCGCCACGTCGTGCACGTCGCAGCCGATCCGGTCGCAGAGGTTGGCGACCTCGTTGATGAAGGAAATCTTGGTGGCGAGGAAGGCGTTGGCCGCGTACTTCGTCAACTCGGCCGCTTCGAGCGATGTAATGACGACCGGCGTCTCTATCAGATAGAGCGGGCGGTAGAGGTCGCGCATGATGGCGATGGCCGCCTCGTCTTTCGAGCCGAGGACGACACGATTCGGCCGCATGAAGTCGTCGATGGCCGCGCCCTCTCGCAAAAACTCCGGGTTCGAGACGATGCCGAAGTCGAACTTCGTCTGGTGCTCGCGGATGAGACGGCGCAGGCGCTCGCCCGTGCCGACGGGCACCGTCGATTTCGTCACGACGACCTTGTAGCCGTTCATGTGCCGCGCCACGTCGCGCGCGGCGCCCTCGATGTAAGAGAGGTCGGCCGAGCCGTCCTCGCGCGGCGGCGTGCCGACGGCGAGGAAGATGACGAGCGACTGCTCGACGGCCGCCTTGATGTCGGTGGTGAAATGGAGGCGTCCGGCCTGAGTGTTCTTGGCGACGAGTTGGTCGAGGCCGGGCTCGTAGATGGGCATCTCGCCCCGCTTGAGCCGCTCGATCTTATCGGTGTCCACGTCCACGCAAGTTACGGACGTGCCGAACTCTGCGAAACAGGTTCCCGTCACGAGCCCGACGTAACCCGTCCCGATTACTGCTATGTGCATCTTGCTTGAAACGACCTTTCCGGTGGTGGGATTTCTATCCAGCGGGTGATTATCTCAGACAAAAGGTTGCGGGTCACGCGGCGCTGCATGCGCGTGACCCGCAAAGATGTGGGGTCGAACCGGGTTCGAGCGTTAATTCAGCACAACCGGAGCCCTGAGCCGCAAAACCTAAGTGAAGTTTAGCGCGAAGGGCTGATGACGATCGGGTTGCCGCCAAAGTTGAAGTCGTTGTCCTGCGTGGCCGCGATGATGGCCGCCGCGACTGCGCCGCCCGCTGCGAGCAGGAGCGCCGCGAGGGCGCCGCTCGACAGGCCGTGCATCTCGGGCTGCTGGAAGCGGGTGCAACGGGTGCCGGGGGTGGCCGTGCCGGCCGTGTCCTGACCGCCGGCGGCGATCTGCTTCACGCTGTTACCCGCGCGCAGTTCGACTTTACCCGACTGAGTGGAGACGACCGTGTTGCCGCACTCGACATCAACCATGAAGACGTTCGTCTGGCTGTTGTCGGCGACCGCTGCGCCGTCCTTGGTGGTGACCGTGGCCGAGATGCCGGACGAGGACGAGACGCGCACGCGGCCCGAGTCGAGCATGGCACTGACGCCCGTCTCGCTGAAGCTTAGCTTGAGGCTCGAATTCGGCAGCACCTCAACGCGGCCCAGTTTGCCGAGGCTGACAACGGCGCTTGAGTTCTGCGCGGTCGTGACCGTGCTGTCTGAGAAAACGGTCGCGCCCGAGATGGCGCTGGTGCCGTTGACGGAAACTTCACCGACGACCGAAAGGTCGCCTGTCGGGCCAGTCTGCCCCTGCTGCGGCGCGGCGAATCCGACCATCGAGTATGTGCACAAGATGGCGAGCGCCAGGGCGAGCGAGATGGGCGTACGGCTCCAGGTTCTGCTAGTCATTACTTCTCCTCCCGTAGGTGAAACTGTCAATTTTTTGAGAGAGCGCGCTGCGTGTCTTTCGGCTCGTAGGCTACAAAAGACGCGCCTGAGACGATTTGTTTTCTGTTTTTCTCGCCAATTCGTCTCGGGAATAGCCCGCGCGGTGTCTCATAAAAGCAGGCATGAGAGCCACTGTGGGCTTCAAAAGACTCGCTTTTTTTACACGAAACGGGCGCGCGTGTCAATAAACATCTTCGTTAATTCAACGATTTTTCAACAATTTGCGGTATAAAGGGGCGATTTGTCAACTCTTATTTTCGCCCTCTCAGGGCGCCTTTCCAACCCCTCTCGCAAGCGCGGCGCGGGTTACTCTTTGTAGATTAACACACGCGGCCGCCCATCCGGCCCGACCACTCCGCGATACATGCCGGAAGTGTTGAAAGGCATCGTAAAATTTCCGCGCCGGTCGAGGGCTATCAGGCCGCCGGTGCCGCCCAGCTTCCCGACCTTTTCCAAGGCTCCGGTCGCCGCGCGCTCGACCGACTCGCCTGCGTAACGCATCCGCGCAGAGACATCGTGCGCGACCGATGCGCGGATGAAATATTCCCCGTCGCCGGTGCAGGAAACGCCGCAAGTCTCATTGTCAGCGTAAGTTCCGGCGCCGATGATGGGCGAGTCGCCGACCCTGCCGAACCGCTTGTTGGTCATCCCGCCGGTCGAAGTCCCGGCTCCGAGATTCCCCGCACGGTCGAGCGCGACCGCCCCGACCGTCCCGAACTTGTGCTCGTCAAAAGGCTGCAACCCTTTGTCGAGTTTCGACTGCTTCGCCGGCGGACTCTTCTCCGCCTCTTTCGCACGTTGGAGCTGTTGCCAGCGCTCCTCTGTGTAGAAATACTTGGGATCGACCAGCTCAAAACCCTTCTGCGTGGCGAAGACCTCGGCGCCCTCGCCCGTCATCATCACGTGCGGCGACTGCTCCATGACGAGGCGCGCGAGCAGAATCGGATTTTTTATTCGCTTCAGACCCGCCGCCGCTCCGGCCTTGAGCGTCCGGCCGTCCATGATGGAGGTGTCAAGCTCGTTCGTCCCGGCGTTCGTGAAGACCGCACCTTTGCCCGCATTGAAGAGCGGCGAGTCCTCCATGAGCACTATCGCCGCGACGACGGCGTCGAGCGAGCCGCCGCCCTTCTTCAAAACTTCGTAGCCGGCCAGCAGCGCCTCGGTCAGCTTCTCGCGGTATGCCCGCTCGCGTTCGGGCGTCATGCGGCTGCGCTCGATGGTGCCCGCGCCGCCGTGGATGATGAAGCCGAACGGGTGCAGCTCGCCCATCTTCTGCGCGCCGAGCCCCTTCGCCGACGTGGAGGCGACGAGCGCCGCGGCGCTTACACCTCCCAAGAATTTCCTGCGACTCTCGCCGCCGCCTCTTTTGCGACTCACACTCCGCCCCGCTGCGTGTCCGTGGCTTGAAGTCTGTGGACGGGAAATCGAGAACGAATGTTAACAGAGCGAGTGCGCCCGCGTAAACATCATTCGTTCCGCGGCACAAGCTTTAATCTGTCTTTTTCGTTTCGAGGAAGAAGCGGCGTGACTTTTCGGCGAGCGGCTCGGGGACGACGACGCGGAAGGGGTGCTTGGCGACGAAGGTCGGAACGCGACGAACGTTAGCGCCGAGCGCGTCGAGAGTCACGGCGGCGGCCTCGTCATCAAGTTCCGGTGCGCCGAAAACCGCGGCGGCGCGGCGGAAGGCACCGCGGAGCCGGTCGAAGGGGAGGTCACGTCCAGCCAAGACTAGCCCGCGCTCCTGAAATTCGCCGAGGGCGTAGAGCACGAGGCGCGTTGCGTCGCGCTCGCCCGTCTCGGCCTCCACGTCGAAGAAAGAGTCTTGGCGCATCATTAGCGATTCGGGCGCGCGGGCTTAAGGAGCGCTGGCGCGGCGTGGGCGGACGGCCGCGTCGTTGCCGGTCGTCGGCGTGGCGGCGTTCGCGTTGGGCTGCGGCTTGGCCTCGCCCTTCTTCCTTTGCTCGGCCTGCTCGTAGGGATCAAGGCGCGCGAAGAGATAGAACTTCTCTCCCCTCGACAGAATCGTCCCGAGATATCTGAACTTGTATTCGACTACGCCGTCCAACTGTAGCTCCGAAGGCTTCGGCAGCGGCTCCTCGAAGAACTGTGTGAACTCTTCCGGTGTGACCGCCTCCATCTCTGGCAGGTAGTCGTTGCCGCTCGTGCGCGCGATGCGGATTGCCATCTGGCGGAGCGCCTCGATGCGGTTCGAGTTGTGGACGTAGTAGCTGCGTTGAATCTCGCGCCGGCTTGCGCGGTCGTCCACGACCTCCTGCTCGTTGCGCAGGTAGCCGAGGTACGCGCGCACGTTCGGCCCGAACTCACTGCCTTCGGCGCGCGCAGGCCGCCGCTTCTGCGCGGACGCGCCGACGGAGAGAATCAAAAGACACAGGGCGAGAAGCCCCGTTGTGCGCGTCAATCTTCTCATCACTCTCTTACCCAAGACCCTGAGCGGAGTCAGCAGCTTAATATTAGTTCAAGGGGGTTTGGGACGCGTGGAATCTTATCACAAATGACGGGAGCGCGGGCATTCGTGCAGGCGGTGTGACCCGGGAGATGCGTTGCGCGCGCCGAGCGGGCGGTGCTACATTCGGGCCACACGGTAAAGTTTCTTTATGCCTTCCGACGCTTCAAACGATTCGAGGACGACAGGCGGGACGGAGTTCGCGGGCAGGCGCGTCGCGCTGGGCGTGTCCGGCGGCATCGCCGCGTACAAGGCCGTCGAGGTCTTGCGCGGGCTACAGCGCGCGGGCTGCGAGGTGCGCGTCGGGATGACGAAGCGCGCGTGCGAGTTCGTCACGCCGCTCACCTTCCGCGCGCTCTCCGGCGCGCACGTCGTCGTGGACGACTACGCGCCCGACAACCCAGACCCCATCGCGCACATAACCTTCTCGCAATCAATCGAGCTGCTCGTCGTCGCGCCGGCCACGGCCAACCTCATCGCCAAGTTCGCCAATGGCGTCGCCGACGACTTTCTGACTTCGACCTATCTCGCCGCGAACGCGCCGGTGCTCATCGCGCCCGCGATGAACACGACGATGCTTCTGCACCCGGCGACGCAACGCAACCTCGCGCGGCTGCGCGCGGACGGCGTGCGCATCGTCGAGCCCGACGCGGGCGAGATGGCCTGCGGCACCATCGGCCCCGGCCGTCTCTCTGAGCCGGAAAGGATTGTCGAAGCGGCGCTTGAGATGTTGAGGCAGTCGGCGGGGCGCTCGAAAGACCTTGCGGGCGAGCGCGTGCTCATCACCGCCGGAGCGACACGCGAAGAGATAGACCCCGTGCGCTTCATCTCCAACCATTCGTCGGGGCGGATGGGCTTCGCCGTGGCCGAGGCGGCGCTTCTGCGCGGGGCGGAGGTGACAGTCGTGGCCGGTGCGACGACGGCGCGGCCACCTGCGGGCGCGCGCACCGTGCGTGCTTTCTCGGCCGAAGAGATGCGTGACGCTGTCCTACGCGAAGTCGTGGGCGCCACGGTCTTCATCGCGGCGGCGGCGGTCGCCGACTATCGCCCGGCCGCGCGCGCGCGTGAGAAGTTGAAGAAGTCTGAGTCGGCTCTCACGCTCACGCTCGAACCCACGCCCGACATCCTTGCCGAGGTCGCACGCACACGCCGCGACGGCCTGCTCGTCGTCGGCTTCGCGGCCGAGACCGAGCGCGTCGTCGAGAACGCACGCGACAAGCTCACGCGCAAGAAGCTCGACGCCATCGTCGCCAACGACCTGACGCAGGACGGCGCCGGCTTCGACACCGACACGAACGTCGTCACACTCCTCACGCGCGACCGCGAACAGCCCGCCGCGCTCCCGCTCATGTCCAAGCTCGACGCCGCACACCGCATCCTCGACGAAGTCTTAAGACTACGACGCCTTACTTAGTAAGAGCGTATGGCGTGCATGACGCGGCCCCAGACCTCGAAGTCCATCGTCTCGATGACTTCGATGGGCTGGAAGCGCTCGTTCTCGGGCATGAGCCAGATGCGGCCGTGGCGGACGCGGAGGCGCTTGACGCACAACTCGTCGTTGATGCGCGCGATGACGATGTCGCCGTCCTCTGCCTCGACCTGCCGGTCAACGACGAGGATCGTGCCGGGGTTGATTCCCGCGCCCGACATCGAGTCGCCCGAAACCCTCACGTAGAAGGTCGCCGTCGGGTGTTTGATGAGATAGCGGTTGAGGTCGAGCCGCCCCTCGATGTAGCCCTCGGCCGGCGACGGGAACCCGGCCGAGACGGTCGTCATGAACAGCGGCCGCGCGCAACGCGTCGTGCGGTCGGGCCACATGACGGACTCGACGTTTGCGTAAGAGAGCATCTGCGTTTCACTCGCGAACGAATGTTCCATGTGCGGGATGATACACGGAAGCGAGAACTGAGACAAGATTTTTCTTCGCGCACGGGTTGACTGGCTTGACTCGCCCGCACAGGCGAAGGCGGAGCTTCGCACCTTTCGGTCGCGCTGTCAGGTATGTAATGGTGCTCAGACTCGGATTACTTTGAGAAAGATTAAGATGAGCACGATGAGGAGGACTAGGCCGAGCCCGCCGCTCGGGTAGTAACCCCAACTGCGGCTGTAAGGCCACGTGGGCGCGGCCCCGATGAGCAGCAGGATCAAGATAATGATAAGGATTGTAGTCATAGTCGTCTCCTTCTGCTCAGATTGTAAGGAGGCGCGGCCCTCTTCTGTTTCGAGTTGTGTTGAATGCTCCCGGCAAGACTTGAACTTGCGACCCCTCGCTTAGGTGTCAATGGGCGCATGAAATCCTGAGTTGCTGATTTTGAAGCGAAACTCAGCCACGCCAGAACTGATTATGTCTTAGCTCTCTGAGAAATCAGCTTTGCATACATCCACGATACGTCTTCCCATGGCCACCTTATTCCGTCCTCGTTACTACTTCGCATTCAATTTCTTTTTTACCGATTGGCGGTAATTTCCAATCCAACTTTGACAGAAAGAAAAAACTTCACTATCTGTGGCGGTGATGCAGGTGGCATCAACAAGTTGGCTAATATTTTCAATCCTTCCTTTTGGCATGGGAACACGAAGCGGTGCCCTTCGAGACCAAATAGAAACAGCCTGCCTATAAAAACTATATGCTGAATTGTAATCATCGAGAGCTTCTAGGGCTTCACCGATCCATAAGGCAGCATACCCCTTATTTACAATGTCAACAGCTTTCTTACCATTTTGGAGCAATTCGGCCGCGTTAACGTAACAGTGCAAAGCGAACTGCACCTCTCCTTTAAATTGAAGGCATCTGCCGACATTGCCATAGAAACTAGCATCCTTACCCGATGAACGATGATCCTCTAGCAGGATGTCATCAATTGACTGATGGGCAGTAAATATTTTAAGGGCTTCATTCCATCTACCGCTATCTCTAAGAGCAAGCGCTAATGAATGTGATGAATCCAGTTCTGTGTCTATATCTGATTGCTGTTTTAGATTGACGCCTTCCTGCCCCAATTTTATTCCTTGCTTGTAATTACCTAGAAGCCATTCCAGATAGCTCGCTACCCTACAAAACCGCATGCGGGCAACCGTTCTATGACCCGTGGCCTCCTCATAGAGGTTAAGATAGTATCGGGCTTCTTCCTCGCGCTTATGTTCACCAAGTGCTGGTATTAGAAGTTCAACCACTGTATGAAAAATGGGCGAATCTTGTATCTCAATACTATGCCAATCCACTTGATCGAGTACTAGCTTAGCAACACGAAAAAACTCTTCATGGAAGCTTCTTGCAATAAGATTATCTGCAACGCTTGATAAAGTTTCCAACCCCGTCACCGGAACATTACTAGCCGTCTCCAATTCAGCTTTAGCAGTCCAGCGCTGTAAATCTTCAATTGATGCATCTTGCAGCGGTATCGATCTACTTGTAATGAACTGTGCCAAAAATAAAAGAACTGGCTTAATAAAAGGTTGGCGTTCTTGAACTGTTGGGAACTCAGTTCTAATAAAACTTCTCACCAAAGGATGTAGATCGAACTTCCTTTCACCACGAACTGCGCCGCGCTCTACCACAAGACTCAGGGATTTAAGACCGGTGAAAGCTCTGTTGAAATGATTGGGGCTTTTAATCAAGGTTCCGACAAAATCATTTATAAAATCTGCCGTTTCCGGGTAACCAACCTCAGCCATACACCGTAAAATCATTCTTTGCCGTTCATTAAGCCCTTTCCAAAGCGCCCGGAACATTGAACTGGTTCGATTATCAACGTGCCCCTTCCGTAATTCTTCAAGAATGTTAGGCGCAGTCTGAGGGTTACGAAACATTTGGACGGCAATCAAGTTTATCCATAGTGGATGACCTTCCGTCCGTGTCCAAATCTCTTCTATCTCGCTTTGGTTTAATTGATTAACTTTGACGCCACGTAACTCAAACAAATTAATGGCTTCTGATAACTCTATTCCACGCAAAGGCACTTCAAGGAAACGGGGATTCGGATAAGAAATTCGAGGCCGACAGGTGAAGATGATGAGTAGATTGTGTCGTACGCGAAGAGCCTCTTCAACGAAAACGCTGACGCCTAAGCTAAATTTCTCATCAGCCTGATCAACGTAATGGTCTACATTATCAAGAACTATGACGCCCCTTTGCTCCCCCACGAGCTTAAAAAAGTAACGTACAACTGTTTTTGTGTCGGCACCAAACAAGTATTCCCCAGTAACCTCACCACTAGTTAGTTGCTCTATCAAGGCGATAAGTTGAGTATAAAAGCGTTCTCCCTCTTCACGACAATCTCTCCAATCAGAGAACCCCTCAGGATTCTGGCTTCGCCACACTTCGAGGAACTTTGATACCAGAGCAGATTTACCTTGCCCCCCAATCCCTGTAATGGTGGCAACACCATTTTTCATTCGACTCAATGCGGCAAGCTCGTGTTCCCGGCCAACC
>JBJMGQ010000585.1:0-12141 GCA_045807845.1 Pyrinomonadaceae bacterium | reverse complement strand
GCGCCGCGCTCGGCGGATGGTTGGCGGCGACGAACTCGCGCGACGTGGGAAAGCAGATGAATTTTTATGCGCCGACGGTCGAAGCCTTCTATCTCACCCGCAACGCCGCGCGCGAATCTGTCCGCGCGGAGAAGACGCGCCTGTTCGCGCGCGCCTCGGCCGTTAATGTCGAGGCCGCGCCGCCCGAGATACGTCTCAGCCCCGACGGGCGCACGGCCGTCATGCGCTTTCGCAAACGCTATCGCATCGACGGCGCGGACAGCCGTGCGGGCGAGGTCTTACAAGAGCTGCGCTGGCGCCGCACAGACGGCGGCTGGAAGATCGTCGGCGAGCGCGACCTGCGAGTAATTCAATAGCCCGCATCTGACGTAAGAAAGTTTTCACCACGGCAGAGACAGAGACACGGCTTGTTTATTTAACTCAACAAGCCGTGTCTCTGTCTCTGCCGTGAATGTTTACGCGTAGGCGGCGCGCGCGGCGCCCGAGTCCATGTACTCGTGGAAGCCGGCGATCTTGCCGTCGCGGACGGTGAAGACGTGCGCCCAGTCGCCGCCGTACTCGCGCCCCGTCTTCTTCACGCGCCAGCGATAGGTGCCGAGCGCGACGACCTTATCGCCCTGCGCGACAAAATCGCGCGGCTCGAAGCTGACGCTCTCCTGCGACTCCGCCAGTTGGGAGAAGAACCCGCCGACGCTCTCGCGCCCGCGGCGCCCGCCGGAGAAAGAGATGCCCTCCATCTCAGGCAGACGCCAGTCCACCTCGTCGGTCACCGAATCGAGTATGCCGCCGATGTTGCCACCCTTGAAGTTCTCGTACGCGCGGCGCACCACGCCCACGTTATCCTGCTCACTCATACGCCTGCTCCTCTCAAAGTCTTGAATCGTCTTCCGCAAACCCCCCGGGCTCGCACGCAAACATACTTACGAGAGGGAGCGTCCCGGTGGATGTCAGTCATCCTCTTCGACGATTCGACGGAAGCGGCGCGCGTCGTCGCGCATCTCGACGTTGTTGAAGAAGACGTAGGAGGTCGCGCGCTTCGGGAGCATCGACTTCAGCTCTTCAAGCTCGCCCTCCTCGTACTTGTAGCGCCAGCCCCTCCGGCCGTGGAGACGGAAGTAGCACTTCTCCGGCGTGACCGAACGTTCACTGAAAGGGTCTACGGCGTGCCGGAGGTTAAGCTCATCGCACAACTCTTTCACCAGCTCGCGCGGCCAGCCGCCGCGCGGCTCCCACGCGAAGACGAGCCGGCCGCGCTCGACCTCTCGGAAGAAACGGCGCAGGTGCTCGACGTTCTCACTCGTCGGCTTGAAGCTGGCCGGGCATTGGAAGAGCACGGCGCGCGCCTTTAACGCGCGCGCACACTCGCGCGTCAACGTCCAAGCCTCGCGGACGGCCTCGGTCGGTCGGAAGAAGCCCGCGCCCTCGCGCTGCGCTTCGGTGAGCGGGCGCTTGACGCGCCTGTAGGTCGGGCTCGACGAAAGGTGCGTGATGACCTGCCAAGCCTTGAGCGCGAACTCGAACCCCTTGGGCGCCTCTTCGCGCCAGCGCCGCAGCGTCGGAATCTGCGGCGGCTGATAGAAGGTGTGCTGCACCTCGACCGAGTCGAGCAGCTCATAATACGACTCGCGCGACGAGCGAAAGCCGCAGCAGCCGATCCGCACCCGGCCCTTGCCCGAAGTCATAAAGCTATTTCCGTCCCCGGAAAGAGTAGGCAGAAGGCAGATGGCAGTAGGCTGTTTAAGCTATTCGTCGGAACTGCCTACTGCCATCTGCCATCTGCCTACTGTCTTAAGCGCCCGGCCCTTCGTCGGCCGAGGGGCCGTAGATGGAGGGCACCGGCACGTCGAGCAGACGCAGATAGACCGAGAGCTGCCCGCGGTGATGCACGACGTGATTGAGCGCCAGCACGCGCACGGCCGCCGCCCGCGGCCCCTTGAAGAAGGTCTGTTCGCCGCTCCCCAGCCGCCACGACTCGTTCAGGCTCTCGTCCGACTGGCCGCTCAAAAGCCCGACGGCGGCGTTGATGTTCTCGTCGAACTTCTCCAACAGCTCGGCGGTGCTCGAAGGGAAGAACGGCTGGTAGGCGCCGGAGGCGAAGTCGAGCTCGTCCTGCGTCAGCGCCGGGGCGATCAGCGAAGGCAGCTCCGCGACGTGCCCGGCCAGACGGCCCAGACTCATCGACTTCTCATGCGGCTTCCAGTCGAACGAGCCTTCCGGCACGCGCTCCAAAAGCCTCCTCGTCGTCTTCGCCTCCTGCTGAAGCTCGGCCGCGAGCGTCTCGCACATGCTCATATGATTTTCCTTCCATGAATCGGAGAATGGGAAAGCGTCAGCCAATCTACGCCGCGCCCGACGCCTTTTCAAGGTGCGGGCGCGCGGCGTGAAAAGAGGCGGGGCGGTCTTCCGGCCGACGCGGTCTTGCGTTAGAGTAGCGCCATCCCACTTTCGGAAAGGAGCGCTTGAGAGATGCACGAAGAACTTGTCGGACTGTTGCCGGAGGAGGTCTCAAGGCGCGGCTTCATCGTCAGCTCTTTGGCCGCGGGGTTCGCGTTGGCCGTGCAGCCCGTGGCGGCGCAGACCGTGATTACGACGGACACAGAGGGGCTCGAAGCGGGCGAGGTCAAAGTCCCCGTGCGCGACGGCGAGATTCCGGCCTATCGCGCGATGCCCGCCAAGGGCAAGAACTTTCCGTTGGCACTCGTGGTGCAGGAGATTTTCGGCGTCCACGAGCACATCAAGGACATCTGCCGCCGCTTCGCCAAGCTCGGCTACCTCGCGGTCGCGCCTTCGCTCTACGCGCGGCAGGGCGACACGATGCAGCTTCAGATGGAGGAGATCATGAAGGTCGTCGCGCGTGTGCCGGACGAGCAGGTGATGTCAGACCTCGACTCGACTGTGACTTGGGCACGCGCGACGGGGAAGTCGGACGCGAAGCGCGTCGGCATCACGGGCTTCTGCTGGGGCGGCCGCATCGTGTGGCTCTACTCGGCGCACAGCAAGGAGGTGGACGCGGGCGTCGCTTGGTACGGACGCCTCGTCGCGGCCCCGAACGCCAAGCCCAACCCGCTCATGCCGCGACAGCCGATTGACTTGGTGGACGAGCTGCACGCGCCCGTGCTCGGGCTCTACGGAGCGAAGGATCAGGGCATCCCGCTTGAGTCGGTCGAGCAGATGCGCGCGGCGCTCAAGAAGTCGAAGTCGAAGGCCGCCCTTGCGTCCGAGATCGTCGTCTACCCGGAGGCCGGCCACGGCTTCCACGCAGACTATCGCCCCTCCTACAACAAGGAGGCCGCCACCGATGGCTGGCAACGCCTGCAAGCGTGGTTCAAGAAGTACGGTGCGAGGTGAGGGAGCAGTAGGCAGTAGGCAGATAGCAGTAGGCAGTTAGTGGAAAGATAAGGTAGTCAACAGAATCGGAGGCGGCGAGCTTAGGAACTCGCCGCCTCCGATTCTTTCAAGCGCCTTCTTGTCTTAACCGCCTACTGCCATCTGCCTACTGCCTACTGCAAAAAAAATTGGGCGGCGTGGCCTTGCGACCTCGCCGCCCGACTGGCGGGACTCCCGTTCTCCCCGTGACGGATAAGTCCCTCCAGATGCTTTGAAAACTCACCCCTTGCTCTTCGACGTTACGTCCCGCGTCGGCGAGCGTTCCGTCTTACACGCGAACAGTGCGGCCGGCGTTCGAGAAAATACGCGCCGCGTAATTTTTTACGGATATCGGGACGGCCTATTCGCGGAAGCGCCGGCGGTACTCGATGGACTCGATGAAGGCGCGCACCATCTCGGCGCGGTGGAAGTCGCCGTTGTTCTCTTCGAGCTTCGAGAGCCAGAAGTTGTAGCCGACGAAGTTCGGGTCGGGCTGCCCGTCGAAGCCTACGTCGTCGGGGTTCCTTCTCAAATACCCGAAGTACTGCATCAGCACGAACGCCTTGTTGAACTCCTGCCGGACGAGCGCGGGGCCGTCGGCCACCTTGCGCAGCACGCTCGCGCGCAGCGTGGCCGAGTCAGGGTTGGGCGTCAGCTCGTCGATGAGCGCCTGTCGCTCGGCCGCGAGCGGAGTGACGCCCGCGTTCTGGAAGAGCTTGTCCACGATGGCCGCGGCGCTCATCCCCGAAGGGAACTTCGATGCGAAGTTGCGTCCCGCGGGGTCGCTTGTGCGCGTGACGAAGTCGAGCACGAAGGCGTCGCGGTTGGCCGTGAGCCTCTGCTCCCAGTTCGTCGAGTTGACGACGACGCCCTCGCCGATGCGCTGCGTGTCGGGCATGAAGTCCTCGAAGCGCACGGGCACGGGCCGCGTCGTCGAGAGGTCGCCGAAGGCCGCCTTGTGCAGGCGGTAGACGAAGTAGCCCGTGTCGCGAAACTCGATGGAGACGAAGAAGGCGCCCGACGTGTTGGTGCGTCGATACTGCACGCACGCGGGGTCAGCGCCGCACTGCGCAACCTCGTTCGACCAGAAGTCGTCGCCTGATTTATCGGGCGCGCGGTTGAAGAAGTCGAGGTACTGCTGGCGGACGAAGCTACGCGTGTCGTCGATGGGGTTGGCCGTGCTCGTCACGTAGGGGACGATTGAAGCGGCCACGTCCACGCGCCGGTCTATCTCCTCCTTGGTACGCGCGCTCGACTCGCGCATGCGGTCTTCGATTAGCGAGGGCGTGAGCGTGGGGAAGGCCGCGCGCAGAAGCGCCGCCTGACCCGCGACCAGCGGCGAAGCCATCGACGTGCCCGCCCAAGAGCCCGTGCCGCCGCCGGGGACGCTGCTCACGATGCCCTCACCCGGCGCCATCACGCGCGGCCACTTGCGCTGCGAGAAGGCGGCCAACGTGTCGTCGTTGCGACTGGCGCCGACCGAAATCTCGCCCAGAACGTTCTCGGCCGCCGGATACATATTAACGTCGCTGCCGTGGTTGCCCGCGGCGACGACGATGACGACCGGGCGCGTGGGCGCGGCCGGCGTCGGAGTCGGCGCCGGGTTGAGGGTGTCGTCGTCGCACCATTCGCCGATGAGCTGCCCGAGGATGTTCGACTTGTGGAACGAGGCGAGGCTCATGTTGATGACATCCGCGCCGTCGTCAGTCTGTGGGTCGCCGTCGGGGTCGAGCGCGTAGGCGACGGCCTCCATCAAGACCCAGTTGTTGCCGACGCCCTGCGGGTCGAGCACGCGCACAGGCATGATCTTGGCCTCGGGCGCGGCGAGCGCGACGAGCCCCGCGACGTGCGTCCCGTGCCCGTAAGGCCCGAGTTGCCGCGCCTGCGCGAGCGTCGTCGCCCCGGCGGGCATGACCTCGCTCGGGTCGTCGTCGCCGTCCACGAAGTCGCGCCCGCGCAGCAGGCGTCCCGCGAGCGCGGGGTGGCGGCGGTCAACGCCCGTGTCGAGCACGGCGACGATTATCCCTGCGCCCTTCGTAATCTTGTGCGCCTCGCTCAGGTGCATCTTGGCCGGCGCCCACTGCCCTCGATAGTCGGCCGCGCCGCCCACGGCCCAAGAGTTACCGACCGCCCAGGAGTTGCCGACCGCCCAGGAGTTGCCGCTCCCCTCGGGCGAGCCGGAGTTGTAGTTGGGCTCGGCAAACTGTACGCGCGTCGGGTTCTCGGCGAGGATTTTGGCGGCGAGCGCCTGCGAGTCGAGCTGCGAGTTTGCGGGCGTGCGCAGGAGGAAGATGGGGCGCTGGCCGAACTGCTCGACGAGCTGGAGATTGTACTGCTGCGCGAGCGCCGTGATGTCGGAGGCGTTGAAGAGTTTGAGGTTCAGCTCGGTGCGGACGTAGTCGTCCTCGCCCGAGCCGTTCGAGGCGTGCGCCGCCGGGGCCACGGCCGGCAGACCGGCCAGCAGCACCGCTGCCAGAAGCGCGAACAGGGCGAAGCGGCGTAAGAGCTTGCGGGACATCTTAGAGGGAACTCCTTAAAATTCCGGGCACACGAATAACCTGCGGGGAATCATGGCGAATCGGGACTCGACGGAAAATAGAGACCGCCTTGGCGCTGGAAAGTCCACCGCTTTTGATGCCTTTCTCCGGTCAAACAGTGCCCGCCGCGGACGAAAAAATACATGGGGAATGAAAAAAGTAGGCAGTAGGCAGTAGGCAGTAGACAGTAGAAGAAGAGGTGGCGTGTCTGAACCTTCAGGTCGGGCGCGCCGCTTTGTCTTCCTACTGCCTACTGCCTACTGCCATCTGTCTACTTCCTCTTTCACCAGCGTCCGGTGAGGACGAAGGGCGACCAGAAGAAGGGGTGCGGGCGCTCTTGCATCTGGCGGAGTTGTGCGGCGCGGAGCGCGGCGGCGGGGCGTGCGCCCGCGCGGAGGTGTGTGTAGAAGTCGGTCATCAGCTCGCCCGTCGCCTCGTCGTCAACCGTCCAGAGGCTCAGCAGTAAGGAGGGTGCGCCCGCGTAGAAGAAGCCGCGGACGAGGCCGATCAACTCGTCCCCGGGCGCGACCGCGCTGACGCCCGTCTCGCAGGCCGAGAGCGTGACGAGTCCCGCGCTCAAGTCGAGCGTATAGGCGTCGCGCACGGTCATCCAGCCGTCGCCGAGGCGGAGCGAGGAGAAGAGTGGGCTGTCGGGCCGGAACTGCCCATGACAGGCGAGGTGGAGCACGTCCGCGCCGCGCGCGCGTGTGCGTAGAGCGCCGAGCGTCGCGTCCGAGTCGAGCAGCGCCACGGACTCTTGGAAGAGCGGCGCGAGCGCACGTATCTCGTCGCGCACGCGCGGCGTCTGCTCGTCGGCGATGCCGAGCAGCAGTGCGCTCTTGAAGGGGCGCACGGGCCTTTCAAGACAGTGGAGCAGCACGCCCGCGCTCGGCGCGTAGGAGACCTCGCGCCGCTCGACGACGTAAGCCGCGCCGTCGTCGAGCGCGTGGAAGGGGACGTAGTGGAGCGCGCGGTGCGGGACGACGACGAGACGGCGCGGGCCGACGAGCTGCTCGACGCGGCGGAGCAGAAGGTCGTACAGCTTTGCGAGATGTTGCCGCGCACGCTCCGTCAGAGAAGAGAGGTGCGTGCGCATGCGCGCCGAGCCGTAGCGCAGAGAGCCAAGCTGGAAGCGGAACTGCCCGAGCGCCTCATTCACCTCGCGCTCGTCACAGAGGCCGCGCACGACCTCAACCGACTCATCCATGACGACGAAGGCGAGCAGCTCGCCGTCGAGGCTCGTGTACTCGACAAGGGCGGTGTCCGTCCCGAGCGCCTTCTGCAAGGCGCTCACGTCCAAAGGCTCCGAGCGCCCGAGCGTCGTGCCTCCGCCGCGCTGCTGAAGCTGTCGCATAATCTCAAGCGTCTTCGTCTCGCGCTCGCGCACGGCGTCGTGGAGCGCCTGCATCGTGGCGGCACGGCGCGCGCCGTCACCCTCTTCGGGGCGATTGATGCGGCTGTAGAACCAGTTCAGCTCTTCGCGCAGCCGGTCGAGCTGTTCGAAGAGTCCGGCCTCGAACTCGTCGCGCGGCTGCGGGTGGACTGAGAGCGCGCCGCTCAACATCTCGACGAGCGCACGCGAGCGCGCGCGCTCCGTGTAGCAGAGCGCCTCGGTGATGCGCGCGCCGCCCGCGCCGGAGAGGTAGAGGCGGACAAGCTCGTCGTAGGGCGCGAGCTTGTCGGCGACGAAGGCCGTGCGGAACTCCTCGGCCGGCAGCGGCGCGCGCAAATCTTCGATGAGCGAGACGGCGCGCTTGAATGACGCTTCGGCTTTGAAGAGGTCGCCGCGCGCGGCGGCGAGCAGTCCCAAGCTCGTGTGGCAACGTTCGGCGATCTGCGGGAGCGCCTGTGCCTCTGCCTCTTTGAGCGTCGTGTCGAGGAGAATCTGCGCGAGCCGTTCCTGACCCTGCGCGCGCGCCGCCTCGCCACGCAGCCAGCGCGCGAGCAGCATCCGGCGCCACGCGCCCGCGTCTGCAAGCGGCGCCTCGGCCTGCGCCGCGAGCACAGCGGTCGAGGCGTAGTCGCCTTCGGCGTGATGAAGCTGCGCCTCTGTGAGCGTGACATAAGCCTCGCCGACGAGGTTGGCCTCGGAAGCGTAGCCCGCGCGTGCGCGTGCGAGCAGTTCGTGCGCGGCGTCTGTGTCGCCCGCGACGATTGAGGCGCGGCCGGCCTGCGCGAGCGCACGCGCCTGCTCGGCACGCATGCCGAGTTCGGCGAACGTGTCGATGACGCGTTGGTAGACGGCGAGCGCTTCGGAAGAGAGATTCAGCTCAAGGTAAGCGTCGGCCAGCTCAAGCTCTGCGAGCGCGGACTGGTGCGGCATGTCGAGCGCGGCGTAGCGCCGGCGCGAACGTTCGAGGAGGTCGAGCGCGCGGTCGTAGCGCCCCTGCGAGAGGGCGAAGTTGCCCATGTTGCCCTCTATCTCGGCGAGCGTGGCGGTGAGCCCCGCGCCTTCGGCGTAGCCGAGCGCCTGCTGGTAGAGCTGTTCGGCGGAGCGGAAGTCGTGGAGCGCAACGCGCGTGTTGGCGAGACAGTTCTCGATGCGCGCGAGCTGGACGGGGTCGCCGGCCGCCGCGTAGTGCTCGCGTGCGGCGCGCTGAAACTGCTCGGCCTCGCGGTAGCGGTCGCGGCGAAAGTGGATGTTGCCGATGTTGTTCTCGATCTTGCCGGCTTCGAGCAGGTCGCCGTGTTCGAGGAAGCGGTCGCGCGCGCGCAAGCCCGTCTCGATGGCCTCCTCGTAGCGGCCGAGCATGGCAAGCGCGATGAGCTTGCTGACCTGCGTGGAGGCGGCCGTGTGCGGTTGGCAGAGACGTTGGAAGCGCGACTCGGCTTCGTCGAGATGACGGATGGCCTCTTCCATCCGGCCGCCGACGAGCGCGGCGATCCCCGCGCCCCAGTCGCGCAGCGCCGCGACCTCTTCGGAGTCGTCCGTCTCGGCTAACGCTTCTAGCGCGCGTGCGGCGGCCACGGCGCGCGGCGGGTCGCCGCTCCACGCTTCGAGACAGACATCCTTGAGCGCGTGCGCCAGCGACGCGCCGGCCAGCGACGTGTGCGCGGCGACGAGCGCGCGCCGCTCCACGTCGTCAACGGCCGAGACGAGGCGCGAGACCAGTTCCGCTCTGTCCATCTTCTTTCCGCCGACCTTCGTTGTTATCCGAGATGAAAGTGTTGAAAGCGGGATTCACCACAGAGAGACAGAGGACTCAGAGGATGCACAGAGTTGCGTCCCTCTGTGCTCCCTCCGCGTCCTCTGTCTCTCTATGGTGAACTGTCGTCCGCCGCTTGCCTGCTTAAGCCTTCAAACTCAATTCAGGAATCTCGACCTCCGCACCGTCGAGCCGCAGGCGGAGCGCATAGGTGCCGTCGGGCGTCGGCGGTAGCAGAGTGAACTCGCACAGCTCGTTGAGCGTCGCGCGGGCGGCCGTCGAGCCTTCCGCGTCAACCAGCTCGACCTCGCCGCTCTTGCACGCGCCGAGCACCTGACCCGAGACCGTCCAGCCCTCTGTGCCGGGTGCGAGCCGCAGGTCAACGTCGAGGTCGCCCGCGCTGAAGAGAAGCTGCCGCGCCGGGGCGGCCTGACCCGAGCGCACGCCGAAGGCCGGCTGAAGGCTGCTGCTGTCGAAGGTGAGCGCGGCGACGAGGCGGCGCAGAAGCCCCGGCTCCGTCTCTTGCGCGCGGCGCGTGCGGAAGATGCGGACGGTCGAGGCGATTAGCTCGGCCGGTGCGTCTTCGGTCGTGTCGGCGCGCATGAGCGCGGCCAGATGGCCGAGCTGCGCGGCCTGCGCCGAACAGCTCGTGCAGTCGGCGAGGTGCGCGCGCTCTTCGGCTGCCTCTTCGGGGGAGAGGCGGCCTTCGGCCAGTTCGGTCAGCCGCGCAAAGGGTATGTGTCGTGGGGTTAGTCTCATTTTCCGCTCCAACGGGGCGCCTGAAGTGCCCGCTCGACCGAACAGTGCGCGGGGCGCCGCGAAAAATACATCGGGCTCCGACTTAAGAAAAACCCTTCTTTTTCAGCGCGTCGAGCAGCTTCTTGAGGCAGCGGGCGCGGGTCGGGCCGATGCTGCCCTCACTGGTGCCGAGCGCGGCGGCGATCTCGGAGTAGGGCGGGGCTTCGGCAACGTAGAAGAGCATCTGGAGGAGCGTGCGACAGCGTTCGCCCAGCTCGCCGAGCGCCGCGCGGACGAGGTGCTGCTCTTCGAGTCGCGTGAGCGCTTCGTCGGGAAGAAGCCCCTCGTCGGCGAGGGCGTACATCTCGTCTTCCGCTCCGTCCTCGTCGGACGCGAACGGGCGCAGCACCTTCGCGCGGCCGATGGTGCGCCACGTCTTGCGCTTGGCCGTCGTGACGAGCCACGCCTGTAGGCGCGAGGGCTGCTCGATGGACTCGATGCTCTCTAAGAGGGTTGTGAAAACGTCCTGAAAGATTTCGGCGGCCGCGTCCTCGTCGAGTCCCGCGCGGCGCGGGATGGCGTAGATGAGCCGCTGGTAGCGCAGCACGAGCGCCTCCCACGCGCCCTCGTCGCCGCGGCGGCACGCCGCCAGCAGTTGCTCGTCACTCCGCGCAGTAGTAGCCTCCGCAATCGCCACGTCGCCTCATGCCTCCCCTAGAGTTTCCGGGGCAGGGGGCCGCCGATGGTGTAGAGGGTGACGGAGCTTGAGAGGCCGAGCCCTGAGAGGCGGCCGGCCATCAGGACGATGGTCTCCTGCGGCTGTGCGATGCCATTCTCGACCAGCGTCCGCTCGCAGAGCTTGAGCATCTCTTCGGTGTTGTCGCAGGGCGGGTGGAGGTGCGTCTCGATGCCCCAGACGAGCGCCAGCTCGCAGGCGACGCCGCGCTCGGGCGTGAGCGCGACGATGCGCTGCTCGGGTCTCAAAGACGAGAGCCGTCGGGCCATCAGTCCCGAAGCGGTGACGACGGCGATGGTGCGCGCGTCAATCTCTTCGGCGGCGAAGGCCGCGGCCTCGCAGAGCGCACGGCTGACGCGTCCCGATTGGCGGCCCGCAAAGCGCGAGATGAGGTCGGTCGTCGTCGCGGGCTTGCCCGTCTCGGCCGAATCAATGATGCGCGCCATCGTCGCCACCGAAAGCACCGGGTACTTGCCCGAAGCCGTCTCGGCCGAGAGCATCAAGGCGTCGGTGCCGTCCCAGACGGCGTTCGCCACGTCGGAGGCTTCGGCGCGCGTCGGGCGCGGCTCCGCGATCATCGACTGAAGCATCTGCGTCGCCGTGATGACGACCTTCTCCTTCTTGTTCGCCGCTTCGATGATGCGCTTCTGGTAGACGGGCACCAGCTCGACGCTCGTCTCGACACCAAGGTCGCCGCGCGCGACCATCAAGCCGTCGGCCGCGTCCACGATCTCTTCGAGATGGTCGATGGCTTCGGCCTTCTCGATCTTGGCGACGAGTGGCTGCGAGCCGCCCGCGGCCTTGATGAGCGCCTTGGCCTCCGTGCAATCCTCGGCGCGCCGGACGAAGGAGAGCGCGATGTAGTCGGCGCCCTCGCGCACGGCGAACTGGAGGTCGCGGCGGTCTTTGTCGGTGAGCGAAGGGATGGGCAGCGCCGCCCCGGGCAGGTTGATGCCCTTGCGCTCCGAGAGCGTGCCGCCGTTGATGACGCGCGTGACCACGTCGGTCTCGGTGGTTGACTCGACGTTGAGTTCGATGGCGCCGTCGTCGAGCAGTATCCTCGCGCCGGGTCTCACGTCGCGCGCGAGCCCCGGGTAGTTGGTCGAGACCTCGCGCGCATCGCCGACGACCGAGCGCGTGGTGAGCGTGAAGACGGCGTTCGTCTCAAGCTGGACGGGCTGGCCGCCCTTGAGCATGCCCGTTCGAATCTTCGGCCCCGACAGATCGACGAGCACCGAGAGCGGACGCTTCAAGCGCTCGGCCGCGGCACGCGCGCGCGCGATGTTCTCGGCGTGCTCCTCCTGCGTGCCGTGCGACATGTTGATGCGCACGGCGTTGGCGCCCGCTGCCAAAAGCGACTCAAGCACCGCCGGTTCGCGCGAAGCCGGCCCGAGCGTGGCAAGTATCTTGGCTCTCCTCACCTTGAAAACCCCTCTGCACTTTTTATCGGTATGCGTCGGTTGTAAACCCGCGGGCGCGGAAAGGCAAGTAGGGAGGGGAAGAGTCGGCAGTAGGCAGATGGCAGTAGGCAGTTAAAACCCATAACGGCGTGGCCATACAGGAGAAGGCGGCCGGTCAAACGAGACTCGGCCGCCTTCTTGTCTTAACTGCCTACTGC
>JBJMGQ010000584.1:0-8030 GCA_045807845.1 Pyrinomonadaceae bacterium | reverse complement strand
CCTCACGGAGTTTCAGGACGCGCGCGTCGGGGCTCTGCTCGCGCGTCACGGCTGGTTCCAGACGGTCTTAAGCGACCTGCCCCACTTCACCTACCTCGGCCTCACAGAGCGCGACCTGCCCACGCGTGGCCTCCGCCGCGTCGAGTCCGCCGGCCAGACCTTCTGGGTGCCCGATATGGGGGAGCAGTAGGCAGTAGGCAGATGGCGGTAGGCAGTTAAGAGCGCCGCTGCCGAGAATCTCGGATTAACTTTCAACACACTTAACGCGGAGCGACTGCCTACTGCCTACTGCCTACTGCCTACTCCCTTGCTTTTTGCTTCTGTTTGTGAGAAAGAGTTGTGGCCGTCCGTCGAGCTTGAAGAGTCTTTGAGACTTTCGGCTTGACCCGAAAAAAATTCCACCCCTGAAAGTCGAGCCCCGGCCGCGCCCGAAGCGCCTGCGCCGGGTCGTGATAAGGAGAGAGAGATGATCGCATGTCCTTCCTGCGGTGCCGAGAACGTCGAGGGCACGCGCTTCTGCGTGAAGTGCGGCACGACGCTCCCGGCGACCCCCCAACCTGAGTCCTGGCGCCAGAGCGGCGACCTCGGGCAGCAGCAGGCGCAGCAAGACTACCAGTCGGGCGGCTATCAGCCGAGCGGCTATCCACCTCCGCAGACGCCTCCCTCGGGCTACCCGAGCTACACGCCGCAGCAGGACTCTCTGTCGTCCTACCAGCAGCAGGCCGGCGACTGGATGGCGCAGGGCGCGAACAAGAAGATGGCGGCCGGCATCTGCGGCATCCTGCTCGGCGGCTTCGGCGTCCACAAGTTCATCCTCGGCTACAACACCGAGGGCATCATCATGCTCGCCGCGTGGGTCATCGGGATGTTCCTGACCTGCGGCATCGCCTCGATTGCGGTCGGCATCGTCGGCCTCATCGAGGGCATCATCTACCTCACCAAGTCCGACGAGGAGTTCGTCAGGACGTACATTCAAGGCAAGAAGGCTTGGTTCTAAAAGTGCCCGCGGGCGGGCGGTAAGACCGGGTTGGGCTTGAGTCGAGAGAGGTTACAGACCGGCCTCGGCGGCGTCGTGCTCCTTGCGTCGTTGGCGGTCGCGCGCGGGCTCGCCGAAGTGAGCCCGACGGCCGTCCACGTCGCGGGGCACGAGCTGCCCGTCATCTGCCCTTCGCGTTTACTGTTCGGGGTCAACTGCCCCGGGTGCGGGATGACGCGCAGTGTTCTTTTGACGCTCGGCGGCGACCTGCGGGGGGCGCTCTCAGTGAACCCCGCAGGCCCCTTCCTCGTCGTCGCTCTCATCCTGCTCGCCGCGCAACTCCTCTTCGCGGCGCGCGTCCCCCAAGAGAGTCCTTCCGTGCCGCGCCGTCTCCTGCCGTGGGCTTCCCTCTACGCGGGCGTCGTGGTCTCTGTGATGTTGATTCAGTGGGTGGGCGGCCTCGGGCATGCTTAGTGAGCGCGGCGCCCGCGCCCTCTGGTCACGTCTCCGGCCGCGGAAAAAATCTTGCGCCCCGCGGCGAAAGTGCTAAACTCTCCACTCGCCCGCCAGCGTCGGAAGGCGGGCGAACGTTTCTCCCTACAACTGTCCCAGTCAGGTTTCACCCGTGGCGCTCGGCCGCGGCCCTTCTTCTCTCTGCTGCCCCGCGTCGAGAAGTGAGAAAAGTGCGCGCCGTCCGCAGCGACCCTGCTTTCCCGAACGAGAGGGTCAGGAGATGGACACCCCCCAGATCATCGCCGGCCGATTCCGCGTCGAATGCGAAATCGGCAGGGGCGGCATGGGCACAGTCTACCGTGCTTCCCACCTTGGGCTTGAACGCCCCGTCGCCATCAAAATCTTAAAACAGGAGTTCGCCGCCCACCCCGAGATTACCGAGCGCTTCATGCGCGAAGCGCGCACGATGGCGCGACTCAAGCACCCACGCGGCGCGATGATCTTCGACGCCGGCCATCTTGCCGACGGGCGCCCCTTCATCGTCATGGAGTACGTCGAGGGCTCGACCCTAGCCGAGACGCTCACGCGCGAGGGGCAGTTCGAGCCCGAGCGCGCCGTCCGCATCGCGTCTGAGATTTGCGATGTGCTGAGCGAAGCACACGCGCTCGGCATCGTCCATCGCGACCTCAAGCCGTCAAACATCATTCTCAACGAGCGCGGCGTCTGCGTGCTCGACTTCGGCATCGCCAAGGTCTTGCAGGACTCGACCGATGTGACGCGCACGCACCCGACCACCGAGTCCGGCCTCGTCATCGGCACGCCGCGCTACATGTCGCCCGAGCAGTGTCTCGGCCACCGGGTGGGGCCTGCGACAGACCTCTACAGCGTCGGCGTCCTGCTCTACGAGATGTTGGCCGGTCGCCCGCCCTTCGTCGATCAACTCTCGTCGGTCGTGCTCGTCAAGCAGGCGACGGCGCAGCCCGTCGCGCTGCTCTCGCTTCGTCCCGACCTCCCGCGCGCGCTTGCGCTCGCAGTCCACACCCTGCTTGCGAAGAACCCCGCGCATCGACCCGCGACCGCGGCCGAGGCATGTCGCATGGTCGAGCGGAGCGTCGAACGCGCGCGCCGCTCCGCCGTCCCTGTGGGCGAAGAGGTCGAGCTGTTCGCTGGAACCATCCGCGCGCTCGACTCGGGGCGCTACACGTTCACGCGCGTCGTGACGTTCTTCGCGCTCTTCGCGATGTTGGTTACGGTGGCAGTCGCTTGGACTGCGCGCACCGCACGCGAGGGTGCGGAAGCCTTAGTCGCGCGCGACCCGGCGGCTGCGGCTGCGGCGCTCATGCCGCGCAAGACCCGCGCGCCGAAACGTGTGGAGCCGGCGCAGCTCACGCGCGACGGCGCTTGGCGCGTGGCCGCCTCGGTCGCACATGGGCGCGTCTCGGACGTGCGGCTCGTCGGCACGGGCGCGGGGCAGGTCATCGCGGCCATCACCGCAGACCCTTCGGACGGGATGGCGACGCTCGTCGTCATCGAGCGCGCGGTCGGGCGCGTGGGCTACACCGCGACGAAGAGCGTCCCGCTCGACGTTGAGGGCTTCCGCGGCGCGGGCTGGACTACGGAGGTGGCCGACCTCGACGGCGACGGCTACGACGAGATCGTCTGCGAGGGCGCTAGGCCCTCGGACGGCGCGCAGGAGGGTCGCCGCTACGTCGTCTATGCGCCCCGCGCCCGCGAGACCTACAGCCTCCACCTCGCCCCCGACACGACCGGCGCACACGCCCTGCGCGCAACTTGGTCGCCCAACACACAGGGGCGCGAGGCTCAACTCTTCCGCTACGCCTTGCGCCAACGCGCACTCGTCAACTGAAGAATCAACCAACGCGGACACAGAGAGACGGCTTGTTGACTTTAACTTCAACAAGCCGTCTCTGCGGTGGTTAAGTTTCTTAGAAGATGTCTGAGGCGAACTCGCGGAAGATGTTGCCGATGGCGCCGGAGACGAAGGTCATGCCGAAGCGTTTGAGGGTGGCGTCGGCACCGATGCGGTCGTGCTTGGATGTGCTGCGCTCCCAGACGTTGGCGAGCGCGCTCGCCGTGGCCGCACCGGCAAAGCGCGAGTAGTTCGGTTCGAGGTTCCAGTCGTCGTCGCGCGTGACGAAGACGCGGCTGACGGCGTGCCCGAGGCGGCTGCCGAACTTCTTACTCTTCGAACGCTCGTAGCGCGGGTCTTGCTTGAAGAGCGCCGGGTAGAAGCCGTTGCCGAAGAGCCTGTAGGTGGTGCCGGTGGCAAAGACGCGCGCCGAGGCCGAGCCCCAGTCGGCCAGCTCGTCCGCCGTGTCTTTGTGCGGGAGTCTGTCCTCGCCTATCTGCCTGATGCCGCCGTTGAAGGCGGCAATCGCGTAGGGCGCGGGGCTGAAGAAAGCGCCGCGGAACGAGCGCTTGATCTTCTGCTCGCCCGTGAGCGGCGCGGGCTGACTCTGACTTTGCGAATCGGGCGCCGGCTTCTGCTTTGCGTCTTGTGACTGTGCGCGCGCAAACGCCGCAAACGATAACAGCAGCACGGGCGCGAGCAGCGCCGTCAACAGACGCGGATACGCCTTGAACATTACTCTTTCAGTCCTCCGGTTCATTATTCAAGTTTGGGGGTTTGGCCGGCGTCATTGTAACATCCCGGGACGGAAATCTTGCGCCCCGTCGCCCCTTAAATTTCTTCGCGTCTCACGGGACGGAAGAGCCCGACAGGAGTCCCGCTCATGTACTTCAAGCAGTTCTATCTCGGCTGTCTCGCGCACGCTTCCTACCTCGTCGGCTCCGAAGGCGAGGCCGCGGTCGTAGACCCGCAGCGCGACGTTGACCAGTACGTCGCAGAGGCCGCTGCGCAGAACTTAAAGATTAAGTACGTCGTCGAGACGCACCTGCACGCGGACTTCGTCAGCGGCCACCGCGAGCTGGCCGCGCGCACCGGCGCCGAGATTGTCATGGGCGCGCGCGCGGGCGCCTCCTTCCCGCACCGCGCAGTCCGTGACGGCGACGAGCTGCGCGTCGGCGGAGTTATCATCCGCGTGCTTGAGACGCCCGGCCACACGCCCGAGAGCATCTCGTTCGTCATCATCGACACCGCAGTCTCCGGCGAGCCGCAGAAGGTTCTGACGGGCGACACGCTCTTCGTCGGCGACGTGGGGCGGCCCGACCTCGCGGGCGCGCGCGGCTTCACGCCGCAGCAGATGGCCGGGATGATGTACGAGAGCCTGCACGGCAAGCTCCTCAAGCTCGATGATGAGGTCGAGGTCTGGCCCGCGCACGGTGCGGGCTCGATGTGTGGACGCAACATCTCGAAAGAGACCTCTTCGACCATCGGCCAGCAGCGCCGCTTCAACTACGCGCTGGCGCCGATGTCGCGCGACGAGTTCGTGCGACTGCTCACGACCGACCTGCCCGAGGCGCCCGCATACTTCCCCGCCGACGCCGCGATCAACCGCGAGGGCGCGCCGCCGCTCGCGGACGTATACCGCCCCGCAGCGCTCCTGCCGCAACAGGTCGTCGCCTATGCCAACCTCGGCTACGTCGTCCTCGACGTGCGCGGGGCGGCGGAGTTCGGCGCGGGTCACATCCCCGGCGCGCTCAACATCGGGCTCGGAGGTCAGTTCGCAAGTTGGGCCGGCGCTCTGATCTCTCTGGGCACGCCGCTCATCGTCGTCGCCTCGGACGAAGCGCAGGTGGACGAGGCCGTGACGCGGCTGGCGCGCGTCGGCCACGACACGGTGCGCGGCTACCTGCGCGGCGGGATGGAGGCTTGGCGCGAGTCGGGCTTCGAAGTCTCGGAGGTCGAGCAGGTGTCGGTCGAGGACTTGCGCCGCATGCTCGAAGAGAGGGAAGACCTGCAAGTGCTCGACGTGCGCCGCACGGCCGAGTTCAACGCAGGCCACGCTCCGCGCGCGTCGAACACGCCCTTGAGCCCACGCCTGCGCGAAGAGGCCGCGCGGCTCGACCGAGAACGCCCGCTCGCCATCATCTGCGCGGGCGGCTATCGTTCGAGCGCCGCGACGAGCCTGCTCCGCCCGTTCGGCTTCCGGCGCCTCTACAACGTCGAGGGCGGCACCGGCGCATGGGTCACCGCGGGCTTCCCCGTCGAGAAGCCCATCGCCGCGATCTAGCCAATGCAGTAGTCCTCACTCACGGCCGGGCGTCTGCCCGGTTCGCAAACTGCTAAGCCCCCACCTCCCGCTCGCCTTTTGCAAGGCGGGCACACGTCCCTACTCAAAAATCAGAGCATAAACGCCATCCGCACGTCCGGCATGAGGCTTGAAGAACTACTTCGTTGAAGGCGCGTCGAGAGCGCCGCAGGGAGGTTCAAGCTCATGTCTGAAGCGCGTGTGTCGAAGGGGCGTGTGGTGCTCGCGGGCGGGAGCGGGTTTCTGGGTCGCGCGTTGGCCGAGGCGTTCGCGCACGCCGGCTACGAGCCGGTCGTGCTCACGCGGCGTGTGCGGAAGCGCGGCGCGCGCGTGCGACAGGTCGCGTGGGACGGGCGGACGTTGGGCGCGTGGACGCGCGAGCTTGAAGGCGCGGCGGCGGTCGTCAACCTCGCGGGGCGCAGCGTCGAATGCCGCCACACGTCGAAGCACAGGCGCGAGATTGTCGAGTCGCGCGTTGACTCCGTCGAGACACTCGGCCGCGCGATTGCCGCGTGCGACGAGCCGCCGCAAGTGTTAGTGCAGGCCGCTTCGCTCGCCATCTACGGCGACGCGGGCCGTCGCATCTGCGTCGAGGACGCGCCCGCGGGTCAAGGCTTCCCCGTCGAGGTCTGCCTGCGCTGGGAGCAGGTCTTCAACTCGCTTGAGCTGCCCGCGACGCGAAAGGTTCTGCTGCGCATCGGCTTCGTGCTCGGCCGCGACGGCGGCGCGCTTCCCAAACTCGCGCGTCTCGCGCGCCTCTGCCTCGGCGGCACCGTCGGTGAAGGCCATCAATACGTAAGCTGGCTTCACCTGCGCGACTTCTGCCGCCTCGTCCTCTGGTGCGTCGAGCGCGAGCAGGCCGCGGGCGTCTACAACGCGACCGGCCCGTGCCCGGTCACCAACGCCGAGTTCATGTGCGAGCTGCGCTGCGCGCTCCGGCGCCCTTGGAGCCCGCGCATGCCCGCATGGCTCGTCCGCCTCGGCGCCTTCATCTTAAGGACGGAACCCGCCCTCGCGCTCGAAGGCCGCCGCTGCCTGCCCGAGCGTTTCGTCGAGGAGCATTTCAAATTCCTCTACACGAACCTTGAGAGCGCGTTGGCAGACCTCTTGACGGAAAGTAAGGAGCAGGAAGTTAAGATCGAGGGCGAGCGGCAGGAGTTAGAGGTCGAGCGCCGTCCGGTAATCAACGCCGCGCGGACGGCGTCGGTCGGTCGGGGATGAGTGAATCCGTTTGACGCCCCGCGCGCTGTACGTTTAGCATCGCAAACGTTCCGCCGAAAATCCGCCGCGCGCATGTGGGGTGCTCTATATCGAGTGGCTTAACGCCGTCATCCACAGTCAGTGGTTCGGGCCGTTCACCATCATCGCCGTCGCCACCGTCCACGGCTACGGCGCGGCGTGGCTCGCCGTGCGGATGCTCTTCCGGCCGCACAATCCCGTCAAACTACTCGGCCTCACCGTCTGGCCGCAGGGCATGATTCCGCGCCACCGCGAGCGGCTCGCGCAGACCATCGGCCACGCCGTCGGCAACGAGCTGGTCTCGCAGGAGACGGTCGTCCACGCGCTCTTCGAGACCGGCTTCTTCCGTCGCAAGGTCGAGTCGTTAGTCAACTCTTACACCGAGGAGCTGTTGGAGAAGAACTACGCGACCTTTCTCGACGCCGTCCCGAAGTCTGCGCGCGTCGCCGTCCTCGACGGCCTCGCCGCGCTCCAGCTCCGCATCGCCGAGCACATCGCGGGGGCGCTGCGCAACGAGGAGACGGCCGAGGCGCTCACGCGCTTCGTTGACCGCCAAGTCGATGAGCTGCTCTCGCAGAGACTCTCCGAGGCCGTCAGCCCCGAAGCGTTCGAGCAGGTCTTGGGCTTCGTCGAGAATCGCTTCCGCGGCATCGTCACGGAGCGCGGCTTCGGGTCGAAGGTGCACGAGTTCGTCTCGTCGCGCGTGGACGAGCTGGCCGCGAGCCGCGCGACGCTGGCCGAGATGTTCACGGACGACACCGTCGCCGTCATCAAGGAGCGCATCGACAGCCAGGTGCCGCCCATCGTCCAACACCTGACCGAGCTTGCGACGAACAAGGACACGCGCAAGCAGATCGGCGCGCTCATCAAGCGCGAGGTGGACGACTACTACAAGCAGCTCAGCTTCTTCAAAAAAATCTTCATCTCGCGTGAGCAGATTCACGGCGAGGTGGACGACCTCATCAACAAGACCCTGCCGCGCCGCGTCGGCGAGTTCCTCTCGGGCGAGGCGTTCGAGCGGCAGGCCGAGGAGTTCATCAACGCTTCCATCGACAACGTGCTCGCGCGCCCCGTCAACGAGCTGGTCGGCACCGTTGCCCCCGACCGGCTCGAAATGATTAAAGACCAGATTGCCGAACGCATCCTCGCCATCGCGCAGAGCCCCGAGCTTTCGACCTCGGTTTCGGCCT
>JBJMGQ010000583.1:0-4473 GCA_045807845.1 Pyrinomonadaceae bacterium | reverse complement strand
GCATGGGCGCGTCGCGGCGGACGCTGGCTCAACGTCTTCTACCGCGAGAACGACATTAAATAAGGCCGAATCCACATCGTTGACACACGCACCCCCCTCGCATATATTCCCCGCGCACTACACAGCCCTCACCGGAGCTAACCGCGATGGCTAATCCCGAACATCTTAAGATTTTGAAACAGGGAGTGGAGGCGTGGAATAAGTGGAGACTTGAGAACCGAGATGTTATTCCAGACTTCAGCTACGCAGCCCTCCTCGGCTCAGACCTGAACAGCGCAAACCTCAACGCCGCAAACCTTAGCTATGCAAACCTCCTCAGCGCAAACCTCGTCAATGCAAACCTCAGTTACGCAAGACTTACTAACACAAACCTCAGCGTTGCAGACCTTAGCGGTGCAGACTTCACATCTGCCGAATTGGCTTTCACTATATTCTCGGACAACGACCTCAGTGAAGTTAAGGGACTAGAGACGGTAAGACACTTCACTCCCTCAACCATCGGCGTTGACACGCTCTATAAATCAGCGGGGAAGATACCCGCAGCCTTCCTGCGCGGGTGCGGCGTCCCTGACGATTTCATAACCTTCATCCCTTCGCACTTCGGCATCCAGCAGGCGATACAGTTCTACTCCTGCTTCATCAGCTACAGCACGCGAGACGAAGAGTTTGCGCGGCGGCTATACTCACGGATGAGAGACGAGAAGCTGCGCGTGTGGTTCGCCCCCGAAGACATGAAGGGCGGGCAGAAGCTCTACGAGCAGATAGAGCGTGCCATTCAACTGCACGACAGGCTGCTGCTTGTCCTCTCGGAGAGCAGCATGCAGAGCGAATGGGTAATCAATGAAATCCAGAAGGCGAGGGAGACGGAGATTAGAGAGGGCCGGCGCAAACTGTTTCCGATTGCCATCGTGGAGTTCGAGAAGGTCAAAGCATGGAGACGCTTCGACGCCGACAGCGGCAAGGACTTGGCTAAGGAAGTGCGCGAGTACTTCATCCCGGACTTCTCCAACTGGAAAGAGCACGACGCTTTCGAGAAGGCGTTTGCGCGACTGCTCCTTGATTTGAGAGCCGAAGAGGCGAGACCCTAAACCGCCTGCGTCGAGTCCCTGCGAACGGACACACGGGCAGTGTGTTAAGCTGCTGCGTAAAGACGGTGGCGGGACACACTGACAAACGAAGTGAGCGTTTGCGGCGGGGGGTGCGGTACGGGCAGAGGCGTCTGAAGCGCCTGTCGAGAACCGCGACGCTGGGCGGTATCTTTCTATCCTTTTTGCAGGTCGGGACGACGGGGTTCGGCGGCGGTCTGGCCGTCGTGGCGCAGTTGCGCGCGCTCGCCATCCAGCGCAGACGTTGGTTCACGGAGCACGAGTTCGCCGAAGGGCTGGCGCTGGCGCAGAGCCTGCCCGGTTCGATGGCGGGGAACATTGCGGCGTATGTGGGCTTGCGCTTGCGCGGTTGGCGCGGGGCGTCGGTGGCGTTGGCGGGCTTGGTGCTGCCGTCGATGTTGATGATGGTGTTGCTGGCAATCCTCTACCGGCACCTGCGGAGCCTGCCCGACACGGAGAAGCTCTTTCATGGATTGAACGCGGCGGTGGTCGCGCTCATCGCGGTGACGGCGTGGCGCATCGGGCGCAGCACGCTCTCGAAGCCCTGGCAGTGGTACATCGCCGTCGGCTCCGGCCTCGCGGTCATCATGCTGGACGCGACGGTGATTGAGGTCGTGCTCCTCGCGGGGCTCGCGGGCATCTATATCGACTCGTTCGCGGAGCGGCGCTGGCAGCGTTGGCGGCGCATCCGCAGGCTCTCGGCCAAGCGGCGCGCGGAGCTGGCCGAGACAGAGTCGCGCGCCTTCGTCGGCGGCTTCCTGACGCGCGCCATCGCCGACGAGCACGTGCGGCAGTTGGGCGTTGAAGCGGGCGTCGAAGAGCCGGAGAGGATACATACCACCTCCGCGCCCGCGCGCCGCGCGAAGCGGGCCGAGAAGGTCAAAGGGCGCGTGCGCCTCTGGCGCAGGGCGAAGAAGGTCAAGGACGAGGCCGAGGGCGCGGAAGAGTCGAGTGCCGAGGGCTCGGACACTTCGGAGGGTTCGGGCACGGTTCTGCGCACGGTCACGGCGTTGACGTTGGTGCTGGCGGCGATGCCCGTGCTGGCGAAGCTGGGGCTGCTGCTGACCATCGCTTCGATCTTCCTGCGCATCGGCGCGGTCACCTTCGGCGGCGGCTACGTGATGGTGCCGCTCATCGAATCGGAGGTGGTGAACGCGCACGGCTGGCTCACGCATCGCGAGTTCGTCGAGGCGTTCGCGCTCGGGCAGGTGACGCCGGGGCCCGTCCTCGTCACGGCGACCTTCATCGGCTACCGCGTCGCGGGCACACTGGGCGCGCTCGTCGCCACCGTCAGCATCTTTCTGCCGTCGCTCGTGCTGACCATCGTCGCGGGGTCGAGCTTGAGGCGCTTCCGCGCGAACCGGCAGGTGCAGGCTTTCCTGCGCGGGGTGACGCCGGCCGTGGTCGGCCTGCTCGTCGCCGCCGCTTGGAGCATGGGGCGCGCGGGGATTCATACGTGGGTCGGGCTCGCACTCGCGGCGGGCGCCGCGGCCGTGCTGCTGCGCTTCCGCCCCAACCCCTTCCTCGTCATGCTCGGCGCGACGGCGCTGCGCTTCGTGTTCAGCCTGCTCTGGTTCTGAAATGCAGTAGGCAGTAGGCAGATGGCAGTAGGCAGTTAGCCGGTGGCGATGATTTGATTTGTCAGATTGTCAGGCGGCCGGAGTTAAAAAGTTGTCCACTCAAAAACGTGCTGTCTTAACTGCCTACTGCCATCTGCCTACTGTCTACTTCCCTGGAGGATTGAATGATTCAAGAGGGCGAGCGTTTGACGACTGACCTCTCGCTGGCGGCGGAGGTGAGACTCTATTACGACGTGTATGCGCCGCGCGCGGAGCCTGCGCCGTTGCTCCTGGCGCTGCACGGGTACGGGAGCAACAAGGGTTGGATGATGCGCGAGGCGCGGCATCACGCGCCCGAAGGGTTCGCCGTCGCCGCCTTGCAGGGGCCGCATCAGCACATGAAGGAGCCGCACGAGAAGGGCGGGCCTCTGCGCTACGGCTTCGGCTGGCTGACGAACTTTCGACCCGAAGAGTCTGTGGCGCTGCATCACAAGGCCGTGCTCGACCTCGTCGGCGCGCTCGTCGCGCGCCGTATCGCGCGGCGCGAGAGCGTCTTCCTCATGGGCTTCTCGCAGTCGTGCGCCCTCAACTACCGCTTCGCCTTCACGCATCGCGAGCACTTGCGCGGCGTCGTCGGCATCTGCGGCGGGATACCCGGCGACTGGGAGACGAACCCCGCGTACGGCGAGACGCGCGCCTCCGTCCTGCATCTCAACGGCACGCGCGACGAGTTCTACACGCCCGCGCGCGTCGCCCCCTACGCCGAGCAACTGCGCCAACGCGCACGCGACGTGGAGACGCGCGCCTACGACGCCGCGCACGAGTTCGTCCGAGAGATGCGCGGCGACGTGCGCGCATGGCTCGCCGCACGCGCCTGATTCGGAGCTTGAGCTTTGAAATCTCAACTCCTTGAACTCGTCGCTCGAACGCGCTTATCCTCTCGGTCGAAAAAGGAGCCGCAAGAGAACATGAACAAGAAGCATCTCTTCACCTTCGCCTCGCTGCTGTCGATGGCGGCGGTGGTCGTCGTCGGCTACCAGAAGGGCGCGCCGAAGTCGCAGGCGGAAGACAGGAACGTCGCGGCCGTGCGCGCCGTCATCGAGGCGCAGGCGGCGGCGTGGAACCGCGGCGATGTGGACGGCTACATGGAGGGCTACGCGAAGGAGGAGACGACGACCTTCGTCTCCGGCGACCAGCTCACGCGCGGCTGGCAGACCGTCCACGACCGCTACCGGGCGCGCTACGACACGCGCGAGAAGATGGGCACGCTCTCCTTCTCGGAGCTTGAACTCAAGCCGCTCAGCGAGTTCTACCTCATGGCGACGGGGCGCTGGCAGCTCACGCGCGCCTCGGACACGCCGCACGGCCGCTTCACACTCATCTTCCGCCGCACCAACGCCGGTTGGCGCATCGTCCACGACCACACCTCTTCGGAATGATGAAGGAGGAACGCTGAACGATGAACTGAAGGCAGCTTGTCTTACAGTTCATCGTTCATCGTTCCTACTTCATCCTTCGCACAAAGGAGTCTGAGCTTGGAAGAAGAGAGAACCGCCGGTGCTTCGGAAGGACTGCGGCGCGAGGAGGCGCGGGTCGAGGGGCGGAGCGCCGTCTTTAAGAAGGAGCTGGGGCTTTGGGATTTGGTGCTGACGCAGATCGTCTTCGTGGTCGGGACGATCTGGGTCGGGACGGCGGCGAAGCTCGGTGACGAGCAGCTCTTCTTCTGGCTCCTCGCGATTGTGACCTTCTACCTGCCGCTGGCGGCGGTCGTCATCTACCTCAACCGCCTGATGCCGCTCGAAGGCGGG
>JBJMGQ010000582.1:0-5081 GCA_045807845.1 Pyrinomonadaceae bacterium | reverse complement strand
GCGCATCTCCGTGAGGGGCGCCGACGTGACGGGCTTGCGCCTGACGCTCACGCCGCTCGCCTCCGCCTCGGGCACGCTCCGCTTCGAGCCGGCCGCCGAAGCCGGGCGCCCCGCGCCGGAGACCTGCAAGGCCGTCCGCGCGTCGCAACTCCCGCAGGAGACGCTCATCTCGACCATCCCCGCCGAGAAGAGGAGCACCAAGCCCGGTGCCGTCTCCTCGCGCCTCACCGTCTCGCAGAGCACGGCGCCTGACAACACGGGCGCCTTCACCGTCCACACGCTCGAAGCGGGGCGCTACTACCTCTCCGTCCGTCTCTTCGACGCGGCGTTCTACGTGCGCTCCATCCAGACGCCCGCGCCCGCGCCGCAACGTGCCCCCGTGCCGGGAGCACAGCGCACGGCGACGACAGCCGCCGCCGTCTCGCGCGACGTGTTCGAGGTGAAGTCGGGACAGCAATTCTCGGGCTTGCTCGTGCACGTCGCCGAAGGCGCCGCCTCCTTCGCCGGGAGCGTCGCTGCGGCCGAGCCGGCCGCGGGCGCGCCCCCCACGCCGCCGCCCCCCTTCGCGCAGCTTCGCGTCCACCTCGTGCCGCAGGAGCGCGAACGCGCCGACGACAGGCTGCGTTACTACGAGGCGCCCGTCAACGGCGATGGCACGTTCGCCTTCAAGAACATTGCGCCCGGCCGCTACCTCGTGCTCGCGCGCCCCTTCGTCGTTGAGACGGGCGAGAGTACACCCCGCCCCGCCGCGCTCGACACCGCCACGCGCGCCATCCTCCGCCGCGAGGCCGAGTCGGCCAACACGACCGTTGACCTCCAACCCTGCCAGCGCACGAACAATTTCGTGCTCCACTTCCCGGCCAAGTGAGTCGGGTGTGAAGTAAAAACAGATTCACGAACGCAGACAGAGAGGCACCGCTAGGGTCATCTAGCGGTGCCTCTCTGTCTGCGTTGGTGAAAAAACTCTTAGGCGAGTCTCAACTATGAGAACTTTGGAGAATCACACTTCGCGCACGACGAGGCCGTCGCGGGCGAAGTTCCATTTGAGGACTTCGGCGCCGTCGCCCGCGGTGAGCGCCCCCTCGACCGACGCGCGCGCGCCCTCCTCGCAGAGGAAGGCGATGCAGCCGCCGCCGCCCGCGCCGCAGACCTTCGCCGCAAGCGCGCCGTTCGCCATCGCCGTCTCGACCAGCGACTCCATATGCGGCGTCGTGATGTTGGGCGCGAGCCGCTTGCGGTTCGGGTAGGCCGCGCGCATCACCTCGGCCACGCGCGGCCAGTCGCCCACGGTGAGCGCCGACCGCACCTCGCGCGCCGCGTCGCGTATCTTCTCGAAGATGTCGAAGACATCGGGGTCGCCGTCGATGTGGCGCTTGAACATCTCCCAGTTGTTGATGCCTGAGAGTCGCGGCTCGCCCGTGTAACAGACGACGATGCGCCGCTCCAACTCTTGCGGGTCAACCTTGACGGGCTCGCGCCGGATGCCGTCGGGGTTGAACTGCACGGAGTTGGCGCCGCCGTAGAACGCGCCGTAGTAGTCCTGAAAGCCCGCGGGCACGCGGATCACCGTCGTCTCGACGTTGGCCGCGATGACGATGAACTTGGAAGGCGGGTAGCGGTCGCCGACCAGCCGATTGAGTGCGCCGATGCACGCGATGGCGAGCGCGCTCGACCCGCCGAGGCCGGCCCCCGCGGGCGCCTTCGACTCCGCGATCAGGTGAAAGCCGGTCTCGGGCTTGAAGAAGTGTACGAGCTTCGAGATGAGTTCGAGCCGCTCCTCGCGCGCGAGGTCTGCGATGGCCGAGAGCGTGGTCTCGAACGTGACGCCGCGGTCGCGCGACTCCAGAATGATCTGGTCGTCGTCGCGCGGCTCGATGCGGCAGGTGGCGTTGAGCGAGACGGCGAAGTTGACGGTCGTCGCGCCCGGATGGAACAGGTAGAGCGGCCAGATGTCGATGGTGCCCCCGGCCAAATCAACCCTCGTCGGGGCGGTTGCTTCGATAGTCATAAAGTAAACGATGAAGGAGGAACGCTGAACGATGAACTGAAGGCAGAGGCTTTCAGTTCATCGTTCAGCGTTCCTCGTTCCTAATTCCTTTCACTCTCCCTCGACCTTGCTCTTCTGCTTCGGCGCCTCCTTGTGACGCGCGAGCGGGTGCGGAATCAACTCCTGTATCTCGTCCTTAATTTCGTGGAGCTTCACCTCGGCGGCCTGCTCGAATTTCTGGATGGCCTCGGGGTTCGCCTCTTCGACCTTCTTCGAGAGCCAGTACTTCTCCGCGACGTAGAAGCCGCCGATGCCGAGGACGACGACGGCGATGACGACGCCGAGCAGCACGTAGCTGAGGTCGTGGATGTTGCCGACCAGCGTGTAGATGGCCGTGTGGAAGACGTAGCCCGCGCCCGCGAGCGTGAGCACCCACACAAAGCAGCTCGCGAACGAGAGCATGAGGAAGCGCGGGTACTTCATCTTCGCCACGCCGTAGAAGGCGCACGAGCCCCAGCGCAGCCCGTAGGTGAACTTCGAGATGAAGATCGACATCACCCCGAACTTGTCCGTCAGCCGCTCAAGGCGGGGGCGCGCCGCGCAGTAGAAGCGGTACTTCTTCACCTTCGAGCGCCCCGCGCGCCCCAGCGCGTACGCGACGTTGTCGCTCGCCGCGCCCGCCACCGTCCCCACCGCCAACACCAAAGGGAAGCTGTACTCGCCGAACGCCTGCCCATGCGCCAGCACGCCCGCCAGCAGCAGAGTGATGTCGCCCTCCACCATCGTCAACAAAAAGATGGCCGGCAACCCGAACGTCCAGAGCAGGTGGTTGACGTAGTTTAAGTCCATGCGAAAGCAGTGACGAGTGACAGGTGGCGAGTGACAAGTAAAAAAGTTGATCTACTTGTCACTCGCCACCTGTCACTCGTCACTTTCCTTACGGGGTTTGACCACGAGCACGGGGCAATGTGCGTGGCGGACGACCGACTCGGCGGTCGAGCCGAACAAGATGCGGCCGAGCCCCGTGCGGCCGTGCGACGAGATGACGATGAGGCCGGCGCCGTGCTCCTCGGCCGCGCGCACAATCTCGGCCGCGGGCTCGCCGCGCGCAATCACGTCCTCAACCTCTATCCCCTCAAACTCCGCGCTCTGCGAGAAGACGGGCAGGTCGCGCGCCGCCGACTCCTCCAACTGTTCGCCCAGCTCCGCCGCCGGCAGAGGCTCCGCCAGCGGCGTCCACCCCACGGGCTGCACCACCGGCTCGACGACGTGCAGGCACACGACCCGCGCGCCCAGCAGCCGCGCAAACTCCGCCGCCACCGGTACGGCGTGCCGCGCGCACTCGCTGAAGTCCGTCGGCAGCAGGATGGAGCGAACGTCCATAAAGAAGTAGATAGTAGACAGTAGTCAGTAGGAACCCCTTCTTAACCGGATAGACAGTTTGTCAGCGTCAACGCCCTTCAAGCGGAGCCTACCGACTACTGTCTACTGACTATTGACTACTGCCCTTCATTCTACACGCAGAGTGAGTTGTTTGACAGCCCCCCGCCCCTTTGTTACCATCACGGCCGTCCCAGTCAAGCTCCCTAACACGTTTTTAAGCTCTTGACCCAGAAGGCTTTGAGATGAGCGCGCCGTCGTCAAACGAACAGCTTTACGTGGGCGTGGAACTCTGCGCGTCTTCGGCGCGCGCCGCGCTCGTCAACACCGTGGGCGAGGTGCTCGCGCGGCGCGAATCGGCCGTTTCGGCCGTAGACCTCGCCCCGCAGATTGCGCGCCTCGTCTCCGAGCTGCGCGACTCCGCGCCCGGTGGCGTCGCCGCGCTTGGACTGGGCCTCCCCGGTCTCGTCAACCCGCAGACCGGCCGCGTCATCATCTCCTCGGACATCCCTTCGGTCGTGCGCGAAGACCTGCGCGCCTCGCTCGCGCAGGCCACGGGACTGCCCGTCGCGCTCGACAACGACGCCAACGCGGGCGCGCTCGGCGAGTATGCCGCGGGCGCCGGTCGCGGCAGCCGCAACATGTTCTACGTCACCATCGGCACCGGCATCGGCGGCGCGCTCATCCTCGACGGCCGCCTGTGGCGCGGCGCTTCCGGGTTCGCCGGTGAGTTCGGCCACATCACCATCGACCCCGAAGGCGTCGAATGTGCCTGCGGCAACGTCGGCTGCCTTGAGACGGTCGCGTCGGCGCCCAACATCGTCCGCCGCACGCACGAGCGCCTGATGCGTGACTCGACCTCTTCGCTCTCGCGCCTCGGGCTCAACAAAAATTTCACGGCCGCCGACATCGCGCACGAGGCGAGAGGCGGCGACGACTTCGCCGCGATGATGATGGCACGCACCGGCCGCTACATCGGCACGGCCATCGCGTCGGTCATCAACCTGCTCAACACCGAGCGCATCGTCCTCGGCGGCGGCGTGATGGACGCCGGTGAATTGATACTCGACTCCCTCGTCCAAGAGGCGCGGCGCCGCTCCTTCCAGCCCAACTTCGAGTCCACCCAGATCGTCGCCGCCACCCTCGGCCCCGACGCTGTTCCCATCGGCGCCGCCCTCCTCGCCCGCGACGCCGCACATGGTGCCGGTTAAGCCGCGTCAAGCCCTCTAGCTCGCGGCCGGCGGCGGGATCAATCTGTTCAGGAGCAGAGTCTGCGTGTCGAGGTTCGGGTTGGTCTGGTTACAATCTATCGCGCCTCCGCAGCAGTTCTCCGCGTACTGCCACAGCAGCACATCGAAGGGCAGCGTCACGCTCGGCAGGACAATCGAATCGTCCCAGTCCGGCATGTCGCAACCGCTGTAGTAGTATCTGGCGACCCACGCCCCGTTGCAGCTCACTCCCTGCCCGCTTGCGCTTACCAGACAGTCCCACGTCTCGTTGTCACCCTGCCGCGCGTAGACACAAGGCAGGAGGGTGACCGCGTTGCTGGACTGGCTCCGGCTGTAACTGACGAGAGTCTGCGCCCATCCCAAGTAGTAATCGAGCGACAACGAAGGGCTCCCCGTGGAAGGGCTGCCTTCCACGTCAAGGAAGACGAGAAACTGCCCTCCTTGAGAGGTGAGGTAGGCTTGGCCGAACGTGTCGAGGATGTCTT
>JBJMGQ010000581.1:0-15456 GCA_045807845.1 Pyrinomonadaceae bacterium | reverse complement strand
GCGTCGCCGTGCTCGACTGGGACGTGCACCACGGAAACGGCACGCAGGGCATCTTCTACGACGACCCTTCGGTCTTCTTCTTCTCGGCCCATCAATATCCGTGGTATCCGGGCTCGGGCACGCGCGGCGAGACGGGCGTCGGGCGCGGGCGCGGCTACACGCTGAACGTGCCGCTTCGCGCGCGCACGCCCGCCTCCGAGCACCGCCGCACGTTCGAGACCGCGCTCGAAGAGATAGGCGCGAAGTTCCGTCCAGACCTCGTCATCATCTCCGCGGGCTTCGACTCACACGCGGACGACCCCTTGGGCCAACTCATGCTCGAAGATGAAGACTTCATCTCGCTGACGCGGACGGTGAAGAGTTGGGCACGTGACGCGTGCGCGGGCCGCGTCGTCTCGTGCCTCGAAGGCGGCTACAACCTTCTGACTCTCGGCGGAACGGTCGCCGCGCACGTCCGCGCCCTCGCCGAAGATTAAGCTTGACGAAAGTCGTGGTGAAACACCACCCGCGCGTGTGGCGTAAACTGGAACGATGAAGTATGAACGCTGAACGATGAAGTAAAGACCCGTCGTCTTCAGCTCATCGTTCAGCGTTCATACTTCATCGTTCAAATTATTGGAAGGGGAGCGTTGATGGGCGGAAGGTCGGGGGCGTGGGAGCGTTGGGCGAGACTGTTCGCGCGTGCGCGCGAGTCGTTCCGGCGCGCGATGCCGCGGGTGGCGCTGGCGGCGGTCGCGCTCTTCCTGCTGCGCCTGTTCATACGCGACACCTCGCTCTACAGAGACACGCCTCTTCGTCTGCTCGGCCCTATCACCTTCATCGTCTGCGCGACGGTCGTCCTCTACTTCGGACTCAAGCTCGCGGTGCGGCTCAAGCGCATGCTGCTATGGAAGGTGCGGCGGCGTTTGATAGTCACGTATCTCTTCGTCGGGCTGACGCCGGTGGTGTTGCTGCTTGCGCTCGGCGCGCTGGCGGCGACGGGCGGCTCGTCGCAGGCGATGGTGCGCGTCGTCACGGTCGAGATAGAGGCGACCGAGCGGCACGCGCTCGAAGGCGCACGCACGCTCGCCGAAGGGCTCGCGCGTCTTGCGCCGGACGCCTCCGAGCGCGAGGCGCAGGCGTGGCTCGACGAGCGCGCGGCGCTGCTCCGCGGGGCTCTGCCCGGCGCGCGCATCTCGGTCTGGCGCGCGCGGCCCAACGAAGACGCGAGCACACTCGGCGAAGGAGCGCCCGCACAACTCCTGAGCCTCGACGTGCGCACGGAGGCGCGCGGCGTCGGCCCCGATGCGGAAGGCGACGGGCGCGAGCCGCTGCCTGCTTGGCTCGGCGGGCGCGAGCAGTGGAGCGGCTTCGCGTACGTGCGTCCGCCCGACGAATCGCAGGATGTCTTCGGCACGCCTTCGGTGCGCGCACTGGCGCGCGGCGCGGGCGGCGGTCGCGCCGTCGTAGTGCTCGTGACCGTCCCCGTCAGCCGCGCTCTGGTCGAACGCTATCGCGAGACGACAGGCGTCAACGTCCATCCCTTCTTCCTTCCGCTGACCCGCGAAGAGGCGCGCAGGCGCGGTTGGAACATCAGCTTCAACTTCGGCCAGCCCGAGGTTGAATCCGCAACGGAGCAGGCGCGGCCCGTGCGGGGCCGGAAGGTGGTCGATCTCTCGCACGACCAGCTCGGCGAGAGCCTGACGCAGCTCAACGGATTCGAGTTTCCGTACCCGGTCTTCCTCGACGCGACCGAGTGGCGCGGCGGCGCGGCCTCGCCCCGCTTCTCCTTCATGGTCGATTGGTCTTGGGCCGCGGGCGGCAGGCAGTTCTGGAGCGACGCGGTGTTGGGGCCGCGCTGGTGGCAGTTGCTCTACATCATCGCGGGCGTCTTCCTCATGCTCGAACTGTTGGCGCTGCTCTCGGCCGGGTGGATGACGCGCGCCGTGACCGGCACCGTCCACAAGCTCTATCGCGCGACCGAGTCGGTCAAGCGCGGCGACTTCTCGCACCGCATACGCACGCGCTCGCGCGACCAGTTGGGCGAGCTCGCGCTCGCCTTCAACGATATGTCCGCGAACATCGAGACGCTGCTGGCGGAACGCGTCGGGCACGAGCGTCTGAAGCGTGAGGTCGAGATTGCGCACGAGGTTCAGGCGCAACTCTTCCCGCGCAGCACGCCCGCGCTCGCCACGGCCACCATCGCGGGCGAGTGCCGCGCGGCTTTGGGCGTGGCTGGTGATTACTACGACTACATAGAGGTCACGCCCGGGCTCGTCGCGCTGACGCTCGGCGACGTGTCGGGCAAGGGGCTGTCGGCCTCGCTCGTGATGTCGAACTTGCAGGCGACGCTGCGCGCGCAGGTCTCCATCATCGCGGAGCGCCTGCGGGTCGCGAGTCAGGTTACAGTCAATGCACAGTCGGCGGCCGGCGACGGCGCGCAGGCGTTCGAGATGCCGTGCGGCGTCGCCGGCACAAACGACGGCGGCCTCGTCTCAAAGATGACGGAGGGCATCAACGAGCAGCTCTGCCGCTCGACGGACGCCGACCGCTTCGCAACGCTCTTCCTCGCGCTCTACGACGACCATGCGCGCTCTCTGCGTTACACGAACGCGGGGCACAACGCGCCGCTGCTCGTGCGCGCCGACGGGACGGTAGAAAGATTGTGGACGGGCGGCACCGTGCTCGGCGCCTTCGACGGCGTGCCGTTTGAAGAGGGGCAGATTGAGCTTTCTGACGGCGACCTACTCATCATCTACTCCGACGGCCTCACCGAGGCGCAGAACGCGACGGGCGAGGAGTACGGCGAGCAACGCCTCGCCGACCTCGCCGCCGCACACCGCACAGAGACGGTCGAGAACATCCGCCGGGATATCTTCAACGAAATAGACCGCTGGTCGGGCGGCGCCGACCGCGGCGACGACCAGACGCTTGTGATTCTTAAGATAAGTGATAAGTGATGAGTGATAGGTGATAAGAAAGAGACAAGGCCCGCCTTCTATTTCTTATCACTCATCACTCATCACTTATCACTGTCTTTATGCTGTGACGATGACGGCGCGGGCGCCGGTCAGCTCGGTGAAGTCTTTGGTGTAGATGGTGCCGACACGGCGGAGGCGACCGATGGCCTCGATCAGTTCCTCGGTCGGGAGATAGCCGTCGTCAACGTGCGCGACGGCCCAAGCGGGCAGATGCGAGGCGGCGTCGAGGAGCTCTTCGACGTGGCGGAGGTACTGGCGTCGAGCTTCGGCGCGGGCGCCGAGGCGACCCTCGCGTGAGCGCTCGAAGTCGTCCCAGAAGTCACCTTCGCCGCGCACCCAGACCTCACGCCAAGCCCAGACGGAATCGCGCGCGGCGCGACGCGAGGGCCGGGGGAGTCTGAGGAAAAGCAGCTCGGCCTGCTCGCGGCTGACGAAGTCGCGCGCGTCGCGGTTCGAGGCCGCGTTCTTCTGCTTGTTGTCGAAGGGCGCGGGCGCGGAGTCCCAGAGTCTTTTGAAGGCGCGCGAGAGGGGCTGGCGCAGCTCGCGCGTGTCGTCGTCGAAGGAGAGCGCGTAGTCGCCGACCGCCATGCCGAGGTCGAGCGCGAGCGAGCGCTTCGCGGGTTCGAGCTTCTCTGCGTTGGCGCGGACGTTGTCGAACCACCAAGCGTCTGTCTCGCCGAACCAGCGGCGCAAAGCGGGGTTGTAGAGTTTGTGGCGCGGGACGTATGCGTCTTCGAGCACGGCCTCCACGTCCGGCTCAACGAGGAGTTCGCTGTTGTTCTCGACGCGCGCACGTGCGCGCTCAAGCGCCCAGAGCGACGTGTCGTTGGCGGCGACGCGCGCGCCCCAGCGCTTGAGGTACGCGAGCGTCGCGCCCTCGCCCGCGAAAGGGTCTATGACCGAGCGGAACTGTAGGCGGCGCAGCACGCTCAACTCGAACGCGAGCCAGCCTTCGGGGAGGGAGTCGGAGAAGTTGCGCAACGTGGTCGGCCTCTGGATAAGTTGGACGGAAGTCCTGCCTGTCTCAATCACGAAAAGTTAACTCGGGGTGCCCGCGTCCCAAGGATACGGCGCAGGCGACTCGCCCGCGTGTACGACCTCTTCGCCCACGGCGGCGTTGCCGTCGGCCGGCTCTTCCCGCGGACGTATGATCGTGGGCACCGGCTGCTCGGCGATGAGCGCGGGCTGCTCGTTCACACTCCGCTCCCGCGCGAAGGAGCGCAGCTCGGGCAGACCTTCGAGCGAGAGGAAGGCGAGCACGACCGCCGGGTCGAACTCGATGCCCGCCCAGAGGCCGAGATGCTTGCGCGCCTCGCTTTCGGTGCCGGCGGGGCGCCAGGGGCGCGCGTCGGTGAGCGCGGCGTAGGCGTCGGCGACGCGGAGGATGCGCGCGCCCAAAGGTATCTGCTCGCCGCGCAACGCGTCCGGATAGCCGCCGCCGCCGAACCACTCGTGATGCCAGCGCACGAGGAGCTGGACGGCGCGGTCGGCGCCCGCACGCGCGGCCTCCTGCTCGCCGATGACGGGGTGGCGCGCGAGGTCGAGACGCTCGGCCTCTGTGAGCGGCCCGTCGCGCTTGATGTATTCGCGCTTCATCGTCAGCTCGCCGAGGTCATGAAGCAGCGCCGCGAAGACGATGGAGGTGCGGTCGGCCCTCGACAGACGGAAGTATTCGGCGAGCGCGTCGGCCAGACGCGCCACGCGCGCGGCGTGCGGGTGCGCATAGCCCTCGAACTCGTCCACGCCCGCCGCGAGACGCAAATACGCCTCGCCGGCCCCGCGGTCGCTCTCAGCAAACTCGATGCCCATAGAGGTTAGAGTGTACGTTTCAAATTCTCTGAGGACAAGTAGGCAGTAGGCAGATGGCAGTAGACAGTTAAAATCGATGTCAGGAGCCCCAGAGGGGCGGCATGTTTATAGCCTCGGCGTTTTAATTCAACTCAAGCCCCGTCAGGGGCGACATGCGACATGCCGCTCCTCTGGAGCTTTGACGATTTGCTTGCACCGGAAGCTATAAACATGCCGCCCCTCCGGGGCCATTAACTGCCTACTGCCATCTGCGTACTGCCTACTGCTTCAAGTCTTCTTCTTTGCGAGCTTGAGATCGTAGGCGGCGCGCAGGGCCGAGTCCCTGAGCGTGTCGTACGCTTGCGCGATGCGCGCGAAGGCGGCGTCGATACGCTGGCGCGTCTCCTCGTCGGCGTCGCGGCGGAAGCGGTCGGGGTGGAGGCGGCGCGCGTGCGCGTAGTAGGCGCGCTTGACCTCGTCCGAAGTGGCTGAGCGCGCGACGCTGAGCACCTCATAATGCGTCGCACCGGCCGCGCGCTTGAGCAGTTCTTCGACGGTGCCGTGCTTGTCGGGCTCGGGCTCGGTCGCCGACTTGGGCTCGCGCTCAACGGCCGGGCGTGGAGACTCCGTCGCGGGCGCTTCCGCTGCGACGGCCGCTGCGGCGGCGCGCTGTTGTGCCGCGAGGGTCAGAGCCTCGGCGGGTAGAATGCGCGTGCCGCCCGTGCGCGTGAGCAGCCCGCCAAGCGCGAGCACGTAGACGCTTTTACGCGTCTCCTCCTCGGTCAGTCCGCTGACGGCGACGACCTCGCCCAGTCGCGTCGGCGCGTAGATGCGCGACATGACGAACGCCTCCTCGGGGAGGAGACGAAGGCCGGAGCTCATCTTCTCTTCGAAGCCCTCGACGGGGGCAATCGTCTGCGCGTCGCCGCGCATCCTCGCGGCGATCAGCTCCCGCGGAAGGGTGCGCGCCGCCTCGGCCAGCAGCCCCGACACGTCCGGCCGCGCGGTGTACGCATTGGCCAGTCGCACGCGCGGATCGAAGCTCCACTGACCGTTAGTCCAGCGCAGCACCTCGACGAGCACCTCTCTCGTCTGCCGCTCCTGAAGTCGCCTGAGCCCCGGCTCGTCGAGCAGACCCGCGTGCAAAAGCTCGGCGCCGGCTCGCTCGTCCGACATCTTCTCGTCGACGGCGGCGTAGATGCGCGACGCGTCCACGGCGCCGCTGCGGCGCAGCACCTCGACCAGTCGCAGCGCACGCGCGTTCGAGACTGCCGCCGCGACCTGCCCGTCGTCAAAGTAGACCGCGGCCTTCGCTCGCTCGCGCTCCAAGCGCAACGCGCCCGACAGACGTGCGTCCGAGATTTCGCGTACGAGTTCGGCTAGAGGTTGGTCTGACAGTCGGCCGTTCATTGGGGCGTGTGGGGCCGGTTCTTCGGAAGACCCCGCAACAATCATAGCTTAAAGAAAGGTCGGAGACTAATGCAGGGTTGGAGGTTGAGAGCCGGAGCTTTGAGGTGAGCAGTTGCAACCGGTTCGTTGCCTTCACTTCCGCTCAAGTCGCTCGCAGGATGGGGCAACTAATGTCAAACGCCTGCACCTGACCCTTACATTAGCCGCTAGTCTCTCCGGCAGATTTTGAGATAAAAAACGAAAGATTTTCTGTCAGGCTGCGTACATTCAAGGGCGGCCGCCAAGGGCTGCCGGTGCAGAAGTGTTTTCACGCCGAACGTAATGGTGCAAAGATCGAAGACAGGGTCGGGCGTTCACGCACAGACGAGTAGCGAAGGGGCGGGCGTGTACAAAGGGCACGAGTGCGGCGGCGCGGAGGTCTCGCAGGGGCACTTGCAGGGGTTGGTCTCCGAGGTCGTCAGTCTGCTCAACGAGCAGGCGTTCGCGCAGGGGCGCGCGTGTACCGAGCAGGAGGTCTGCGAGTCCTTCGCAGAGATTCTGCTGCGCCACTGGAACCTCTGCTGCGTGAAGTTCTTCATACGCGGCGAAGACGGCGCGCTCACGCTGCGGGCGGCCTTCACGCATCCACACGTCGAGAGTGAGGCGGCGCACGCCATCGGCCACGCCCTGCTTGAAGAGGTTTCGCGCACGGGCGGTGAGTTCACGGTCGGGCTTGACGAGCAGGCGGGCGAGGCCGGCGCGGCCCCGGAGGCGAAGTCCCTGCTCGTGCGCGCGGGGCTAGAGGCGGCCCTTGCCGTTCCTATCAGCGCGAGCGGCTCGCTGGCGGGCGTGATGGTGGTGGCCGCGCGCGACGCCGCGCGTTTGCGCTCGGCGCTCGGCGGCGTGAGGTGCGTGGGGCAGACGGTCGTCATCGCGCTCGGCAACGCGCGCCGCAGCGCCGCGATGGATGAGCAGCACGGCCGCATCGAGTCGCTCGTCGAAGAGTTGCGCAGCCGCACGGCAGAGCTGGAGAGCGCGAACCTTGAGCTGCAACGCGTCGGGCGCTATCGCTCGCTCTTCCTCGCGCGCATGTCGCATGAGCTGCGGACGCCGCTCACCTCCATTCTCGGCTTCGCAGAGATTCTGCTCGACCAAGAGGATTTGAGCGAGAAGCAGCGGCGCTTCTGCGGCAAGGTTCAATCGTCGGGTTTCCAGTTACAGGCGAGCCTCAACCAGCTTGTTGACCTCTCGCGGTTGGAGGCGGGACACACGGAGCTGTTCCTCCACGAGTTCTCTCTGCGCGAGACGCTGCGCGAGTCGTGCGCGGCCGTTTCACGTCTGGCGCAGAAGCAGTCGGTGACGCTCGAATGCGCGACGGCGCCGGAGGTGGGCGGCATCGTCTCGGACGAGGGGAAGCTCCGGCAGGTGCTCTACAACTTCCTCGCCTTCGCCATCGGACGCAGTCCCTCGGAGAGCACCGTCAACGTCAACATCGTCCCTTCGGAAGGCGGCGGGCTCCGCATCGAAATCACCGACGGCGGCGAGCCGCTCGAAGACCCCGCGCGACTCTTCGAGCCCGTGGACATCGACGCCCCCAACGAGCGCGGTACGAACATGAACGAGCTGGGCCTCGTCATCGCGCACCGCCTGCTCGACGTGCTCGGCGGCTCGGTCACGCTCCACGACCTCGAACCCACCGGCCTCTCCGTCCACCTCAACCTCCCCGTCTGCCCGACGGAGATGTAGCACTCCGCTTCCACCCTCGACTCAATCCTGCTCGGACTTGCTCAACTCTTCCAGATAGTTGTTGTAGAGAGTTCTGTCCTCTTCGGACATCGAGGCGATACGCAGGCCGATGAGGTAGACGGGCTCGCCCGTGCCCGAGTCGAGGCGTAGATAGTGCGCGGACGTGGCCTCAATCTTTATCTCGCCGGCGGGGAGCGCGAGCCGGACGTGGAGTGCGCGCTCCTCGTCCACGATGCAGGTGTAGCCGACGTAGATGGAGCCGGCGACGACGCCGACGCCCGTCTCGCTCAGGTCGCGCGTGCGGCATTCGAGCCTGTCGCCGGGAAAGAACAGCTCCGAGTCGCTGGGCGCGAGGTCGCATGGCAGCTCCGCGTTGAAGCGTGGCTTGCGGCGGCGTTCCTTACCTGACTTCTCCATCACGAAACAGATTCCCCCGGCCGCGCGTGCGTCGGGTGCGCGCGCGCGGAAGCTTGTGTTTGAGAGCGTTTGAGGAGGAGGGGCTTCTCGCTTTATGAGTTTGGCGCAAGGCTGTCGCCCGCGTCAATCAGGCGGCCTCGTAGAAGCTCAGCGCCGAGTCGCCCTGCTTGAGCACGCGCCAGCGGCGCAGCAGCCCGAGCGTTTCGGGGAGAGGGTTCTTGTGGTGATGTTCGACGACGAGGATGCCGCCCTCGCGCAGCAGCGCCGCGGTGTGCGCGCCGAACTCGCGCAGGACTGAAAGGTAGTCTGAGGAGTAGGGCGGGTCAAAATAGACAACGTCCCAGGGCTCTGTGCCTGCGCGCCACTCCTGCCCCTCGTTGCGTCCCGTGCGGCGCAGGTACTCGGCCGCTTCGCTCTTGACGACCTCGGTCATCTCCTCGGGCACGTCGAGCAGGTCGAGGTTCTCTTCGACGAGCCCACACATCTTATGAACGCGGTCAACGAACGTGACGAAGGAGGCGCCGCGCGACAGAGCCTCGATGCCGATGGCGCCCGTGCCCGCGCAGAGGTCGAGGAAGCGAGAGCCCGCGAGCCGCGGCGCGAGCACGTTAAAAAGAGTCTCGCGCAAGCGGTCTGAGGTCGGGCGGGTCTGCAACCCCTGCGGGTTCTTCAACACACGCCCGCGGTACTGTCCGGCGATAACGCGCATGAATCGAATGTAGCACAGCGAGCGCGGGCCGGCATGAGCGCCCGAGCTACTTCCCGGCGGGGAACTTCCAGACGGCCGTGCGCGCGACGACGAGCAGCTCGTTCTTGTCCGTGAAGACGAGGCCGGAGGCAGCACCCTTGACCTTGATGAGGTCGAGGTAGCGGCCGTTCGGGTCGAAGACCTGCACGCCTTTAAAGTCTGCGACGTAGACGCGGCCCTGATTATCAACAGCGATAGCGGAGGGCGCGCGGAACAGTCCCTGCTCGTCGCCGTCGCCGCCGAAGCGCGTCTGAAAGCGGCCTTCGGGCGAGAACTTGAAGACTGCATCGTTGAACTCGCCGAGCGCGTAGATGTTGCCCGTCCCGTCGGCCGCGACGCGTATGCTCAACTCGCTCCGGTCGGTCTGGCCGCTGACGGCCGACTCGATGACCTGCTTGACCTGCCCCGACGAATCGAGCCTGACGACGTTGTCCTGCGTCTTGCGCGCGAAGGCCACGAGCCCGCCGTCGGGCATCGCCCACACGTCATCGTACTGGCCGCCGCCCGCGCCCACGGTGCCGAGGAAGCGACCCGTCGTTCCTTCGTACTTGTTAATCTCGCCCTTCTGTATGACGTAGACCGTCCCGCGCCGGTCGGCCGTCATTCCGCGCAGAGGCATCTTCGCGTCAACCATCCACTGCGTCACGAACTTCCCCGCAGAGTCGAAGACCTGTATGCGCCCGCCCATGTACTCGCCGACGTAGATGTTCCCCTGCGCGTCCACGGCGATGCTGCGCGCGTCTTTAAAGTTTCCCGCGCCGACGCCCTCGCTGCCGAAGAAGGGTTGCGGCTCGGGCGCACGCGGCGAACTGTTCGGCGGGACGAGCGAGGCTTTCGTGCCGGGGAGGCCGCCCGAATGAACGGCGACCGGCGACGGCTTGTTGATCTGGCTGAAGGCGTAGAGGGCGACGCCGCCCGTGACGAAGACCGCGACGAAGGCGACGATGACGCCTGCCTTCACCGCATTGCCTTCAGACACGCCCCTGGAGACGACGCGTGGGGGCGCGGGGCGTGCGTGCTCGGGCAGCATCACGGTGCTGTCGCAGAAGTGGCAGCGCATGGTCTCGCGCGCACCCTCCTCGTCGTATTCGAGCGGCGCCCCGCATGAAGGGCATTGCAATGTCTTGATCATCGACTAAATCCCTCTCGCCCTGCGCGTACGGGTCTGTGGCGGGCGACGCATTATACAAAGGCTACCACTCCAACTCCATGACCGCTTCGCTGGGGACGAGCTTTTCGCAATCTCATCAACCGATGGCGGCGAGGCCGAAGCGTGCGTCGGCGCGGACGCGGGCGATGAGGTGGGAGGTCTCGCGCGTGTGGCGGCGGGTGGTGAGGTAGTGTTCGGCTTCGCGGCGCGCGTCTTCGAGTATCGCGAGGTCGCGGACGAGGTTGCCGATGCGGAAGGTGGGGACGCCGGACTGGCGCGTGCCCATGACCTCGCCGGGGCCGCGTATCTCTAAATCTTTTTCGGCGATGCGGAAGCCGTCCGAAGTCTCTTCCATAATGCCGAGGCGCTGTTGCGCGACCGAGGTCTGCCGGTCGGAGACCAGCAGCACGCAGTAGCTCTGCTCGGCTCCGCGGCCGACGCGGCCCCGGAGCTGGTGAAGTTGGGAGAGGCCGAAGCGCTCCGCATGCTCGACGACCATGACGGAGGCGTTCGGCACGTCCACGCCGACCTCGACGACGGTCGTCGCGACGAGCACCTGCGTCTCGCCGCGGACGAAGAGGCGCATGACCTCCTCCTTCTCGGCGGGCTTCATCTTGCCGTGAACGAGCCCGATCTGGAAGTGTGGGAAGACGCGGTCGCGCAGGTGCTCGAACATGCGCGTCGCGTCCTTCAAGTCCATCTTCTCCGACTCTTCGACCAAAGGATAGACGATGTACGCCTGACGACCGGCGCGCACCTCGCGCTCGATGCCTTTGTAGACACCGGCGCGCTTCTCCTCACCGACGACGACCGTCTTGATGGGCGTGCGTCCCGGGGGCAGCTCGTCAATCACGGACACGTCGAGGTCGCCGTAGACGGTCATGGCGAGCGAGCGCGGAATGGGCGTGGCCGTCATCACGAGCACGTCGGGATTGAAGCCGCGCTCGCGCAAGGCCGCGCGTTGAAGGACGCCGAAGCGGTGCTGCTCGTCGATGACGACGAGGCCGAGCTTGCTGAACTCGACGGCCTCCTGAATGAGCGCGTGCGTGCCGATGGCGGCGTGAATCTCTCCGGCGGCGAGGTCTTTCTGAAGACGCCGTTTCTCGGCCGCCTTCAAAGAGCCGGTGAGCAGCTCGACGCGGTGGTGTGTCTCGGCGAGCATGCGCTTGACGTTGCGCGCGTGCTGCTCGGCGAGGATTTCGGTCGGCGCCATGAGCGCGGCCTGATAGCCGTTCTCCATCGCGGCGAGCATGGCGAGCAGCGCGACGGCCGTCTTGCCGCTGCCCACGTCGCCTTGCAGCAAACGGTTCATCGGCACGTCCGACTGCATGTCTTCGAGGATGCGCGAGACGGCGCGCTCCTGTGCGCCCGTGAGCGTGAAGGGGAGCACTTCCATGATGCGCTCGCGGACGTGCGGCGTGACTTCGATGAGCGCGCCCTTGGGCTCTTTGACGCGCTCGTCGCGGCGCAGGCCGATGGCGAGCGCGACCCAGAAGAACTCTTCGAAGATGAGACGCAGGTGCGCGGGGCTGCGCGCGCGCTCGTACTCGGCGAGCGGTGCGTCGTCGGAAGGGAAGTGGATGCGGCGCGTGGCATCGGCGCGTGAGGCGAGGCGCTGGCGCGCGATGAGTTCGGCGGGCAGAGTCTCTGCGAAGGCCGCGTCGTCGAGACGTGCGAGGACGGCGTGGACGATCTCGCGCAGGCGCTTGGTGCGAAACTCGCCGAGCTTGCGGTAGACGGGCACGCGGCGGCCGACGTGTATCGCGGCGAGCGCGGGGTCGGTCACCTCGTCAACGTTCTCATCAGCGTTGTCTTCATCAACGTCGGCGGCTTCGGCGGCTTCGGTCTTGACGAGAGGGGCGCTGCCGGAATCTCCCTGAGCCTGTTCGGCGAGACGGATGAGGGCGTTCTCTGGCTGGGCGTATGTGCCGGGCAGCATCTCCAACTCGTCGGGCTTGGCGAGCATCAAGGCGTACGTGTTGCTGCGCGCCTCCCACTCCCACTTGCCGAAGGCGATGAAGCGCGCGCCGCGCTGGAAGCGCTGTTTGTGATACGCGACGATGCGCCCGGCCTGCCGGCCGGAGACGAACCACTTGACGACGACCGGCTTGCCCGTGCGCTCGGGGTCGCTCGCCGTCACCTCGAAGATGTAGAGCGGCGGCGCCTTCGGCCCGCGGTTCTTCCCAACCTGAAAGCCGCCCGCCACGCGCACGTACAAGTCTAAAGAGGCTTCGACGCCGTCGGTGAGGTCACTGATGCGCGCCATGTTCGAGCGATCCTCATAGCGCATCGGCAGGTAGTTAAGCAGGTCTTCGACCGTGACCTCGCCCGCGTCCGCTTTGCCCGCGACGTGCGCTAAGGCCAGCGCCAGCCGCCGCGACATCTGCACGCCCAGACGCGCGATGCCTTGCTCCGCCAGATGCAGGACGGGCGTGTCGAGTGTAAGAGACATGTGGGGGAAGTAGGAAGTAGGAACGCTGAACGATGAACTAAAAGCCTCTTGGCTTCAGCTCATCGCTCAGCGTTCCTACTTTATCGTTCGATTCACGCCGTGGCCGCGCCGGCCGGGGCGCAGAAGCGTTCGAAGGCTTGGGTCAGCTCTTGCGCGATCTGCTCGGCGAAGCGGTTCTCGATCTGGTGGCGTTCGAGCATGAAGACGAGTTGGCCGTCTTTGAAGAGCCCGATCTGGGGCGAGGAGGGCGGGTAGGGCGCGAAGTGTTGGCGCGCCGTGGCCGTGGCCTCGATGTCGGCACCGGCAAAGACGGTGATGGCGCGGTCGGGGCGCGCGTCGTTTTGCAGCGCCATCGCGATGCCGGGACGCGCCTTGCCGGCGGCGCAACCGCAGACCGAGTTGACGACGACGAGCAGCGTGCCCTTCGCGTTCTTGATTGCTTCCTCAACCTGTTCGGGCGTACGCGTCTCTTCGACTCCGATGCGCGTCAGGTCTTCGCGCATCGGCTTGATGAGAATTTCTGAATAAGGCATGTTCGTTTCTCCTTGCTGTAAGTCCGTTCTGTGTCGCTTAGATTGAATGTCTTCGCCACGCTAATTTAACACAGCGGACGCAGACTCTTTAGCTCTCGGAGTCCGCGGCGTGTGTGATACGGATGCGGCGCGGGTCTTCGCCGTCGCCGTCGATGTGGACGCGCCAAGTGGTCTGCGGCAGACGATAGCGCCCCATGCGCTCGGCCCATTCGATGACAATGACGGCGCGCTCGTCGGCAAGTAGTTCTTCCAACTCGACGGCGTGCGCGGCACTGTGACCTTCGGCGAGCCGGTAGAGGTCGAGGTGATAGAGGACGAGGCGTCCCTCGCCGTGGCGGTTGACGAGCGTGAAGGAGGGGCTTGCGACCTCGGCCGGGTCGAGGCCGAGCCCGGCGGCGAGCCCCTTGGTGAAGACCGTCTTGCCCGCGCCGAGCGTGCCGCTCAGCAGCAGCACCTCACCGCCCGAGAGGCATTCGCCGACACGACGGCCGGCGTCGAAAGTCTCTTCCGGACTATGCGAAGTGGACGTGCCCGTCTGCACGGAGGCGTCGTCGTTCAAGGCGTCTCTCCTTCCGGGTCGAGCGCGCGCACGGCTGCGCTCAAATACTTTCTCACGTCGGACGCGACCATCGTCCTCATCCCCAACTCGCGCGCCGCGAGGTCGCCCGCGAGCCCCGCGACGTAGACGGCCGCGCGCACGGCCGCGAGCGCGTCGTGCTCTCTCCCGCTCGCTGCGAACTCCTGCGCGAGAAAGCCCGTGATGACGCCCGCGAGCGTGTCGCCCGAGCCCGCCGTGCCGAGCCCAGCGTTGCCCGTCGGGTTGATGAAGACGCGGCCGTCCGGCGCGGCGACGAGCGTGCGCGTGCCCTTGAGGACGACGAAGAGGCTCTGCGCTGTCGCGAACTCCGCGATGACCCGCACGCGCTCGTCGAGCGCAGAGGCTTCAGTCGCGCCGAGCAGGCGGAGCATCTCGCCCACGTGCGGCGTCAGGACGACGGGTGCCTCGCTCGTGCCCTTCAACTCTTCGGGCCATGGCGAGAGCGCGTTGAGGCCGTCCGCGTCGATGACGAGAGGAGTGCGGCGATGCTCGAACGCTTCGCGCACGAAGCGGCGCGTGGACTCGTCTTGGTGTGTGAGCCCGCAGCCGACCGCGACGACCGACGCTCGCTCTGACAGTCGCTCGAACTGCGCGTAGCCTTCGGCGCTGACGCTTCCCGCCTCTGTCTCCTGCAACGGGGTCGTCATCACCTCCGGCATCAGGCGCGGCGCGATTGCCGACAGCGCAGACTCGGGCGCGGCCAGTGTGACGAGCCCCGCGCCCGCCGCCATCGACGCGTCGGCGCAGAGCACGGCCGCGCCCGTCATCCCGCGCGAGCCCGCGACGACGAAGGCGTGACCGTGCGTGTTCTTGTAAGAGTCGGGCGTGTAGCGCGTCGCTTCGAGCCACGCGCGCGCGTCGGAAGCCTCAGCGAGGAAGAGTCTCGAAGGCGCCGCCTCGACGAGCGCGGGCGGCGAGCCGATGTCGGCGACGACGAGTCTTCCGTTGAAGTGTGCGGCCGGCGGGAGGACGTTCGCGGGCTTCGGGGCGGTGAAGGTGATGGTCAGGTCGGCACGCACCGCCGGCCCAATCGGCTCGTTCGAGTCGGCGTCGAGCCCCGAGGGGATGTCGAGCGAGACGAAGAGGTGTCGCCAGCAGGCGGGGGCCTTTTCGCGCCTCCTGCGGAGTCGTTCGAGGTACTCGACGACTTTCGCATAGATGCCTTCGAGCGGGCGCGACAGCCCTGTGCCCAAGAGCGCATCAACGATGACATCTTTATTATGAGTAAATGCCGACTGGGTGTCTTCCCAGACGGCCTCCTCCTCACCCTCGAAGAACTGTAACGGATAGATAAGCTCGCGAGCGCCGTCAACGAAGCCGTTGAGTTGGCGGGCGATCTCGAAATTCGTGCGGGCGTCGCCTTTCGTCTCTTCCACGCGGCCGAACAGGAGGACGGTCACCTTCGCGCCCGCGTTGCAGAGGCTGCGCGCGAGCGCCGCGCCGTCGCCGCCGTTGTTGCCGCGCCCGCAGAGGATGAGAACTGACTTGCGCCGCAGGTCGTGCGAGAACTGCGCCGCAATCTCGCGCGCGGCGGCGTCGGCCGCGGCCTGCATGAGGAGAAGGGAAGGGGTTGCGTACCGCTCTGTGGTCAGGCGGTCGATTTCGCGCATCTCGGCTGCCGTCAGAATCTTTCTCACGCGGCGAGATGATAGCACGGACTCTGTTTATGGGTGAT
>JBJMGQ010000580.1:0-14165 GCA_045807845.1 Pyrinomonadaceae bacterium | reverse complement strand
GAACATTGCGTTGAAGAGTAGACAGTAGACAGTAGAAGAAAACAGAAGCGGCGCGTCTCGGTCTTCAGGTCGAGCGCGCCGCTTCGTCTGCCTACTGGCTACTGCCTACTGCCTACTGCCTTCTGCCTTCTGCTTACTGCCTACTCTTCACAAACACGAGCGCGTATCTTCCGTTGAAGGCGACGCGTTTGGACTCAAGCGCGGGGTCTTCGAAGAGTTGGTGCTCGTCGTTGCGGGGGACGATGACGAGGGCGGCGCCGCCCTTGCTCTGTGCGAACTCGGCGACTTGGTTCGAGCCTTCCAGTTTCAAGGGCTCTCCGTTCGCGTCATAGGCAAGACGGCCGGCGGCGTAGAACTCGGACGTGCGCTCGACCGTGTGGAGGTTGACGACGGGCAGCGCTCCGAAGCCCTGCGCGCCGGCCTCGGCCAGAGCGCGACCCATCGTCTCCTTCTGCGTCACGCGCCCGAACACGCCGCTCATGACGACCAGCACGACCGTCAGCAGCGTCGCACCGACGACCGAGACGGCGCACAACTCCCTCCGTCTCGGCACGAGGAGCGCGACCAGCCCCGCGCACCCCGGCGGCACCAACAACGCCGTCACGTAGACGGGCGAGAGCCCCCGTAACATCTCACCGAACTCCCCGACGTGAAAGACGAGCAATGCGCCCCCCGCGCCGAAGACCAGGAGTGCCAGCAAGCCCGTCAATCTCATCGCCGCGAGCCCGCCCACGCCGCGCAGGTAACGGTGCAGCCCGTCGCCCGCCAGCAGCGCTGCACCCGGCAGCGCTGGCAGCACATAACCCGGCAGCTTCGATCCCGACGCAGAGAAGAAGAGCACCGGCACCAAGAGCCACGCGATAGACAGCACACGCAGTTTGCTCGCCGCGTCCTCTGCGCGCGCGTTCGTATCCGCCGCCCCCGCTATTCCGCTAACAAGAAAGGCCGTCCACGGCAGAGCCAACCCCAACGTCAAGGGCAGGTAGAACCAGAACGGTTGCTTGTGGTGATACTTGTCCGAGACGAAGCGCGCGAAGTGTTGCTGCACGAAGAACTCATCCACAAACGCGCGGCCGTGGCGCGCGATGACCGGCCCGTACCAGACCGCCGCCACCATCAATGCAAGCAACACGCCCCACGGCACGCCAAGTCTGAACACTCCCGGCCAACGCCGGCGGAAGGCGTAGTAGACAACGACCACCGCGCTCGTGATGACGACGCCCACCAGCCCCTTCGCCAGCAGCGACGCGCCGACGAAGACGTAGAAGCCCACGAGCCACGTCCGGCGCCCCGCGCCGCGCTCGACCTCGGAACAGTAGAAGCACGCGAGCGCGCCCGTCACCGTCGTCGTCAAGAGCATGTCGAAGCTCGACGCGCGCGCGAAGATGATAAGTCCCAAGGTCGAAGCGACGACGGCCGCGCAGGTGACGCCTAAGCCCCGCAAGCCTTCGCCCGACTCGAACTCCGCGCGCCGCGCTGCCCAGCCCGCCAGCAGCACCGTCAGCACGCCTGAGAGCGCGGAGCCGAACCGTGCCGCGAACTCCGACACGCCGAACAGCCCGTACGCGACCTCCATCAACCAGTAGAACAGCGCGGGCTTCTCGAACCAGGTATGGCCGCCGAGCATCGGCGTCACCCAGTCGCCGCGCGCGAACATCTCGCGCGCGACCTGCGCGTACCGCGGCTCGTCGGGCCCCAACAACGGCACCGACCCGAGCCCGTAGAAGTAGGCCGCGCAGACCGCCACGAACAGCACGACCCATGCGCGCTTTGCAAGCAGGAAACGTTGCAAGTATAGTCACCCGGAAAAGTAGTCAGTAGACAGTAGTCAGTAGTCACTAGGTTTGGCAAGCGGCGCTGTCGCTTCCACTACCTGACAACTGCCCGTCTGACTTTTATCCTACTGTCTACTGACTACTGACTACTTATGAAAACTCTCCGCACAGCCGTCATCGGCGTCGGCCACCTCGGGCGACAGCACGCGCGCATCCATGCGGCACTGGCCGCCGAAGGTAAGTCCGCGTTCGTCGTCGTCTGCGATACTAACGAGGAGACTGCGCGCGCGGTCGCTGAGGAGCGCGGAGTGCGTTGGACGGTTGACTGGCACACGCTCGCCGGCGAGGTGGACGCGGTGAGTCTCGCCACGCCGACCGAGTCGCATGCCGAGATTGCCTGCGCGTTGCTTGAGGCGGGCGTCCACGTCCTTGTCGAGAAGCCCATCTCGCGCACGCTCGAAGAGGCCGACCGGATGATTGCGGCTGCCGCACGCGGCGGCGCGACTCTGATGGTCGGACACCTCGAACGCTTCAACCCGGCGCTCATCGCCCTCAAGCCACACGTGCTTCAACCCGTCTACTTCGAGATACACCGCGTCGGCCAGTTCACCGCGCGCTCTTTAGACATCGACGTGGTGCTCGACCTGATGATTCACGACCTCGACATCGTGCTCTGGCTCGTCGGCCACAACGTCGAGGTGACGGACGTGCGCGGCGTGGGGCTGCCCGTGCTGACGAACCGCGTGGACGCCGCCAACGCGCGCATCGAGTTCGCAACAGGCGCGGTCGCCAACATCACCGCCTCGCGCGTCGGCACCGAGAAGATTCGCAAGATGCGCTTCTTCCAGCCGCACGACTACATCGCCGTCGATTACGCCACGCGTCGCGCCTCCATCAGCAGCCTCGCGCCGCCCAGCTCGACGGGGTCTTGGCCCGGCGTACAGGTCAGGAATCTCGACATCGTTGACGTTGAGCCTCTGCGCACGGAGATAGAGCTCTTCCTCGAAGCAGCGCGTGAACGTCGCCCCGCACCCGTCACCGGCGAGGAGGGGCGCCACGCGCTCGCGCTCGCCGAACGCCTCCTCGCGCGCATCCACGAGCACCCTATCATCGCCGGCATGAAGATGCAGTTTTAATGACAGTCACCAACAGCACGCCTTCCAAGACCATCTCCGGCATGCTCGCCGAGCGCATCGAGGCCGGCGACTTCCCTTCGGCCGTCTACGTCGTCGCCGAAGCGGGGCACGTGCGCTTCGCGGACGCGCTGGGCGAGGCCGTGCGCGAGCCGGAGAGACGCGCGGCCACGCTCGACACGATCTTCGACCTCGCGTCGTTGACGAAGCCGCTGGTGACGGGGATGCTGCTGGCTCAACTGGTCGAGCGCGGCACGGTCGGCTTAGACGTGGCCGTGGCCGAATACCTTCCAGAGTTCGGCGCTGACGACAAGCGCGCGGTCACCGTCCGCCAACTGCTCACGCACACGTCGGGTCTGCCTGCTTGGCAGCCGCTCTACGTTTCAACCGGCGGTGACCGCAGCCGCGTGCTTGAGACAATCGCCGCGCAGCCGCTCGAACAGGCGCCGGGGGAGCGCATCGTCTACAGCGACCTCGGCTTCATCACGCTCGGGCTCCTCGCCGAAAGCGTCACGAACACGCAGCTCGCAGACCTCGCGCGCCGCGAAATCTTCGACCCGCTCGAACTCGCGCGCACCTTCTTCAACCCCGAGCAGGCGCTTCAGGCTAAGATCGCCGCGTCCGAATTGCGTGGCAACATGTATGAGCGCGAGATGTGCGGCATCTGGGCGAAGGAGATGTCGGGCCCCGGCGTTAATCGCAGCGGGACTATCTGGGGCGAGGTGCACGACGGCAACGCATACTTCCTCGGCGGCGTGGCTGGCCACGCCGGTCTCTTCTCCGACGCACGCGAAACGCTCCGTTTGGCCTTGCAATTTCTTCCGCGCACGACAAGTCTGCTCAACTCTGACACCTGCCGTCTCTTCAAACAGAACATGACCGAGGGACTCAACGAAGCGCGCTCCTTCGCGTGGCAGCTTGCGGCGACGCCTGAGTCCACGGCCGGGCCGCGACTGCCGCCCGAAGCCTTCGGCCATCTCGGTTTCACGGGGACGAGTTGTTGGATAGACCCAACGACTGAGCGCGTCTTCATTCTTCTCACCAACCGCACGCACACGCGCACGCTCCCCTTCGTCAACATCAACAGCGTCCGGCGTCGCTTTCACACTCTCGCCGTCGAAGCGTTGGAGGGGGCTGACGCGTGTTGAGCTAAGGTTTATTCACTCGTCGGGTGCGATGTGTTGTAGAATCCTCATCGCGCGCTCCCCTCCAATCACGGCGCAACTGACGTGAGCAAGAGACCCCGATGCGTTCCTCCTTCAAGAGAATTTTGACCGCGGCACTGCTCACCTGTGCCCTCGTCTCGCCGACGCTCATTCTCAAAGCACAGGACGGCCAACCGGCGACGAGACCGCGCCGCGCGACCCCGGCGGAGTGGCCGACGACCTCGACGAGCGAGCCCGCGACCGCGCCCGAGATTGAGCCCGAGATTGTTCATCTGACGAAAGAGCCCGTCATCCGCATCGGGCTCGTGACGGGCGCGCGCAGCGTCACCGTCTCGACGACGGGGAGCGTGCTCAACGCCACGGACTCGACCGAACAGCCGCTCCCGCTCGAACTCGCGCGCGTTCGCATCGAGCCGCGCGCGTACCCGGCGCTGGCGCCGCCCGCACCGGAAAATGACTTCGGAGTCCAGACAGCAACATCTTCATCAAACAAAACCAAACTTGAACCGGCCTCCGCGAAGCCGAGCACTCCCGCGCCGGTCACACGAACGAAGACCGAGCGTGATTCGAGCAGCGGCGTGCGTCTCACCTCACGCGCCGCCGCGCCGCAGCGTGGCGAAGCGCTCTATGCACCCGGCTCCGCGAAGCCCCTGCTCGACCTGCGTGCGCCCGTCGTCTTTACGCCCGAAGACCCGGAGCTGCACCCCGTCCGTTACAACGAGAAGCCCTACCGCGGCCGGCTCGAAGTCTTCGCGAACACGAAGGGGACGCTGACGGTCGTCAACGTCATCCCGCTCGAAGACTACGTGCGCGGCGTCGTGCCGAACGAGCTTTCGCCCGGCGGCTGGCCGGAGCTTGAGGCGCTGAAGGCGCAGGCCGTCGCGGCACGCACGTACGCCGTCAGCAACCTCGGCCGCTTCTCCGCGGAAGGCTACGATCTTACGCCCGACACGCGCTCGCAGGTCTACGGCGGGCGTTCGACCGAGCACCCGCTCACAGACCGCGCCGTCGCGGAGACGCGCGGCCGCATCCTGACCTACAAGGGCGCACCCATCAACGCCCTCTACACCTCGACCTGCGGCGGCCGCACAGAGGACGGCGAGAACATCTTCGGCGGCGCGCCCGTGGCCTACCTCCGCGGGCGCGAGTGCGCGCTCGAAGCGGCGCACTACTTCGCCGCCGCCTCTGTGCGAACCTCGCGTGAGCCTGCTTCTCTCAAGTTGGCCGAGCACACGACGAGCGCGCGCGACGCGGCGCTGCTTGCCGTCCACGGCTTCACACTGCCGTCACGTCTGAGCGACGAATGGCTCGCCGCGAACGTCACGCCCGAGGAGGTGCGCTCTCTTCTGTCGCGCGCCGCGTCACTCGCGCGCCAGCCCGCCCCGCAGGTCGGCGCGGACGCCACGCGCCCGGGCGGCTTTGCCACCGCGCTCGCACTCGCGCTCGACGGCGAGAGCCGCGGCACGTCGCTGCTCAACAGCGCGGATGTCGAGTACCTTCTGGCCTTCCGCGACGCCGATGAAGTCCCGCAGCAGAACCGCGCCGACGTGGCCGCGATGCTGCGCGAAGGCCATCTCGGGCTTTACCCCGACGGCACGCTCCGGCCGCGCCAGTTGTTGACGCGTGCGCGCGTTCTTCACTCGGTCGCGCACGCGTTGGAGGCGCGCGGCCTCCTGCGTCTACAGAGAGCGTCGGCGCGCGCCGGCACGAACGGTGCGCTCGCGCTGCGCCCTGCTTCAGGTAAAGACCTGAGCGTGACGACGGCGACGGACGCCTACCTCTTCCGCGCCTTCGGCGAAGCGCTCTTTGCCGTGCGTGAGATTCAGATTGTCGGCGGCGAGGCGGTCGTCTATCACACGGCCGCACAGGGTGAAATCGACTACCTCGAAGTCCGACCCGCCGAGAGCGGCGCCGCGTCCGACCACGTCTCGAAGTACGCGCACTGGACGGAGACGCTGACGCCTTCGGGTGTGCTCTCGCGCCTGTCGCGCTCGATTCCGGAGGTCGGGACGCTCGTCGATCTGCGCGTGCGCAGTCGAGGTGTCTCAGGGCGTGTGCTCGACCTCGAAGTCGTCGGGACTTCAGGCGCGACGCACATCCGTGGTGGTCGCATCCGTTCGGCGCTGGGCTTGCGCGAACAACTCTTCGTCATCGACCGCACGTTTGACGAAAGCGGTCGTGTCTCGAAGTTCACCTTCACGGGGCGCGGCTGGGGGCACGGCGTCGGGATGTGTCAGGTCGGCGCCTACGGGCTCGCGCGCGCGGGGTTTTCGTACGAGAAGATTCTGAAGCACTTCTACACGGGCGTCGGCTTGACGAAGCTGTATTAACTGACCAAGCGATGAGACTCTCCCGCGCACAACTCGTCGGCGCGCTGGCGCTGCTGCTGGTCATCTGGCTCGTGCTCGTCTTCCGCCTCTGCTCCCCTTCCCTTTGAGCGCAGAACTCAAGACCGAGAGACCCATCGTCGCCGTCGTCGGCCCGACCGCTTCGGGCAAGAGCGACCTCGGCATCGCGCTCGCGCTCCGCATGGGCGGCGAGATCATCAACTGCGACTCCGTGCAGGTCTACAGAGAGATTGACATTGCCACGGCCAAAGTCCCTCTCGACGAGCGGCGCGGCGTCCCGCATCACCTCATCGACTTCGTCCCGCCCGAGCGCACCTACACCGCCGCCGACTGGGCGCGCGACGCGCTCGCCAAGATTGACGAGATAGAGGCGCGCAGTCGCACGGCGCTCCTCGTCGGCGGCACGGGCTTCTACCTGCGCGCGCTGCGCGAGCCCTTCTTCGAGGCACCGCCCACGGACGCGAGACTGCGCCGACGCCTCCTGCGCTTGCGCGAACGCCGCGGCCCCGAACACCTGCACAGACTCTTACGAAGGCTTGACCCTGAACGAGCCGCACGCCTCGCGCCCCGCGACTGGTCGCGTGTCCAGCGCGCGCTCGAACTCCGCCTGCAAACCGGCGAGAGGCTCTCGGCGCGCATGAAAGGGCGTGCCGCCCCGCCGCCGCAGGCCGCGCGCCTGCGCGTCTTCGTCCTCGACCCGCCGCGTGCGCAGCTCTACCAACGCATCGACCTGCGCGCCGAGGCGCACTTCCGCGCCGGCCTCGTCGAAGAGGTGCGCGAGCTTCTCAAGCGCGGCGTGCCTCCGGGCACGAGCGCACTCGGCGCGCACGGCTACCGCCGCGTCGTCGAGTACCTGCGGGGCGAGCGCACGCTTGCAAGCGCCATCGAACAGACGAAGCTCGACGTGCGCCACTACGCCAAGCGCCAGCTCACCTGGTTTCGGCGCGAGGCGGGCGTCGAGTGGGTCGAAGGCTTCGGCGAAGACCCGGCCGTGCAGGCGTCGGTCGCGCGCAGGCTCGGCCTCTGAAGGCGGGAGCGACGGCGAAAGTTCTGTATTTCTGTCAAGTTTGAAGTTAAACTTTGAACTTTGAAGATGTAGGGTGTACTCTGTTCAAACCTAGGTACCACTCAATTTCAAGCGGGGGCCGTCTGTGGACACAAAATCAACTCCCCAGAATATACAGGACGCATTCCTGAACACTGTGCGCCGCGAGAAGGAGACCGTCACGATCTACCTGATGAACGGCGCGAAGCTCTCGGGACGTATCCGTAGCTTCGACAAGTATTCGGTGCTGCTCGAATCGGCGTCACAGGAGCAGCTCATTTTCAAGCACGCCATCTCGACCATACAGCACGCGCGCCGCCCGACGGGCGAGCACCGCCCCCCGCACCAGTCCGACCACGCTTCCGACGTGAGCGGCGAAGCGGCGGGCCGCTCTGACGGCTGACCTCGCCGCCCCACGCGGCCCCACGTCACGGAGAATTTAAAAAGTCTTGGTTCCAGCTTTTATCACCTTCGAGGGCATCGACGGGTGCGGCAAATCGACGCAGTTGCGCATGCTCGCAAGCGAACTGCGCCTGCGCGGCCGTGAGGTCATCGCCACGCGCGAACCCGGCGGCACGGCGCTCGGCACGCGCATCCGGCAACTCGTGCTCGACACAGAGGAGCAGGTTGACCCGCTCGCCGAACTCCTGCTCTACGCCGCCGACCGCGCTCAGCACGTCCGTACGCTCGTCCGCCCTGCGCTCGAATCCGGCCACGTCGTTCTCTCCGACCGCTACGCCGACGCGACCGTCGCTTACCAAGGGGCGGGTCGCGGCTTTCCCGACGAGATAGTCGTGGAGCTGGTCGCGCTCGCCACGGGCGGACTGATGCCCGACCTGACGCTCATCTTCGACCTCCCCGTAGACGAGAGCCAGCGCCGCGCCCATCGACGCTCGGACAAGGGGCACCAGCGCGACCGCCTCGACGCCGAAGACGCCGCCTTCCACACGCGCGTCCGCGACGCCTACCAGCGCATCGCCAATGCCGAGCCCGAACGCGTCCGCGTCATCGACGCCGCCGGCTCCGTCCAAGAGACACAGGCGCAAGTCATGCGCATCGTCATGCCGTTTTTGGAGAGTAGGCAGTAGGCAGAGGGCAGTAGGCAGTTGAAGACGCAGCAGTCGGCAACTTTGAATTAATTTAGCAACATACTCAACGCGGAGCGACTGCCTACTGCCCTCTGCCTACTGCCTACTGATTTCCATGTTCGACTCATTCATCGGGAACGAGCGCGCGAAGGAGATTTTGCGGAGGATGCTGCGGCAGGGGCGCGTGCCGGGGGCGCTGCTGTTCGCGGGCGAGGAGGGGTTGGGCAAGAAGTCGTTCGCGCTGGAGCTGGCGCGCGCGCTCAACTGCCGGGACAGGCGCGGCGTCGAGGGCTGCGGCGTGTGCCCGGCCTGTCTCCGCATCGTTAAGTTTCAATACCCGGCGGCCGACGAGCGCGAAGAGCACAAGAAGATTATTTGGAGCGAGCACAGAGACGTTGGGCTCGTGCGCCCTTACAACAGAAACATTCTGGTCGATGCCGTGCGCGACCTTGAGCGCGAGAGCAACTTCCGCCCGGTCGAAGGCGCGGCGCGATTCTTCCTTGTCGAGCACGCGGAGAGCCTGAACGAGTCGGCCTCGAACGCGCTGCTCAAGACGCTCGAAGAGGCTTCGCCGACCACGCACATCATCCTCATCACCTCGCGCCCTTCGAGCCTGCTCCCCACCATCCGCTCGCGTTGCCAGACCGTGCGCTTCGCACCGCTCGCGGCCGACGAGCTTGAGAGCTTCCTTGTCAAGAACGGCAAACGCGCGGGCGAGGAGGCGCGGCTCGCCGCGCAGCTCGCATCGGGACGACCCGGCATTGCGCTCGGGCTGAACCTCGACACCTACCGCGCGCGCCGCGACGCGATGTTCGGCGTCGTCGAAGCGCTCGTCTCCGGCGGCGGCGACCGCGTGCGTCTGCTGCGCGCGGCCGAGGAGATGGGTGATGCGAAGAACAAGGACGAGTACGAGCCGCGGCTCGACGCACTTGAGATACTGGTGCGCGACCTCTGGCTGCTCGCGCTCGGAGGCAAAGGGACGCTGGTCAATCAGGACTTGCGCGAACGGCTCGCGCGTCTGGCCGAAGGCGTCCGCCCCGCGCGCGCCGCCGGCTGGCTCACGCGCATCGAAGAACTCCGCGGCCGGCTCGCCGTCAACGTCAACCGCCGCGCCGCCACCGATGCCCTCTTCCTCTCGATGTCCGCCGACTAAAAAGAGAGAGGCAGGACTTTCGCCCCGCCTCTCTCTGAACTTTAACGTTGAAGTCGGCTCCCTACGTAATCTGCACTAGCTCCGGTAAAACTTCCGCCTTCGACGAAGCGCCTTCCTTCACGAGCTTCTCGGCCTCGGCGACGAACGCCTCGACGATGTTGGCGCCGGAGACTTTACGCATCGGGCGGCCGTCTTTGAAGATCATGCCGACGCCCTTGCCAAAGGTAACGCCGAGCTGCGAGTCATGCGCTTCGCCGGGGCCGTTGACTTCACAGCCCATGATGGAGAGATGAAGCGGCTCCTCGATGTGTGCGAGCCGTCGCTCAATCTCCGTGACTATCTCGACGAAGTTCTCCACGTCGAGGCGCCCGCACGTCGGGCAGGCAACGACCGTCACGCCGCGCTTGCGCAGCTCAAGCGACTTCAGAATCTCCCAAGCGACGCGCACCTCCTCCCAAGGCTCGGCGGCTAAACTTACGCGGATGGTGTCGCCGATGCCTTCGTGCAGAAGGATGCCGAGACCGATGGAGGACTTGATGGTGCCGCCGAAGGGCGTGCCCGCCTCGGTCACGCCGAGATGAAGCGGATAGTCAACCCGCTCCGAGAGCAGACGGTAAGCGGCGACCGTGCGGCGCACGTCAGAGGCTTTGAGTGAGACGACGATGTCTTGAAAGTCGAGGTCTTCGAGGATGTGTATGTGGCGCAAGGCGGATTCGACCATCGCCTCGGGCGTGGCCGTGCCGTACTTCTTCAGTAAATCTTTTTCGAGCGAGCCGCCGTTGACGCCGATGCGGATCGGGATGCCGCGCGCCTTGGTCGCGTTCACCACCTCGCGCACGCGCTCGATGGAGCCGATGTTGCCGGGGTTGAGCCGGAGCTTGTCGATGCCCGCTTCGAGCGCCAACAGCGCAAGCCGGTAGTGGAAGTGTATGTCGGCGACGAGCGGCACTTCGGGGACGCGGCGGCGAATCTCCTTGAGCGCGACGGCGGCCTCGTTGTTCGGGACGGCGACGCGGACGATCTCGCAGCCCGCCCGCATCATCTCTTCAATCTGCGCGACGGTGCCCTCTACGTCGGCCGTGTCCGTCTTCGTCATCGACTGGACGGCGACCGGAGCCCCGCCGCCAATCAATACGTCTTTAACCCTGACCTGTCTCGTCTGTCTCATGCCTAATCTTACGAAACTACTGCGTGCAAGTTCGGAGAAGGGTGATAAGTGATGAGTGATAAGAAAGAAGCAAGGGCTTTGTATCTCTTATCACTCTCTTCTCATTTCTGCTGCGTTGCCGCCGGCTTCTCTTTGGAGCGGAAGAGGCCGGGGGCGAATTTGGTCACGTCGTTGATGATGACGAAGCCCATCAGGAGGAGCAGGAAGACGAAGCCGACCTGCTGGATGCGCTCGCGCACGCGCAAGGAAATCTTCATCCCGAAGACGGCCAACGCGCCCTCGACCAAGAGCATGAAGAGCATGCCGCCGTCGAGCACGGGGATGGGGAGCAGGTTGAAGATGCCGAGGTTGAGGCTCAGGAAGCCGAGCATGTTGAAGACGCCGTCCCAGCCGTAGTTGGTCGCCGCTTCGTAGGAGGCCGCCGCGATAGCGATGGGGCCGCCCACGGCCTCGCCGACGGGGAGCTTGCCCGAGAAGACCTGACCCAAAGCCATGCCGGTCAGCCGCAGGATTTCAAGGTTGGTGTTGGCGGCGACCGAGAGCGCCTCGATGGGGCCGACGGTTTCGAGCGGCGGCTGCTGGAAGTAGAGGCCGAGCGTCTTACCGCCCTCCATGCGCCGCTCGGGCGCGGTCAGCTCAACGCGCTCGCCGCCGCGCTCGACCGTGAAGCGGAGCTGCCCCGGATGCTTGCCGATGTACTCGCGAATCTGGCTCGTGTTCCGCGCCGGCTCGCCGTCGAGCGTGATGACGCGGTCGCCCTGCTTGAGCCCTGTCTCCTCTGCGGGCGAGCCCGGAATCGTGCGGTCAACGACGACCGGCTGCACGCCGAGGTCAGGCTGGAAACCGAGGTCGCCTATCTCGTGCCCTTCCTCCTGCACGACCTTCGGGCTGATGGAGAGCGTCATGCGCTCGCCGTTGCGGTCAACGACCATCGGGAGCTGCTGCGTCCGCTTCACCGTCGCGGCGACGTTCATCCAGCGCCACGTCGGCTCGCTCTCGCCGTCGAAGGCGATGATGCGGTCGCCCGGTTTAAGACCAGCCGCTTCGGCCGCGCCGCCCTGCTCGACCTGACTGACGACGGGCGTCAGCGCAGGCACGCCCACGATCATCGCGCTCGCAAACGGAATCGCCAGCGCCGTTAGGACGTTCATCACCGGCCCGGCTATGCCGACCAGAAACTTCTGCCAGCGCGGGCGCAGGTCGAAGCGCTCCTTGTCGGGAATCTCCTCCGCGCCGCCCTCTTCCAGCCCCGCGTTCGAGTCGTCGCCGCCGAGCTTGACGTAGCCGCCCAGAGGGATGAGCGAGAGGCGGTAATCGGTCGTCCCCCACCTGCGCCCCCAGAGGCGCGCGCCGAAGCCGACCGAGAAGGTCTCGACGCGGATGCCGAGCATCTTCGCGACGATGAAGTGGCCGAACTCGTGCAGGATGACTGCGGAGCCGAGAATGAAGATGAAAGCAAGGTAACCGAGCATTTTATTTAAGTCTCTTCAGTTTTGAGCCGAGCCCGCAAAAAAATTAGAGGCGGAGCCTCCCCGCCCGGTTGTACCGAAAAAGTTTACGTGCCCCGCACGCAACCGTCAAACAATCAAACTCTTAAGCCACCGCCTTTGTATCCTCGTTCAAACGCGCAATCTCAACATCGGCGGCGGCGCGCGCCTGTCTGTCTACTTCGAGCACCACGTCGAGGCTCGACACCGCGCGCGTCTCGTGCGCATCCATCACGCGCTCGATGACGCGCGCGATGTCCGTGAGTCGGATGTGGCCGCCGAGGAACGATTTGACCGCCTCCTCGTTCGCGGCATTCATCGCCGCCGGGAGCGTGCCGCCCGCGCGCAGTGCGCGGTAGGCCAAGCGCAGGCACGGGAAGCGCCCCTCGTCGGGCGCCTCGAAGCGCAGCGTTCCGAGCTTCGTCAGGTCGAGCGAGGGCAGCGCCGCCGACGGATGGCGCTCCGGATACGTGAGCGCGTACTGGATGGCGTGGCGCATGTCCGTTACGCCGAGCTGCGCGATACAAGAGCCGTCCACCAACTCGATCAACGAGTGGACGACCGACTCCGGGTGGACGACGACATCTATCTGGTCGGCGTCGAAGCCGAAGAGCCAGCGCGCCTCGATGACTTCAAGCCCCTTGTTCATCAACGTGGCGCAGTCGATGGTGATCTTCGCACCCATGTTCCAAGTCGGGTGGCGCATCGCCTCCTCGACCGTCGCGCCGTTCATCGCGCTCAGACTCTTCTCACGGAAAGGCCCGCCCGACGCCGTCAAAATCAGGCGCCGCACCTCCTCGCGCCGCTCGCCGCGCAGACATTGATGAAGCGCGTTGTGCTCTGAATCGACCGGCAGAATCTCCGCGCCGGACACGTCGGCCGCGCGCGTCATCAACTCGCCCGCGATGACGAGCGTCTCCTTGTTCGCCAGCGCCACGCGCTTGCCCGCTTCGAGCGCGCGCAAGGTTGGGACGAAGCCGACCGCGCCGACGGTCGCGCTCACCACCGTCCGCGCCGCACCGTGCGTCGCCACCTCGACCATACCCGCCTCGCCCACCGCGAGCCGCGGAACACGGGCGCCGCGCCGGCCGAGTTCTTCCCGCAAGCGCTCCGCGCACTCCTCGTTCTCGACGGCGACCAACTCCGGCCCGTGCCGCTCGACCTGCGCGGCCAACCGCTCGACGTTGCGCCCCGCCGCGAGCGCCACGACGCGGAAGCGCTCATCACGAAAAGACTCGACCACGCTCATCGTGTTGCACCCGATTGAGCCGGTCGAGCCAAGTATCGCTATGCCCTGTGTGTTCATGTACATCAAGCAGCGAAATCTCTGCCACATCCGCCACGCGCGAGGTGTTTAAGGATTGTTGCCCTGACCGCCGCTCAGCATCCTATTCACCGTATCGATGAGCACGTTCAGCTTCGCGTCTGTGCGGCTGTTAAAGTCGGCCTGAGCAGTGAATGTGCGAGTGACGACTTGCACGAGCGTCGTCTGCATCTGCGTGTACTCGCCTAGCAGCTTACCCATTTCGTTGAGCTGCCCGTTAGTCTCCGCGAGCTGTCGGTTAGTCTCCGCGATCCTCGCGCCCAAATTCTCGTTGACCTGTTCAATGCGCGCTTCTAGGTTGGCCTGACTCTTCAGAAGATAATCTATCGCCCGCTCCATCTCTTCGCCTGTCATCTCACACCGCCTTTCTTCTCTCGTTGAAGGTAAATTCGGCGCGTTCGGCTGAAACTGGCGGATTACAGGCTAACGCCAATAGTACAGGGCGAAATAGTAGAGGAGCGGCGCGTTGAAGAGCAAG
>JBJMGQ010000579.1:0-3816 GCA_045807845.1 Pyrinomonadaceae bacterium | reverse complement strand
AGGACGCTCGAACATCCTCTCGCCGCCCGCGCGGCGCTCGCGTGTGTCGTTGGTGGGAAGGGCTCAGCCTCTTCCGGGATCGGGCGGGACTGCGCGCGGCACGACCTGCACGTTGATGAGCCGCGGGTCGGAGCGGATGCGCATCGTCTCCAGCGTGATCTCCTTGGCGTGCTGCCGGTCGGCAAGGTCGAGCTTCGTCTGCCGGTAGTGGTAGAGCAGATAGCAGGCGACGATAGCCACGATGGCGAGCGCGAAGAGGACGATCAGCTCGGGGTTCTCCTTCACCCATAGCGCGCCCTTCGTGGCGAGCGTGCCGATGGTCAGGCCGATGGAGCCGAGGCCGGCCGTGAGCGTCGAGACGAGCGACTTCGTCGAGCGCTCCTTGGCCGGCATGGCGGCCTCGACGGGCACCGGCGGGTCTGTCACCCCTCCGCCCTCGACGGGTGCGAGGTCGAGCACCGCGCCGCCGGCCACCAGCGCGCCGCCCGCGGCGGCGGCGTTCATGCCGTCGTCGGGGCCGCCGTCGTCGGCCGCTGCGCTCGACGCGGGGAGGGCGTCCACCACGTCGCTGTCGCTGTCGTCAAAGGTCGGCTCTTCCGGCGGCGGGGGCGCCGCGAGTTGATCATCGGTCAGCGCCAAATCCTCCGGCAGCACACGCAGGGCGCGCTCGTAGTAAGCGCGGCGTATCTCCCAGTGGTTCGGCAGCCCCGTCTTCCGGTTCCGGCCGTTGACCCTGATCTGGATGGCGAGGAACTTGCGCTGGTCGGCCAGCTCGTTCAGGTGCCGGAACGGCGACCAGAACCAGCCGGCGCTGCGGAAGGCGTTGTCTAAGTCGGCCAGCAGCTCGGGCTGGCCCGCGGGCAGGCGCAGGAACTTCAGGCACGCCTCGGAGTTCGTGCGCCCCGTGATCTGAATCACGCCGCGGCCTTTGTACTTCCGGCCGTCTCCGCGAATCACGTTCCCGAGGTCGCGCCGCCCCTCGTAAGCGGCGCCCGAAGCAATCTCCTCGAAATACTTCAGCTCGCCCGATTCGAGCGCAATCGTCGCCAGAAAGGCGGACGCGCGCAGGTAGTTGGTTATGTCGAACTCGACCATCGCCGCGATCAGGCGCGGCAGGCATTGAGCGCGCCGGGCCTTCGGGCAGTTGGGCATTATCTGGCGTAACATCTCGTCGGTGAGCGTGGACATTATTCCTCCTTCGTCTTGGGGCAGACTTGTTTGAGGCCCCGGGCGGCGGACTTTGTGGAGCGGCTGTTGGAAGTCCTGCCCGTGTTCGGTGGGACGTGCGCTACTCGATGTTCAGAGAGCACGGCGGCGGACTGCTTGAGCGGCGGATTATAGCCGACCGGCCCCGCGGCACCAACAACTATTTCCTCCGGGTTAACGGTCAACGTCTCCGGCGAAGCGGCGCGCTCGCCTGACCACTTCCTTGACAAGCGTTCCGGCGCGTTCCTATGATGAATCGTCATTCATTCGAGGCGTGCGTCGCTCGCGCGTCTGCTTAAAGATTAACGCGCGGTAAGAGGGGCCGGTACAAAGTTGTTCGGGGCGAGCATCGGGCGCGGCGCGAGCCGGATTATCGGGGCGATGGTGCGTGGACTCGCGCGCCGCCGCATCAATCCGAACGTGCTGACGGTGATCGGCGTCTCGATCAACGTCCTCTCGGGCGTCCTCTTTGGGCTCGGCCACTTCTTCTGGGCCGGCGTCATCCTCATCATCGCCAACCTCTTCGACATGCTCGACGGGCAGGTGGCGCGCCGCACGGGGCAGGTCACGCGCTTCGGCGGCTTCCTCGACTCCACGCTCGACCGCGTCTCGGACATGGCCGCCTTCGTCGGCCTGATGACCTTCTACGCGCGCGACACAGAACTACACTCGACCTTGAACGTCCTGCTCGCGGGGCTCGCGCTGGTCGGCTCCGTGCTCGTCAGCTACGCGAGCGCGCGCGCCGAGAGCCTCATCCCGAAGTGCGACGTGGGCTTTCTGCGTAGACCCGAGCGCGTGGTGCTGCTTATCATCGGCGCGCTCTCGACGCATCCCGGCTCCGAAAGTCTCTTCGCCAACCGCATGCCGGCCGTGCTCTGGATTCTGTGCGTCGGCTCGTTCTGGACTTTCGCCTACAGGGTCTATCACACGTGGAAGGAGTTGAGCCTCTTGGCCGAGCCGGCCGAGTACGGCATAGCGCAGGGGCTCGACACGGCCGCGACCACCGAAACGGATGCCGCACCTAGCAGCGCACCCGCGAAGGGCGCGGGCGCATCCAACACCGACGCGGGCCGACCCAAGCGTGCGCGGCGCCACGACCCGCGCCCCGCGCTGACCAAGGGGGAATGATCTCTGAAGTGATAAGTGATGAGTGATAAGTGATAAGAGAAGACAAGGCCCGTCCTTCTTTCTTATCACTTATCCCTCATCACTTATCACTCGCGAACGGAGTGAGCGCCTTGAACATGTGTCCATGCTGCGGCAATGGTCTTGAGGGCGAGCCCGAAGAGGCTTGCGCGTCGTGCGGTGCGCAGCGCGTGGGGCCGCCGCTGGCGGAGCCCGAGCGCGTGCTGCCCTCTTACGGGCACGCGCTCGCGGTCTGCGCGGCGGGGCTCTTGCTGCTGGTGGCGGCCGTGGGCGCCATGGTCGGGTCGCTCTTTCAGTTCGAGGAGTTTGTGTTCGACGCGAAGACGCTACTGCGCGCGGCCGAGACCGCCGCTTGGCGCCTGAAGTGGACGGCGCTCCCGGCGGGCTTCGTGCTCACGGGTCTCTGCGCTTGGCTCTACGCGCGCATGCGGCGCGAGCCTTCGCGCTTCGTCGGGCACAGGCACGCGCGCTTCGGGCTCATCACGACCGCCGTGGTCGCGCTCGCGCTCGCAACGCTCATCGGCGTCACCGTCCCCGAGCGTCTGCACATGCGAGAGTTGGGACGGCGCGCAGCCGAGAACGCCGTGCTCTACGAGACAGACCTCGCGCTGGCGCGCTATCGCAAGCGCTTCGGCACATACCCGGCCGCGCTCACAGACCTGCGCCGGCTCGAAGACTCTGACGGCTCAATCGCGCGTCTGCTCACGGTCATCGCGCCGGGTGAGTACAAGCCTGAGACAGACCTCGCCTCGCTCTCCACGGGACGCACGGCGAAGGCGCGCGGCGGACGCCGACGGGCGGGCACGATGCCCGCGAGCGCCGCCGACACGACCGACGCAGGCATCGCGCTCACCAACTACGGGCTGACGCTCCCGGGGCGCGACGGCCTGCTTGGCACCGTTGACGATTTGCACCTGCGCGACGGCCGCATCCACGAAGAGGCGCCGGCGGCCTCTTTCATCAAGGCCGTGGCCGCCACGCCGACCCCGATTCGCGCGCGCGTGAACTGACCCCACGCTTCAACCTTACAAGGCTTATGGGCATCCTCAACATCTTCAAGCGCAGGAAGACGGACGACGAGGCCGAGCGTCGCCGGACGCTGCTCCGCACCGGCCGCATCACCGAGGGCTCCATCTTCGACGTGATTACCGACGAGGCCGGCGCCATCACGCACGTCTTCTATAACTACGAACTCAACGGCGTCGAATACGAATCGTCCCAACTGCTCGACACAGACCAGCGCCTGCGCTCCGGCGACTACTTCCCCGGCGCCCGCGTCACCGTCCGCTTCAATCCGCGCCAGCCCGGAAATTCGTTGGTAGTTTAAAAGTAGACAGTAGTCAGTAATGCGAATCAAGAGTAGAAAAGCAGACCCGCAGGGAGTTGTAGAATTGAGTTTGTGGAACACCAACTCATCGAACTCTATCTGTGGGTCTGCCGAGCCTACGATAGCTGCCCGGCTCT
>JBJMGQ010000578.1:0-11596 GCA_045807845.1 Pyrinomonadaceae bacterium | reverse complement strand
GCGCAACGTCTCGCTCGCGCTCATCGAAGCGCCTTGGGTCACGCGCGAGCGCGTGTGGCGCGCGGCCGCCACGCTGCTCGACACCTCCGACTTCGCCTACGTGCGCTGGATGGGCGCACGCGACCTCACGCGCTTCGACGAGGTCGTCCGCCCCCGCGACCTCAATCTGGATAAATGGGCCGCCGCCATCGAGCGCCTCCGCGAACGCGTCCCATACGTCTGCGCCTACTTCAGCAACTTCTACGAAGGCCACGCCCCCGCCAGCGCCAACAAGCTCAAACGCCTCCTCGGCGAAGAGGTCGTCGGCCCCGATGAACTCGAAGACCAGCCCTCGCTCTTCTGAAAGAAGCAGGCAGAAGGCAGATGGCAGTAGGCAGCCGCTCCGCGTTAAGCGTATCGCGAGGTTAAATCGGAGTTTCCGGCAGCGCGGCTTTCAACTGCCTACTGCTCACTGCCTGCTGCCTACTGTTTTGTGCTATCCTTCTCCCGCTTAACTGCCCCTAACAATCTGACCTGTAGACCATCTCTGCCAGACGAGGGAGGAGAAGACTTTCATGCGCCTTGTGAACGGAACGAGAGGGGTTTTCGCGGTGGCCGCGACGGCCTTCGCGCTCGCGGCGGCCGGCTGCCAGCAGGCGGTCGAGACGAGCAACACCACGGCCAACACCAACGGCAACTCGACGGTGAGCGTCAACAGCAACACGAACGCGAACATGACGAACTCGACCGTGCAGACCAACACGGGACAGATCATCGAGGCCCGCGAGCCCGACAAGTACACGGCGACGATGGTCGCCACGCTCTCCACCGCGGGGCAGCAGTCGGCGAAGGGTCAGGCCGAGGTCAAGGTGGCGCGCAACGGCGCCGACCGCCGCTACTCGGTGAACGTGCCCGTCCTCGGCGAGCTGGTCTTTCTCGACAAGGCCGACAAACGCTACGTCATCATGCACGGCCGCAAGGAGTACGCCGAGCTGACACAGGAGATGACCGGCGTCAACGTGGATCAACTGCGCTCGATGACACCGGGGCAGCTCGTCGCCTTCGTGACGAAGCAGCAGGGCGTCCAGCAGGTCGGCGAGGAGACCTTCAACGGCCGGCAGGCGTACAAGTACCGCGCCGCCGGGGGCACGCAGACGCAGACCTCCGCCGGGCAGGTGAAGGGCGAGACCTTCATCTACGTTGACAAGGACACGGGGCTGCCTTTGCGCATCGAGGGCTTCGGCCAGACTTCGGGGAACGTGCAGGGCGTCACGGGCGGCAACCTCGTCATCGAGACGCGCGACCTCAAGACCGATGTCAACCCGGCCGACTTCGAGATACCGCAGGGCTACAGGCAGCTCTCGCCCGAAGAGGTCAAGCAGCGGGTCGCGCAGCTCGCCCAAGGGTTGCAGATGCTGATGTCCTTCATCAATCAGCAGGCGGCGGCCGGCGCAGCGGCGCCCGCGCCGACGCCTTCGGCCACGCCCGGACGCTAAAGGGGGCACGGATGAAGTTCATTCTCATGCTCCTGCTCGGCGTGCTGCTGGGCGGCGCGGCCGTCTACTTCATCTTCGTCGGGACGCCGCGCACGGGCACGCTGAAGGGTCAGCCCGTGCGCGCGCCCGACCCGTCGGGGCCGCCCCCGGGCACGGCCGTCGTCGAGCTGGACGAACAGTTCTTCGGCGCGCTGCTCGACTCCATCTTCCGCGACCTGAACAAGCCCGCCTTCCCGCCCGCTCCGGGCGAAGGCTGCCAGAATCAGGTCGTCATCGAGCCGGGTGCGGGCGACGTGAAGACGGGCGTGCTGATGCGGGACGGCAAGGTCGTCGTGCCCCTCGCCTTCAGCGGCACGTATAACCTGATGGGGAACTGCCAGAACCTGCGCGGCACGGCCGAGGCGGGGCTCGACTTCCGCTTCGCCCCCGACGAGCAGACGCTCTACGGCCAACTCAACGTCGCGGGCGTCAACGTCGAGGGCATGTCGCCCGTCCTCGGCGGCTTCGTCACGGTCTTCGTGCAGGGCGCCATCAACCAGCGCGTCAACCCGCTCATCCTCCTGCGCGGCCAGCAACTCACACTCGCCATCCCCGTCCAAGCCGCCGGCGGCACACTCCGCGCACAGGCCCGCGAAGTCCACGAAGAGGCCAAAGACGGCAAGCTCCGCCTCCTCGTCACCTACGACTTCAAGGGCTCGAAGGGCGGGCAGTAAAAACAGTTGGCGAAGGTGAAGACGTAAGGGCATGCCCCACATCTTCACCTTCGCCTTTGCACTCCCCTCGACGGCCCCCGCGCGTTCAACTCTTCCGCGGCCAGATTCGCCATGACCCGCTCCGACTTAACCGACCGCATCATGGCCGTCTCCGCCATCGTCGTCGCGCTGGCGTCTCTGGTGGTGGCGGTCTACGAAGCGCGCACCAACCGCGAATACCAGAAGGTCTCGGTCTGGCCCTACGTCACACAGTCCAACGCGTTGGTGCCCGGTGAGCCCTACACGCGCAACCTCGCAAACCTCGGCGTCGGCCCCGCGCTCGTCAAATCTTTTCAGGTGAGCGTTGACGGCAAGCCCCAACGGGACTGGGCCGAGGTGAGCCGCGCCCTCACCGGCCAACCCAACCCCGACCTCGTCTACTTCTCAGTACACTCCGGCTCCGTCCTTCTGCCCGACAAGAACGTGACCCTCGTCAAAATCCCACCCGGCGCCGCCGCCCAACGCTTCTGGGAACAGGCACAGACCCCACGCCTCTCCATCCGCGTCTGCTACTGCTCCCTTTACGACGACTGCTGGCTCAGCGACCCACGCGCCGACGAACCCACCCCCCTCGCCAACTGCCGCCCCGACCCCGACAAAGAGTTCGCACAGTGACCCGCCCGCGTCATGAACCCCGGCAACCGCAGAGACGGCCCCGGCGGATGTCGAGGAGCCGCCGGTAGTTGTCGAGACTACATCAGCACGTGTGGAGACGGCGCCGGTACGTGTAGAGGTAGTTTCGGCATCTGTAGAGATGGCTCCGACAACTGTTGAATTTATTTCGGCGGCTGCAATATAAATCCCGCTAATGTCTAGACGACTCCGGCGGCTGTGAAGATGATTTCGGCGAGCGTGGAGACCGCTCCGGCAAGTGTTGAGTCTATTTCATGTCCCTTCCTCGGCCGGCTCTAAGCCGTTAATGGCGGGGCCGTCCGTTGGGTCGTAGCGGGAGCCGTGGCAGGGGCAATCCCGGCGGGCGGGACTAGCTACGCATCTGCTTTCTCATGACCTCCTTCTTCGCCTTCTCTTCCTTTAATCGCTTCTTCTCCGCCTCTCTCTTTTTAAAATAGTCCGCGCACTCGGGAGTCTTTGCTTCTTTGGGGAAGAGGATGTCAGTCTTGCCGCGCCGGGATACATAATCAACTAATTTCACCCAGTCGATCTGTCCCTCGTCGCTGAGAAAAATGTTGCTGAACTCCTTAACCATACCGTTGACTTTACCGTCATAGGCTTTTTTGTACGCCTCGTCCCGCGCACGCGCCTCTTCGTCAATCGGCTTGATGATCTCTCGGTACATGTCGTCATCGCCGGAGATGAAATTCCAGAAGTCCTGACCCGCGTATTTGTAAAAGGTCTTGTCCGGGTCTGCGTTCGCTTTGAACGGCTTCCCGTCTTTCCCGTAGATGCAGCCGTTAACCGCGACGACCTCCCGCGTCTCCCCGCGCTCGCGGAAGTATTCCCGCGCCGCTTTGAAATTATCCTTCATCCTGTTCTGCTGGTCGCTGTTGCCCCAGTTGATGCCCGACTTAATGCCGACGATGTAATAAACACCGTCCCGCACGAACTCCAAATCCACGCTCGGGAGTGCTGACTTGAAGCCCCCATCCAGCTTCGACGAAACGTAAATGGCGAACGCCTCCAGCCTGTTGCCGAACATCGTCTCCTCTTGCGCAAAGAGGAATGCATCGACGATGCTGCGCACCAGCTCGTCCGGGGAGGCTATGTTTTTCGCCTTGAGCAGGTAAGGGTTCTTACTGCCGAGAACGTGCCGCAGGGTCATGACGCAGCGCAGGTACATCAGGCGCTCGTAGTAGAAAGGCGTGACGACGCTCTCGGCCAGAAATTTGTAATAGTCTTCGTACCGCTCCCCGCTTGTCATACCAGCTTTCTCTGCGCGGGCTCCGGCATGACCTCGTCAATATTCTCTAATGCGAGCTTGTGATATTCGTCCTTTATCTCGACGCCGATGAAGCGGCGGTTGAGTTCATGCGCGGCGACGCACGCGGTGCCGCTCCCGGCGAACGGGTCGAGTACGATATCGCCCACGTCGGTGAAGAGCTTAATGAACCACGCGGGCAGCTCCTTCGGGAACGCGGCGCTGTGGTTCTTATTGCCGCACTCGGTCGCGAGGTGGAGGACGTTGGTAGGGTAGGCCATCTCCCGTCCCACCCAGTTGGCGATGTTCTTACCGAACCCGCTGCCGGCCTGCGAGTTGAATCGCCTGCTGTCGTTGTCGCTCAGCTTCTTCAGCCGGGTCTTGGCCCAGTCGCCCATAGGCACCATCACGGCGTCCTGATTCATCTTGAACTTCTTATTTTTGGTGAAGTGTAGGCACCGCTCCCAAGCGTCACGGAAGCGATTCGGCCACTTGCCCGGAGCGCAATTCCTCTTGTGCCACAAGTATTCTTCCGTCCAGAGCCAGCCCCGCTTTTTCAGCGCGATGATCAATTCGAGGACGTAGGTGTGCCGCTCGCCGCCGACCACTTTCTCTTTGATGTTGAGGACGAACGAGCCATCGTCGGTCAAGACCCGCTTCAGCTCATCAGAGATGGGCAGAAACCACTCCACATATTTGTCCGGATGGATGCCGCCGTAAGTCTTCTTACGACTGTCGGCGTAAGGCGGGGACGTGACGATTAAATTGACCGAGGCTTCTGACAGCTTCGGCAAGACCTTCAGAGAGTCGCCGTGTTGTATGGTGTCGATGAAGTCGTGCGTAGTCATCCAGCTATCGGGCTTCCTGTGCCGGAGATGTTGAAGCCTTCGCTAAGTGCTCGCCGGGAGTCTACCACGGGGCGGGGCGGGCGCGCCTGCCCCGAATATATGCCCCGCGGCGTCTACTCCTCGACCGGCTCTAGGCCGTGGATGGCGGGGCCGTTGAGGACGTGGCCGTCCGTTGGGTCGTAGCGGGAGCCGTGGCAGGGGCAGTCCCAGCTTCGCTCTTTGTCGTTGAAGGCGACGACGCAGCCGAGGTGGGTGCAGACGGCGGAGTGTTCGTGGAGCGCGCCCGCGTCGTCGCGGTAGAGGGCTACTTTCGACAGGCCGCGGCGCATGATGGCGCCCGAGCCCGCGGCGACTTCGTCGGGCGAAGAGACTTCGCCGCCGGTCAGGTAGTCGGCGTACTGCGCGGCGACGTTGAGGTTCTCGCGCGCGTACTCGCCGCCCGCGCGCAGGGAGATGCGCGCGGGGTCGTAGAGGGTCGCCCACGCGTTCTCGCGCCCGAGGATCAAGTCTCTAATCAACATGCCCGCGATGGTGCCGTGCGTCATGCCGTTGCCGGAGTCGCCCGTGGCGACGTAGACGTTTGAGGCGTCGCCGGGGTTGCGGCCGATGAAGGCGAGCCCGTCCACGGGCTCCATCACCTGACCCGACCAGCGGTACTCGAACGCTTCGACCGAGGGGAAGCGTTTGCGCGTCCACTCTTCGAGACGCCGGAAGCGCTCGTCGAAGTCCTCGGCCTGACCCGTCTTGTGATCCTCGCCGCCGACGATGAGCACGTCCGACCCTTCGCCGACCGACTGCAAGCGGACGTAGTGGTAAGGGTCTTCCGTGTCCCACAAAAGCATCCGCGGCACAGACCCGCTGGGCACGCGCGCGCCGACGACGTAGGTGCGGTAGGGCGCCTGCTTGGTGTGGATGGAGACGAGGTCGTTGACGGGCGTGTTGGTGGCGACGACGACCGCGGCGGCCGTGACGACGTGGCCGGCGGCCGTGGTGACGTGCGCCGTCGCGCCGTCGCCCTCGATCTTGTCCGCGTGCGTGTTTGTGTGCAGGCGTCCGCCGAGGCGCGTGAAGGCGCGCGCGAGCCCCGTCATGTACTTGAGGATGTGGAACTGCCCCTGATATGGGAAGTGGAGCGCGGCGCCGAAGTCGTAGGCGTCGAAGGGCACGCGCTCGACGTACTTGATTTCGGTCAGGCCGCAGCGGTGCGCGGCGCGCAGCTCGTGGCCTAACTGTTCGGTTGACTGGCCCGGGCCGACAAAGAGGTAGCCGTCGAGGCGCTGGAAGTCGCAGTCGATCTGCTCGCGCTCGACGATCTCTTCAATCTGGTCTACGGCCGCGGTGTGGCTCTCGGCGGCGAGTCGCGCGCCGCGCGCGCCGTGCAGCCGCTCAAGGTCGTAGTAGCGGTCGTCGAGCGCGTTGACGAGATGCGCGGTCGTGCGCGCCGTCTCGCCGCCCGCGACCGGGCCGTCGTCCAGCAGCAAGACCTTCCGCCCTTCGCGCGCGAGCAGGTAGCCGACCGTCAGCCCCGCAATCCCCGCGCCCACGACGCACACGTCCGCGCTCGCGTCCCCGACGAGCGGCTCAAACGCCGGCACGTCGCTCGTCGCCATCCACACCGAAGTCGTCCGCCCTGAATCGCTCTTCATATCTTCCCCCTCGCAAGTTGTGTCAGCGGGTTTTAATTTAGCCAGAAGTTAGCACCGGCGACGGCCGCGCGCAATATCTTTGCCCGAGGGCGCCCGCGTGTCGGCTTCAAAATTTTGGAGAGAGTGCCAGATTTTTGGAGAGGGGGCGTGCCGCAAACGCGGACTTGTGCGGAAGTTTCGCGCGGGCTCTGTTGGCATTAGCGTTGCGTCTTTCATTCGCACGCCCCGGATTCGCGACGACCGCGCCGCATCCTTCTCCACACTTCTCCACCTTTGACGCGCCCCTCGCGGCGCGCGAGCCAAGGGTCGCAGCTTGCTTCGCCGGCCGCGCGCCTTCCACGCCTTCGACTTTCGAGAGTTTGGCGCGACAGCCGTTAAGACCGGTTTAGCTCCCCACCAGTCACAAGGAGAGTCACACAATGTTCGAGAGGAAAAGCAGTTTCGGCTTTCTGAACTCGCTGCTCGCCGTGGCCTTCTGCCTGAGCCTGTGCGCGACCGTCTCGGCGCAGTCCACGGCGACGCTTCAGGGAACCGTGACCGACCCGCAGGGCGCCGTCTTGAACGGCGCGAAAGTCACCGTCCACAGCCGCGAGACCGGCACCGAGCGCACCGCGCAGACCGACGAAGGGGGCAGCTATCAGTTCGCCTCGCTCCAACCCGGCACCTACTCCATCGAGGTGCAGGCGCAAGGCTTCCAGACGCACGTCGTCAGCAGCGTCTCTCTGGAAGTGGCGCGCACCGTCGTGCAGAACTTTCAGTTGACCGTGGGCAGCGTCTCGCAGACCGTCACGGTCGTCTCTGACGCGCCCGTCATCGAGACGGCGACCACCTCGGTCGGCACCGTCATCAACCAGCGCACCGTGCAGGAGATTCCCCTCAACGGCCGACACTTCGTAGACCTCGGCCTGCTCATCCCCGGCTCGGTCACGCCGCCGCAGAACGGCTTCCTGACGGCGCCCTTGCGCGGGCAGGGCTCGTTCGCCTTCAACACCGCGGGCAACCGCGAGGACACGGTCAACTTCCAGATCAACGGCGTCAACCTCAACGACATGGTGCAGAACCAGATCACCTTCCAGCCGTCGATCAACACCGTCTCCGAGTTCAAGGCCGACAACTCGACCTTCAGCGCCGAGTACGGGCGCAACAGTGGTGCGGTCGTCAACATCGCCACGCGCTCGGGCTCGAACGAGTGGCACGGCGAGCTGTTCGAGTATCTCCGCAACGACGCGCTCGACGCGCGCAACCTCTTCAACTCGACGCTCGCGCACCCGCCGCCCTTCAAGCGCAACCAGTTCGGCGGCAACCTCGGCGGCCCCATCATGAAGGAGAAGGCGTTCTTCTTCTTCTCCTACGAGGGCCTGCGCCAGCGGCAGGGCTTGAGCTTCAACACGGTCGTGCTCGACGCCGTGCAGCGCGCGGGCGTGACCGACGCCATCTCGCAACGCCTGCTTCCGTTCATCCCCTTACCCAACTCCGGCACCAACCGCTTCGTCGGCTCGGGCACGGCCCCCGTCAACATCGACCAGTGGACGGGCGACGTGAGCTACAACCTGACGAAGGACGACCGCCTGCACGGCTACTACGCCTTCCAGCGCGACCTGCGCGGCGAGCCGAACCTGCAGGGCAACAGCGTCCCCGGCTTCGGCGACACGCGCCAGTCGCACCGCCAGATATTCACCTTCAACGAGACGCACACCTTCGGCCCTACAATCGTCAACGAGGCGCGCTTCGGCTTCAACCGCATCCACATCACGTTTACGCCGAACGCGCTTTTGAACCCGGCCGACCTCGGCATCAACGTCGGCATCAACCAGCCCATCGGTATCCCGCAGATCACCGTCGGCGGCACGGGCATCAACATCGGCGGCCCTTCGAACTTCCCGCAGGGACGTTCCGACACGACCTTCGTCACGTCCGATACCCTGAACTATCTGCGCGGTAACCACTCCTTCAAGTTCGGCGGCGAGTTCCGGCGCTTCTACAACAACAACTTCACGCTCGACCCGGGCGCCTTCGCCTTCGGCAGCGTCGCGGCCTTCCAGACGGGCTTGGGCAACGCCTTCAACATCACGCTCGGCGACCGCGGCAGCAGCATCGGCACGGGCGCGCTCGGCCTCTTCGTGCAGGATAACTACAAGCCGCGCTCGAATCTGACGCTTGAGCTGGGCGTGCGCTACGACTGGAACATGACGCCCACCGAACGCTTCGACCGCTTCGTCGTCTTCGACCCCTCGACCGACTCGCTCGTCCGCGTCGGGCAGGGAATTGGTGAGCTGTACCGGCAGAACAACAAGAACATAGAGCCGCGCGTCGGGCTCTCTTGGAGCCCGTTCGGGGACGACAAGACGGTGGTGCGGACGGCCTACGCCATCATGGTTGACCAGCCGGTGACGAACAGCGTCACGGGGCCGACGGCCAACCCGCCGCTCGCCACGCCTTTGACCTTCGCGGGCAACATCCGGCTCTCGAACGCACAGGCCACGGCGGCGGGCGCGGGGCTCGCGCCGAACACGATTGACCACGACTTCCGCAACGCCTACGTCCAGTCTTGGAACCTGAACGTGCAGCGCGCCGTTACGCCGACGCTCGGCGTGATGCTCGGCTACTTCGGCTCGAAGGGCACGCACCTGCGCATCTCGCGCAATCTCAATCAATTCGTCAACGGCGTGCGGCCCTTCCCGCGTCTGTCGGCGTCGAGCCCCATCCTGCCCGGCGCCGCGCTCGGCAACATCACGCAGATCGAGAGCACGGCCAACTCAAGCTACAACGCCATGTGGGCGACGGCCGACAAGCGGCTCGCGCGCCACTTCCAGTTCAACGCCTCGTACACTTGGTCGAAGTCCATCGACTACAACTCGCTCAACTCGCAGGGCGTCGTCGTGCAGGACAGCTACAACCTGCGCGGCGACCGCGGACTCTCCGACTACGACGCGCGCCACCGCTTCGTCATCAGCGGCCTCTATGAACTGCCCTTGAGCGGCAACCGGCTCTACGAGGGCTGGCAGCTCGGCACCATCTTCCAAGTGCAGAGCGGCAACCCCGTCAACATCCTCGCCGGGAACCCGGTCGCCATCGCGGGCACAGGCATCGGCGCGGGCGCGGGCGTCGCCACATTCACGGGGCTCGGCACCGTTCGTCCAGACCTCGTCGGCCCCGTCCAGATTAACGGCACCATCAATCAGTGGTTCACCAACACGGTCTGCGACCCGCGCGGGGGCGCGTGCCCAACGGGTTCGGTCTTCGCGCTGCCCGTCAGGCTCGCCGGCGCGGCGAACGTCTATCACTTCGGGAGCCTCGGCCGTAACGTCATCATCGGCCCCGGCTTCAACAACTTGGACTTCTCGGTCATCAAGAACACGAAGCTGACTGAGGCCGTGCGCGTGCAGTTCCGCGCGGAGTTCTTCGACCTCTTCAACCACGCCAACCTCGGCCAACCCGGTCGCACCGCGCAGGTCGGCAGCGCGACCTTCGGCCTCATCACCAACACGCGCTTCGCCACCGGCGACTCCGGCTCCTCGCGCCAGATACAGTTCGCCCTCAAGCTCCTCTTCTAAGGAGTCTTCGTGAGAGCGCTCTAACAATGAGCCCGCCGTCACACTGCTGACGGCGGGCTCATTTGTTGGTCGGGCGAATTTTTTACCTGTCCGCGTATTTCCGCCGCCCCGTCGCGCACTGTCCCCGTGTCAGCGCAAAAAGGCCGCGCCCCCGACGGCGGCCTCGTCGTCGTCTCTTCAAGGGGAGCAAACCTTCATGCGTAGGAAACTGAAACTCTTCGTCGCCGCGGTCGTCTTCTCAGCGGGCGCGGGGTGGCTACTCTTCGCCACATCTTCGGCGCGGGCCGTCCGCACCAACCAGACCTTCTCCGCCGCCTTCCAGCGCAAAGTCTTGGAGATGGCGCCCGAGGCGCCCTTCGAGCTGCGTCTGTTCGAGACGGCCGTCAAGACCAACTCCAAGGGCGAGATCATCACGGGGCCCACGAGCGACCCCGTCAAAACAATCGTCGGCGCCGAGTCGGCGGGCGTGCGCGCCGGGTTGGAGCGCTTCACCAAGATCATGTACGGCGCGAGCTACATCGACGGGCGGCCCGACCCCGGCACGCGCATCGACCCGAACAACCCGGCAGTCAAGAGCGGCAACCAGTACTGGCCGCACCGCGAGCAGCCCTTCCGCAGCCAGCCGCGCGCGCTCGCCTTGTCGCAGGACGGCAAGAAGCTCTACGTCACTCTGCCCGGCCGCGAGGGCTATCCCGACTGGCGCGTGGCGGTCGTTGACACCAACAGCCGGCAGGTCGCGCGCTGGATCGACCTCCGCCCCGCGGGCGAAAGCCGGGGACTGCGCCCCATCGGCGTGAAGGCCGCGCCGTTTAATAACGCCATCAGTCAGTTCCCGTACGTCGTCGTGCTCAACCAGTACGGCAACTTCGCCAGCGTCATCGACGCTTCGACCGATTCGGTCGTCGGCGAGTTCGAGACGGGCTTCTACGGCGAGAAGCTCGTCTTCAACCGGACGGGCACGCGCCTCTACATCACCGACCGTTACAAGGACGCCGTGCGCGCCTTCCGCATCGACCCCGGCCCCGTCTTCACGCAGATCGCGTTGATACCGACGGGCAACACGCAGCTTGAGCGCACCAACCCGCGCGACCTCGACCTCTCGGCCGACGGCCGCACGCTCTACGTCGCCAACACGACCGGCCACACCGTCGCCGCCATCAACATCGAAGCGGACGCGAACACCTTAACGAAGGTGCTGACGCTCGGCGGACTCGCCACCGACGTGAAGATCGCGGGGCGCTTCGGCATCGTCTCGGGGCAGGAGACGAACACGCGCCTGAACGAGCCCGAGTCCGGCCACGGCCTGCCGACCAAGCGCGCCGACGGCGTCGCCATCCGCAACTCGGGCGCGCCGCTCGGCTACACGCCCGTCATGACCGACGCGACGAAGGCGACGACCTTCGACGACATCGGCTCGGAGCTGAACATCTTCGACACGACGACCG
>JBJMGQ010000577.1:0-2586 GCA_045807845.1 Pyrinomonadaceae bacterium | reverse complement strand
GAATATTTTTAAAGGATACTTCAAGAACGAAGAGGCGACGGCGCGCGCCTTCCGCGGCGGCTGGTTCCACACGGGCGACGTGGGCTTCCGCGACTCAGAGGGCTTCTATCACATCATCGACCGCAAGTCCGACATGATCATCCGCGGCGGCGAGAACATCTACCCGCGCGAGATTGACGAGCTGCTCTACAAACACCCCGCGGTCGCAGAGGCCGCCGCCTTCGGCGTGCCCGACCCGCTCTACGGCGAGGACGTGGCCGCCTTCGTCGTGCTCAAGGAGGGGCGCGAAGTCTCCGGCGAAGAGATTGCGGCCTACTGTCGTGACCACCTCGCCGACTACAAGTGCCCGAAGGCCGTGCGCGTCGTCACGTCACTTCCTAAAGGCCCGACGGGCAAGGTGCTCAAGCGCGAGCTGCAAGCGCTCTGGAAGTCAGAAGTCTGAACGCTGAACGATGAACTGAAAGCTCGATGCCTTCAGTTCATCGTTCAGCGTTCAGACTTCATCGTTCCAATCATGGCAAAGATTAAAGACAAGGTGAAGAACGCGCTCGACGAGGCGCGCATGCTCGTGCTCGGGGCGCAGGTGCTCGTCGGGTTCCAGTTCCGCTCAATCTTCGAGCAGGGGTTCGACAAGCTGCCTCTGCCTTCGCAGTTGCTCAAGCTGTTCGGGCTCGGGCTGCTGCTCGTCGCGGTCGCGCTCATCATCTCGCCGGCCGCTTACCACCGGCTGGTCGAGCAGGGCGAGGACACGCACGAGATTCACCGCTACACGTCGAAGCTGATGTCGTGGGCGCTGCTGCCTTTCTGTTTCGGCCTCGGCATCGACTTCTACGTGGCGGCGCAGAAGGTCTTCGACTGGAAGGTCGGCGTGGCGGCGGGGCTTTTCGGGACGCTGCTGGCGGCCTTTTTCTGGTACGGGCTCGAATTTTACATGCGGCGTGAGCGCGCGGGCGACATCGCCGCGGCGAAGCGTGAGGAGCAAGAGATGTCGGAAGGGAAGGCGGATGGTGAGGGCGGGAAGCAGGACGAGAAGAAGAAGCTGACCAACAAGATTCAGCACGGACTGACGGAGTGTCGCGTCGTGCTGCCCGGCTCGCAGGCGCTCCTCGGCTTCCAGTTCATCTCCGTGCTGACGGAGAGCTTCGACAAGCTGCCCGCGCTGTCGAAGTACATACACCTCGTCAGCCTCGGGCTCAACGCCATCGCCATCGTGCTGCTGATAACGCCGGCCGCCTACCACCGCATGGTGGAAGAAGGCGAGGAGACCGAGCACTTCCATCGCTTCGCGTCGAAGATACTGATCGCGGCGCTCGTCCCGCTCGCGCTCGCGCTCTCCGGCGACGTGTATGTGGTCGTCCAGAAGGTCTCGGACTCTTTGCTCCTCTCGGTCGTCTCGGCGCTTGTCATCCTCGCCATCTTCTGGGAGCTTTGGTTCGGCCTGACGCTCTATCGACGCACGCAGCGTAAATATGCTGACTGAAACCACGACCACGGAGAATGACTTTGAGACTCATCATAGCCTTCCTTATCTCGACCGTCCTACTCGCTTCTTCAATGCTCGCGCCGCGCGGGCTGGCCTCGGTTGACGCGGGGCCGCGAGACCAACGTGTGGCGGTGGCGGCGGAGGCTCTGCGCGGGCAGCTCGTGGCGACGCGGCGCGACTTCCACATGCACCCGGAGCTTTCGAACCGCGAGGAGCGCACGTCGCGCATCGTCGCCGAGCGCCTGCGTGCGCTGGGGCTGACGGACGTGAAGACGGGCGTGGGCAAGTACGGCGTGACGGCGCTGCTCGTCGGCGGCAAGCCCGGCCCCGTCGTCGCCGTGCGCGCGGACATGGACGCGCTCCCCATTCAAGAAGTCAACGACGTTCCCTATAAGTCGCAGACTCCCGGCGTCAAACACGCCTGCGGCCACGACGTGCATACGACCGTCGAGCTGGGCGTCGCCGAAGTCTTGAGCAGGATGAAGGAGGAAGTGCACGGCACCGTCAAGTTCATCTTCCAGCCGGCCGAAGAGGGCGCGCCCGCGGGCGAGGAGGGCGGCGCGAAGCTGATGATTAAAGAGGGCGCGTTCGACAACCCGCGCCCGCAGGCCGTCTTCGGCCTCCACACCGAGCCCAACCTACAGGCAGGGCAGATCGGTTATCACTCCGGCCCCGCGATGGCCTCGGCCGACACCTTCTACATCACGGTCAAGGGCAAGGCGGCGCACGGCGCGCAGCCGCAGAACGGCGTGGACGCTGTCGTCGTCGCCTCGCAATGCGTGCTCGCGCTTCAGAACATTCGGAGCCGTCGCATCGACCCTTTGGAGCCGCTCGTCATCACGGTCGGGACAATCAACGGCGGCGACCGCTTCAACGTCATTGCCGGCGAGGTGAAGATGACCGGCACCATGCGCACCTTCAACGATCAGGTGCGAGAGCGCGCCATCGCGCTGATGCGCGAGACGCTACAGGGCGTCGGGACTGCCTACGGCGCGACCGTCGAGCTTGAGCTGGGAAACGGCAACCCCGTCACCTACAACGAGCCGTCGCTGGTCGAAGAGACGCTGCCCACCATCCGCCGCGTCGTCGGCGCGCAGAACGCG
>JBJMGQ010000576.1:0-4306 GCA_045807845.1 Pyrinomonadaceae bacterium | reverse complement strand
GCAACCTTGAACGATGCGCCGAGCCCCGAGCCCTCTTCGGGCATCGTCGTCTGCGACCTCGGCGACGTGACGGACACGAGCGGCAACGTCACGGGTTGGGCCTACACGCCGCTGCCCTCGGGCGTGGCCGTCGCCGTTGACCCCGAGCGTGGCCGCGTGGCCTTCGCGGGGGATTTGTCGAAGCCGCCGCTCGTCACCTTCCACTACGGCTTCAGCGCGAACGTCGGCGGCGGCGAGTACGACCGCACGTCCTCCATCGACACAGGTGTCGGGAAAGTCTTCCGCGTGGCGAACACCTTCGCCGCGACACAGGGCACTGTGCCGACCATACAGGCGGCGCTCAACGCGCTGGGCTTGGATGAGGGCGCAGCCATCGCCGGCGGGCTTCAGGATGATAAGGGGCGTGCGGTCGAGATTATAGACAACGGGCGCTACGAAGAGTTGGAGCAGTCGGGCGTGAAGCAGCCGCTGAAGTTGAGCACCGCGCGCCGGCTCGAACTGCGCGCGGGCGACAAGCGGCGCCCGACTCTCGCGCTCACAAAAGAGGTCGAGATATCCGGCGACGAGAATAGCGAAGTCTCGCTCAACGGCCTGCTCATGAGCGGCGCGGGGCTGCACGTCAAAAGCAGGCTGCGGCTTCTGCGATTGAGCCACTGCACCATCATCGCGGGCGCCGCCGACCAGCGCGGCCCCAACCACGCGCCGGCCCTTGTCGTCGATTGGGCCGACGTAGAGATCGAGATTGACGACTGCATCATCCTCGGCGGCCTGCGCATCTCTCCGGACGCAAGCGTGCGCGTCCGCAACAGCATCATCGACAGCACGAGCGAACTCGGCGTGGCTTACGCCGCTCCCGGCACCGCGATTAAGGCCGGGGGCTCTTTGCGCGTCGAGAACAGCACGGTCGTCGGCAAGGTCTTTACGACGGTGTTGGAGCTGGCCTCGAACAGCATCTTCCTTGCGAGGCTACGGCCTTCGGACGGGCCCCTGTGGCGCGGCCCCGTGCAGGCCGAGCAGCGGCAGAAGGGTTGCGCGCGCTTCTCCTATCTGCCGCCAAGCTCGCGCGTCCCGCGCCGCTACCGCTGCCAGCCCGAGGCCGGTGCCGACGAGACGCGTATCCGCCCGACCTTCTCTTCGCTCCGCTACGGCGACCCGGACTATTGCCAGCTCAGCTCGCGCTGCCCGCGCGAGCTCGGCCGCGGCGCCGACGACGAGTCGGAGATGGGCGTGTTCCACAATCTCTTCCAGCCACAGCGCGAGTCGCACCTGCGCGCACGGCTCGACGAGTACCTCCGCTTCGGGCTCGAAGCGGGCATTCTCTACGCATCCTGACCCTGCTTCCCTTACGACTGAGAGGTGACCCGTGAAAGGCGACTTCAGCAGACAAACGTTCGCCCGCAAAAATCATTACAGCAGCGTCCGCATGCAGCAGGGGCGTGTGCAGCTCGACGCTGACTGGAACGAGCAGGCAGACATCGGCATCCACCGCGCGCAGATAACGACGCGCGACCTCGTCGGCGCCTGCGGCGGCCCGCTCAAGAACGCGGCCTTCAAGGTCGCGCCGGTGCTGCCGAGGGGCGCGGGCGGGGACGACTTCACGCTCGGCGCCGGTCGTTACTACGTCAACGGCATCCTCTGCGAGAACGAGCTGGACGTGCGCTACTCCGCCCAGCCCGACTTCCCCGGGGCGACGACGTTTGGCAATGCTCAGCTCAACGTGAAGGGGCTCTACCTGCTCTACCTCGACGTGTGGCAGCGCCACCTCACCGTGCTCGACGACCCGCACATCCGCGAGACGGCGCTGGGCGGCCCCGACACCGCGACGCGCACGAAGACCATCTGGCAGGCGAAGCTCTGGCGGGCGCCGGACGCGAACGGCGTCTCGTGCCCGGAGATTTTCAGCCAGTTCATGGTTGCATTGGGCGACCGCAACAAGGGGCTGCTCAATGCTTCGAGCGCCCCGGAAGACCCCGGCGCTAATCCCTGCATCGTGCCGCCGAGCGCAGGCTTCCGAGGGCTTGAGAACCTGCTCTACCGCGTCGAGGTGCACGCGGGCGGCGCGACCGTAGACGTGAGCACGAACGCGGGCAGCGTCATCTCGTCATTCAATACGACGGCGCATAATCAGTTGACCCTGAGCGGGGGGACAGCGCCGAGCGTGGGCGCCGCGGTCGAGCTGTATTCGGCAAGCGCCGGCAGCGACCCGTTGGCGGGCAGCCTCTACTTCGTCACAAACGTCACTAACCTGACGCTCACGCTCGACCGCGACATCGAGGGGCTTGAGATTTCGCAGTCGCCGCGGCTGCGCGTGGCGGGCGCGACCTTCAAGTGGTCGCGCCAGAACGGCAGCGTCGTAACGAAGGTCGAGAAAATTTCGACCGAAGACAACAAGCAGATAACGGTTCAATCGCTCGGCCCCGACGACGACCTCGGCTTCTCCGACGGCGATTGGGTGGAGCTGACCGACGACCTGACGGAGCTGCGCGGTGAGCCGGGCCAGCTCACGCAGATCGTCGCGGCCGACAACGCCGCGCGCACCGTCTTGCTCAAGGACGCGCCCACCGTCGTCATCTCGCGCAATGCGAAGATGCGTCGCTGGGACGGCATCGCGGCCGTCAGGACGAACACGGCCGACGCCAACCGCAACTGGATACCGCTTGAGAACGGGCTACAGGTTCAATTCCTGAAGAATGGCGTTGACGCGTCGCAGTCCGGCGTCTACGCGAGCGGCGACTACTGGCTCATCCCCACGCGCACGGCCACGGCCGACCGCGAGTCAGGGCAGATCGAGTGGCCGCTTAACCCGGCGAGCGGCAAGCCCGAGCCGCAGCCGCCCGAAGGCATCGAACACTTTTACTGCCCGCTCGCGGTGCTCGATTGGAGCCCCGCCCTCGGCATCTATCACGTCAGCGATTGCCGGCGCCTCTTCCCGCCGGTCTCGGAGCTGACCACGCTCCAATACGTCTCCGGCACCGGCCAGAAGTTTACGCCCATGCTCGCCACGCCGGCCGACAAGCTCGTCGAGCTGTTGCACCCGCTGGTCGTCGGCGTCTCAAACGGCACGCAGCCCGTCGAAGGCGCGCACGTCGTCTTCGAGATCATGGAGGGCGATGACCAGACGGCGGTGCCCAAGCTGGCAAATCCGTCGGCCCCGGCCCCGAACGGGCGGTTGAGCGCCGTCCCCGGCGACCCCGCCATCGGGGGGCCGGACACGAAGCTCGAAGTGGTGACGGACAGTCATGGCCGCGCACGTTGTATGTGGGAGGTCTCCGTCTCCGCGTGGAATCAACAGGTGCGTGCCACGCTGCTCGGTCAGGACGGCCATACGACGATTCACCTGCCCATCTACTTCGGCGCACACAAGAGCGTCGCCGATCAGGTCGCCTACCAGCCGGGCAATTGCAACAAGCTCGAAGGCATCCAGACCGTTCAGGCCGCGCTCGACGTGCTGTGCAATCTCATCGGCCATGTGGACGAACCCGGCATCCACGTCATCGACATCGCTTTCAGGGCGCTCAGGCTGCGCGAGTTGGAGCTGCTGCGGAGAGACACGCCTGCGACCGCGCTCCTGCCCGCCGGGCCGGATGTGAGGCGCGATGAGTTGCTGCCTTTGAACGAGAGCAAGAGCATCCCGAACGACTTCGACCTGACCTGCGACGCGCTGGGCGAGGGGTTGACGATTGCGTGCGACGACCAAATCTTCCGCAACTCCGTCAGAGGCAAGCCCACCTGTTTCATCACGCTCGAACTGCCTTTCCCCACCGGCCCGTCTGACAAGGAAGCATGGGGCCTCAAGGCGGCAGACCCCGGCTTCTTCGGATACCAGCCCATCGTTCTCGCGGGCGAGCCCGACGCAGAGGGCACGTCCATCTTCTGGAACCCCTCGCCCTTCGCACGCAATTGGCTGCGCGAGATTCTGCCGACGCTGTTCGACAAGTTCGACACGAGGATTGCCGGCTCGCAACGCCCGGGGCGCGTGCTGGCGCGACTGACGCTCAAAGGGAACTACATCTGGTCGCGCAGAGACCCGGCACTCTACCTCGACGGCGAACTGTTCGGCTTCAGTGATGAGGACGGCGTCGCCATGTCCGCGCACGTGCCGAGCGGCAACGGGAAGCGCGGCGGCGATTTGGAGATGTGGTTCTGGCTCGTCGAGTTTAAGCTGGTGATTGAGAAAGCGGATTTGAACGTCGGCGAAGCAACGACGGGCATCGTGGAGTTGTCCGGCCCCGCGCCGCGGCAGGGCGCTACCGTTAAACTCTCCAACAGCGACCCGGCCGTCGCCACGCTCAATCGAAACACCGTC
>JBJMGQ010000575.1:0-8980 GCA_045807845.1 Pyrinomonadaceae bacterium | reverse complement strand
GCGAGATTCGCGCGACGCGGGCAACAACAGCGGGCGCGCGTGACGGCGCGCCTCGCCCGCCTGTGTCTCTCCCAACCCGCGCGTGTGTGGCTAACCACATTGACCGGCGCGCGCGCGCGAGGCCGATGCTTGACGCTCGAATGCGCGGCTCGTCACGTTCTACAAGAAGGACGGCGCGGAGATGGTGCGCGATGAGGTCTTCGCCTTCAGGACGGGGGAGGACGGGGAGGTGTCTATCGTCTACACGCTCGGCCTGAGCACGCCGCAGTCGAAGTACGAGCGGGACAGACCCGTCCTCGAAGAGTTGATGAAGAGCTGGTGTTTACAACCCATCGAGTGAGGCTGCACAATGTGACCCGTTGATGAACGCTGACTCCCCTTCGACCACCCCGTCATGTCCATCCTGATTGCCGAAGACAACGTTGCGCAAAGGCGCTACCTGCGCGAGCTTTTGGAGCGCGAGTTCTCGGGCCACGCCCCCGTCATCGAGGCCGCCGACGGCGAAGAGGCCGTGAGCACCGCTTTGAAGGAGCGACCTGAGCTGTGCGTCTTCGACATTCAGATGCCGCGTCTCTCGGGCGTCAAGGCGGCGCGCGCCGTCTGGCGCGACTTCCCCTCGGCGCGCATCATCTTCTGGACGCAGTTCGCGCACGAGGTCTACATCAACGAGTTGCGCAAGATCGTCCGCTCGGTCGAGCCGCAGCCCGCCTACGGCTTCATCCATAAGAACAACCCCGAAAGTCGCTTCCTGCGCTTCGTCGCCGCCGTGCTCGAAGACGGTGCCGACATGATCGACCCGGCCTTCAAAGACTCCTTCAAGCGACCGCTCCTGACGGAGTTCGAGGCCGAGGCGCTCTACTATCTCGCGCTCGGTCTGTCGAACTGGGCCATCGCGCGCAAGTGTGCTCTGTCTCTGCGCGGCGTCGAGAGCCGCCTCGCCACGCTCTACGAAAAACTCTTCGTCTCCACCCCCGAGGGCACGCCGCACGAGGCGTACGACAAGCTCGCCTACAACATGCGCACGCGCGCCTTCTTCGAGGCGCTCCGGCGCGGCCTCATCAACTCCGACGAGCTTGAGAAGGCCGCCGTTGACCTCGAACACTGGATCGACCGCGACCGCAAGCGTTTCCTCGACGAGCACAAGTGAAGACGGCGAGCGGTGAGCAGTAGGCTGATGGCACCGGACAGAAGACGTAGGAGAATAGCCGGAAGGCGGATGGTCGTACAGCCGGGCCGCCTGTTGGCTTACTGCCTGTCGCTCGCCGCGCTCTGCCTACTGCTCACCGCTCACTGCTCGCTGCTCACTTCCAAAGCCGAAGAGTCAACGACCCAACCCGCGAGCCTCCACCGCTGGGGCGCGGTGACGCTGTTCCACGGGCTGCCCAGCGATCAGGTGCGCGCGGTGGCGCAGGACGCCGAGGGCGTGATGTGGTTCGGCACCGACGCGGGGCTGGCGCGCTACGACGGCCGTCGTGTGCAATCAGTAACGAGAGAGGGGCTGGCGGGGCCGCGCGTGCGCGCGCTCGCCGTCGGGCCGGACGGCGCGCTGTGGGTCGGCGCCGATAGCGGCGCGTACGTCCGCCCACCCGGCTCGCAGGAGTTCCGGCGCGTCGAAGAGATGCGCGGCATGATTGTGCTGGCCGCGTCGGTCGCGAACGAGCCCGGGCGCGCTCTGCTCTCGACCGCCGACGGGCTCGTCTTCGACTGTAAGCTCGACGCCCGCGGCTCGCTGTCGGCGCAACAGTTGGGCGAGCGTCTGACGGTCGCGGCGGGCAAGGCGCAGCCGGTCGAGTTGTCGAGCCTCGCGCAGGCGAATGGGCTGGTCGTCGTCGGCACACGCGGGCGCGGGCTGATGACGTTGGAGCCCGGCGTCGAGGCGAAAGAGATTGCGGCCCGGCCGCGTGCGTTCTACGTCGAAGCGCTCGTGCGCGACTCGGCGGGCACGCTCTTCTTCGGCGCGCAGACCTCGGGGACGGACAGCGGCCTCTTCAAGGTCGAGGTCGCGAAGGAGAAGTCTGAGGTCGCGCTGCGTCCTTCAAAGGTCGCGGGCGTGGCGACGGGCAAGGTGACGGCGCTTGCGGCCGGGCAGGACGGCGAGTTGTACGCGGGCACGGAGGCGCGCGGCGTCTTTCGTCTGAAGGGCGGGCGCGTCGTCGAGCGCTTCACGTTTGCGGGGACGGCCGGGGGCTTGCGCTCCGACACGGTCAACGCCGTCTTCGTAGACCGCGAGGGCGTCGTCTGGTTCGGCACGCCGCGCGGCGTCTGTCGCTACGACCCGCGCGGCGTGCGCGTCGAGATGCTCTCGCAGGAGACGGAGTCGAACTTTATCCGAACGCTCTATCGCACGGCGTCGGGTCGCCTGCTCGCGGGTACGAGCCGCGGGCTGTTCGTGCGCGATGATACGAGCGTGGGGGCGTGGCGCGAGGTCACGGAGGTCGCGGGCAAGCCCGTCTACTCGGTCGCGGAGGACAGCCGCGGGCTGTTGCTCGTCGGCACGAACGCGGGGCTCTTCGTCGGGCTGCAAACCGAAGGTCTGAAAGAGAAGTCGCCCGTGCGTCTCGCGCCGGAGGAGAAGGCTGAGCGAGACGTTAACAAGATGCCGGTCGAGGGCGGCGCGGAGAAGCCTCCGAGCGAGGTTGAGAATCGTGCTGTCGAAGATGAGAAGCCGTCGGTCGAGCTTAGTAAGACTGAGACGGGCGAAGCCGTGACGAAGGAGGTCGAGGCGCCGGCCGGTCAGGAGAAGAGCGCGGAGGCAGCGCAGACGAAGAAGACGGCGGAGCCCGCGCTGAGCGGCAGCGTGCGCGCCATCGCGCGCTTCGCGGGCAGCGTCTACGTCGCTTCATATGGGCGCGGGCTCGAACGCTTTCTCGGCCCCGGAAAGCGCGAGCTGATCTGGCCGCGCGCGGGTCAGGACGAGCGCGGCCGAGAGGTCGTCAGCCTCTACGCCGACGAGTCGCGCAATCGCCTCTGGGTCGGCACGGCCAACGCGGGCGTCTTCTACTTCGACGGCTCAAACGTACGGCCTGAGCCCGCGCTCGGGCCGCTCGAACACAGCACCGTCTGGAGCGTCTCGTTCGCCGAAGGCTGGCTCTGGCTCGCCACCTCGCGCGGCCTCTACGCGCTTGGCGAGAACGGCAGGTTCGTCGAGGTTGTCGGCGGCGTTGACGCGCGCGCCGTCGTCGCCACCGACGGTGGCAGTGCGCCGCAGGCTTGGTGCGTGACCGCGGGCGTGGGGCTCCTGCGCGTCCGTATCGACGAGCAGTTCGGCGTCCTCGCCTCGCGCCTCGGCATGGAGCAGGGACTTCCGACCGACTACGCCTTCGCGGTGTTGCGTGTGCAGAGTGAGGCCGCCGAGACGCTCCTCGTCGGCACGACGCGCGGGCTCGTGCGTTACGAGCCGGGGACGCTCGCGCCGGTCTTGCGTCTCGTGCGCGTCACTTCGTCGCGCGCCATCCAGCCGGAGGAGTTGCAGGGCGGAGGGCTGCGCCTTCAGTATCCGCAGAACGGGCTCGCGCTCGACGTGGCAGCCTCGGCCAGTCGAACGTTCCCCGAACAGTTCTTCTACGCCTTCACGCTGCGCGACGCGAAGGGGCAGGTCGTCAAGCAGAAGCTCTCGCGCGACTCGCAGTTCCAAGCCGAGTCGCTCGCGGCCGGCGCCTACACCGTCACGGCGCGCGCATACACGCTCGACCTCGTTCCTTCCGACACGCTGGTGCTCAACTTCGAGGTGGCGCGCGCGCCTTTTCCACGCACCATCGTCGCGCTCTCGGTGCTGCTCGCCTTCGCGCTCGTCGCGCTCGTCTGGGCCGTCCTGCAACACCGGCGCGTCGTGCGCAGCCGCGAGGAGCTGCGCGAGGCGAACCACCAGCTCGCCGCCGCGCGACTCCAACTCGCCAGCGAGGCCGAGGCCGAGCGCCGCCGCATCGCGCGCGACCTGCACGACCAGACGCTCGCAGACCTGCGCCGCCTGCTCCTGCTCACAGACGAGATGCAGCAGCCCGGAGGAACGGCGACGCCTTCCCCGCTCGTCACCTCGACGACAGGGACAACAGGGACGACGGTCGCCGACGCCCCGCGCCTGCGCGCCGAGATCGAGTCCATCTCGCAGGAGGTGCGGCGCATCTGCGAAGACCTCTCGCCGTCCGTGCTTGAGAACGTCGGGTTCGCCGCCGCGCTCGAATGGGCCGTCGCCGCCGCGTGCGCGCAGCAACCGGCCGCGCACAGGTTCGCTTACGACTTCGTCTGCGACGAAGACCTCGAAGAACGTCTCGCGCTCGCACCCGGCGTGCAGATGCAGGTCTATCGCATCGTGCAGGAGGCGGTCAGTAACGTCTGCCGCCACGCGGAGGCCGAGCACGTCTCTCTGAGCGTGCACTTAGACGACGCGGGCGACTTCCTCCTCAAGCTCTCGGACGACGGCCGCGGCTTCGACGCCGACAACAAGCGCGCGCTCAAAGGTCGCGGTCTCGCAGGCATCCGCGCGCGCGCTTCGCTCATCGAGGGCGAGGCCGATTGGTCGCGGCGCGAGGGCGGCGGCACGGTCTTCACACTGCGCAAGCGCGCGGCCGCGCGGCGGGAAGCCGCCTGAAGCCGCATGGAGACTGAGCCCCTTCGCATCGCGTTCGCGACGTGCGAGTACGTCACGGAGAAATATTTCTACGGCGGGCTCGCACAGTACACACACCGCGCCGCGAAGGCGCTGGCCGGCCTCGGCCACGACGTGCACGTCGTCACGCTCTCAGAGATTGACGACGCGGAGTTCGAGCACGAGGGCGTCCGTGTGCACCGCGTCACGGGCAGCCGCGTCGCCGCACGCTTCAACGCGTGGACGGGCCACCGTATGGGACTGACCGCGCGCTACCTCGACCTCAGTTTCAAAGTCCACCGCGAGCTGCGCCGGCTTCACGCGCAGAAGCCCTTCCGGCTCTTCCAGTTTCCCAACTACTCGGTCTGCGGCCTCGTCTCGACGCTCCGGCTCGGCGTGCCCCACGTCCTGCGCGCGTCGTCCTATCAACCCGAGTTGAACGAGGCCGTCGGGGTCAGGCGTTCGCCGGACGCGCGCACAGTCGAGCTGCTCGAAGCGTTGCAGTTCCGCTTGAGCCGGCACGTCCATGCCCCCAGCGACACGCTGCGACGCACGCTCCGCGAGCGTGCGGGGGTTCGCGGTGTGCGCGTCATCCGCTCGCCGTTCTATCCGGAGATTGACGAGTGGGACGACTCCGTCTACGAGCGCGACTTGCGCGGCAAGAAGTACCTGCTCTTCTTCGGCCGCTTCCAGTTGCACAAGGGCTTCCACACGCCCGCCGACGCGCTGCCCCGCTTCCTCGAACGATTCCCCGGCGCGCACGCGGCGCTCGTCGGGCGCGACTCGCCGACCGCGCTCGCCCCCTCGATGGCCGACTACGTGCGCGAGCGTTGCGGACGCTTCGCCGAACGGCTCATCATGCCGGGCGAGCTGCGACACGGCCGGCTCTACCCGGTCATCGAGGGCGCGCGTCTCGTCGTCCTGCCTTCGCTGTTGGACAACTTTCCCAACGCGTGCCTTGAGGCGATGGGGCTCGGCAAGGTCGTGGTTGGGACGGCGGGCACGAGCCTCGACGAGTTGATAACGGAGGGCGAGACGGGCTTCCTCGTTCCTCCGAACGACTCGGGCGCGCTCTCCGACGCACTCGCGCGCGCATGGACGCACCCAGACCTCACGCGCATGGGCGAGGCGGCGCGGTTGAAGATGTCGGAGTTCTCGCCGGAGCGGACGATCCCGGTGCTGCTCGACTACTACCGCGAGGTGCTGCGCGGCGCTGACGGTTCCACGAACGTCCGCGCGGCACAGGCGTCGCCCGTCAAAAAAGCTCTATAGCGCGCGCCCGTGTTCGTGTTAATCTCTGCGCCGTTTCCCCCGGCTTTGTCGCACGGCCATCTGAAATCTTATGCCGCAACAATTAAGACGCTGCTTCAAGTCGCTGCTTCTCGCGTCTGCCCTTACGGGCTGCCTGCTGCCCGCGCACCCTGCGCTCGCCCGACAGGAGCCGAAGCCACACGAGGATGCGACCGCGCAGGATGACGAAGAGACCGTCCGCATCGAGACGGAGCTGATACAGACCGGCGTGATGGTCTTCGACAAGTCGGGCAAGTTCGTCGATGGGCTTCGGCAGAACGACTTCGAGCTGACGGTCGAAGGCAAGCCGACGCCGCTCTCCTTCTTCGACCGCATCGTGGGCACGCCTTCTGCTTCGTCCTCGTCGCCCGCGCCGCGCGGCGGCACGAAGGGCACAGACGCAAACGCCTCGCGTAGCGCCGCCGCGAGTGGTGCGCGCACCGTCATCTTCTTCGCGGACGACCTCCACCTCAACTTCGAGGGGCGCAAGCGCGCACGCGACCTCATCCACCACTTCATCGACGAAGAGCTGACGGACGAAGACATGGCGGCCGTCGTGTCGAGCAGCGGCCGGCTCGGCTTCCTGCAACAGTTCACCGACAACCCCGCCGTGCTGCGCGCAGCCGCGGCGCGCATCGGCGACGACAAGAACCGGGAGGCGGGCGACCGCCTGATCCCGCCGATGACCGAGTACGAGGCGCTGCTCATCGACCGCTACGACCCAGAGGTGACGAAGGATTTCGCAGACGAGATCAAGGCCGCCGGGCTCGCCGTCTCCGACGACGACGCTGCCCAGCAGGCGCGCTCGCGCGCGCGCATCGTCCTCCAGATGGCCGCGAACGTCGCGCGCAACACCTTCTATGCCCTTGAGCAGGCCGTGCGCCGCTCGGCGCAGATGCCCGGCCGCAAGATCGTCATCCTCATCTCGGACGGCTTCCTGCTCGACACGGCGAACACCGACTCGTCGCAGCGGCTGCGGCGCATCACCGACGCGGCGGCGCGCGCCAACGCCGTCGTCTACAGCTTCGACGCGAAAGGGCTCGACGCCAAGCCGCCGCCGGGCAGCACGCGCGCGGCCTTCCGCGTGCAGGCGGGCGAGCGCTTCGAGATGCAAGACCCGCTCAACTCCATCGCCGAGGGCACGGGCGGGCGCTTCTTCAAAAACCACAACGACATGCGCCCGGACATCTCGAAGTCGCTGGTCGAGGCTTCGCGCTACTACCTGCTCGCGTGGCGCCCCGACCCGGAGCTGCGCGGCGGCAAGGACAAGCTGCGCCGCATAGAGGTGAAGGTGAAGGGGCGGCCCGAGCTGTCGGTGCGCTTGCAGAGCGGCTACCTGCCGGAGGAGCCGAAGGAGGCGAAGGAGGCGGCGAAGGGCAAGCCGAGGAACGTGAAGGCGACGGCCGCGGTCGCCGCGCCCCTCGACCCTTCAGAAGAGCAACTGCGCACGGCACTCAACTCGTTCGCGCCGAAGACGGGACTGCCGACCTCTCTGTCAGTCAACTATCTTGAGGCGGAGGACGGCTCCGTGCTCACGGCGGCGGTGCGCGTCGATGGCTCGGCCGTCGATTTCACGCGCGAGGGCGACACCGCGCGGGCGGACGTGGACGTGGTCGGCGTCGTCTACGACTCGAAGGGCAAGGCGGAGGCGACCTTCAGCCGGCGCCTGTCGCTGAGCGCCCCCGCGTCGCGCTTCGAGGGCGGGCGGGCGCCGAACGTCTACTACAACTATCAGGCGAAGCTCACGCCCGGGCTCCACCAGATGCGCGTCGCCACGCGCGACGCGAAGACGGGGCGCGTGGGCAGCGCCGTGCAATGGGTCGAGATACCCGACCTCACCAAGCACAAGCTCGCGCTGAGCAGTCTGCTCGTGGCCGAGACGCGCGCCGAGGCCGCACGCCGCCTGACCGAGTCGAGCGCGGACGCCAAGCCCGAGACGCTCCTTGAGCCGGCCGCCGCCGAGATCAGCGTAGACCGGCGCTTCGAGCGCACGTCGGCGCTGCGCTATCTCCTCTTCATCTACAACGCGCGCGGCGGCACGGCGGCGGCGGCAGCGGCGCCCGACGTGACCTTGCAGACGCAAATCTTCCGCGCGGGTCGTGCCATCTTCACCGCGCCGCCCGCGCGCGTCTCCGCGGAGAGACAGGACGCGGCGCGCCTCGCCTACGCGGCAGAGGTTCCGCTCGAAGGTCTGCCGCCCGGTCGCTACTCGCTCCGCGTCACGGTCAACGACCGCGCGGCGAAGACGACGGCCGCGCAACGCATAAGCTTCGTGTTGAAGTGAGAAGCAGGACGTTCCGGTTGTTATCGAACCTGTCGAGTCGGAGGAGAAAGAATTGGTGCCTGAGTTCATCGAAGCCCCGTCGGTCGTCGAGGCCGCGGGCAACAAGCCGAAGATCATCGAGGAGTACGTGGGGCGCGTGAACACCGGCGGCGGGCAGTTGAGCGTCGCGCGGATGCGCAGCCCCGGCGGTTGGGTGGAGCCCGGTCAACGCCCGGAGTTCGACGAGTACACGGTCGTCCTGCGCGGCATGCTCCGGGTCAAGACCGACGACGAGACGTTCGACGTGCGCGCCGGTCAGGCCATCATCACGCGGCGCGGCGAGTGGGTGCAGTACAGCACGCCCGAAGAGGAGGGCGCCGAGTACGTCGCCGTCTGCCTGCCGGCCTTCGCGCCCGACACCGTCCACCGCGACGAATGAGCTTGGACAGCAACGTCTTCAAATCACGCTTCCGCCCCCGGCGTTTAACTAAAGAGGTTAACGAGAACGATGACATCCTTCAAACTACTACTGGCTTGCGTCTGCGTCGCGGCTGCCGCGGCGCTTGCGGGTTGCGGCGGACTCGGCGGGAGCACGCCCGCGTCGAACGCGACGGCCGCCAACAACAGTTCGCGCCCCACCCCTTCAAACTCCTCGGCGGATACGGCCGCGCCCGAGACCGGCGTCGAGAAGGTCAAGCCCGCCCCCGGCACCGGCAACGTGCAGGGCAAGGTCTTGTATAACGGCAAGCCCGTCCCGGGCATCGAGGCCAAGCTGTGCGAGAAGTTCAACCAGTTCTTCGGCGGCTGCACGGGCAAGACCTTCATGGCGAAGAGTGACGCCG
>JBJMGQ010000574.1:0-22587 GCA_045807845.1 Pyrinomonadaceae bacterium | reverse complement strand
GCGCGCGGAGGAGGCGCGGGGCTTGAGCGGCGCACTGCGCGCGCTGGAGCAACGGCCCTACGGCCCCTACGTCCTCGGCGCCGTCGCCCTCGGTCTCGTCGCCTACGGTCTCTACATGTTCGTCGAGGCGCGTTACCGCCGGATGATTATTGACTGATTCCAAAACCACACATGCCTTCTTCCGACCGTTTCATCAAAGAGCGCAAGGGCGCGTGGCAGCGTCTGGAAGACTTGCTCAAGATGCTCGACCGCTCCTCCCTGCGGCGTCTGAACCGCGAGGAGGTGCGCGAGCTGGGGCGCATCTACCGGCGCACCTCCTCCGACCTCGCCATCGCGCGCGCCGAGAGCCGCGACCCGAAACTCGTCAACTACCTCAACAGCCTCGTCATCCGCGCGCACGGCCGCATCTATCGCGCCGACGCCTCCGAGGGGCGACACCGCCTGCGCAACTTCTTCACGCGCGACTTCCCCTCCACTTTCCGCCGCACTTGGCGCTTCACGGCGCTCGCCTTCACGACCTACGCGCTCTTTGCCGTGCTGGCGTTTGCGGCCACGACGCGCGACCCGGAGTTCTCAGAGCTGGCCGGCATCCCGCCCCAGATGCGCGAGTACATCCTCGAACGCAAGCCGCGCTGGTGGGAGAGCGCCAACGAAGCGAACCAGATCGCCGCCACCTCCATCGCCACGCACAACATCCGCGTCACCTTCAACGCCTTCGCCCTCGGCGCGACCTTCGGCATCGGCACGCTCTTCTATCTCGCGCTCAACGGCCTCGGCCACGCCTCGGTGCTCGCGCTCACCTACCGCGCCGGCTACGGTCACGAGCTTTTGACCTTCATGGCCGGGCACGGCGTCGTCGAGCTATCGTGCATCTTCATCGCGGGCGGGGCGGGGATGCTCTTCGGCACGGCCGTCCTCTTCCCCGGCGACCGCCCGCGCTTCGACAACCTGCGCCTGCGCGGTCGCGAAGCGGCGCAGCTCGTCGCCGGCTGCGTCCCACTGCTCGCCATCGCCGGCACCATCGAAGGCTTCATCTCGCCCGCGCCCATCGCTGCGGAGATAAAATTCTCCGTCGCCGCCGTCACCGGCGTCGCCCTCTACGCGTACCTGCTGCTGGCCGGCCGTGGCGAAGGGAAGCCGCAACCTTAGCCGCGACTCCATCCTCGTGCACTTAAAAAAGTAGTTCGTACCAACGGCCTACCGTCTGGTCACAAAACGTTTGCCCGCGCGCCTCACAGCAACCCGCGCTCTTTAACTCTGATGTAGGTCTCAAGGAGTGAGGGGACGAGCGAGCCCGTCGTCACGTCAAGCGCGAGGCCGCCCTGTGCTTCGACGAGACGGAGGGCCGCTTCGCGTTGGAGCATGATCTCTTCGGCGACCGACTGCGCGAAGAGTTCTTCAACGTCTGCGGGAGCGTCGCGGACGGAGGCGCGCAGGTCGCGGTCGGCGATGGTGGTGACGAGCGGGAGGTGGCGCGGGCGCAGGATGCGCAAGGAAGTCAACAACTCACGCGAGCCCTCCTCGTCCACGAGGTCTGTGAGAAGGACGACGAGCGCGCGCCGCTTGCAGTTGGCCGCGATGAACTCGAAGGCGCGCGTGTATGAAGGCTCAATCAACTCGGGCTCGACCGAATGGAGCGCTTCGAGCACGAGGTCGAGCTGCTCGCGCCCCTTCCCCGGCGGGACGTAGGCGTTGACGCGCCGCCCGAAGACGAGCACTCCCGCGTGGTCGCCCGCGCGCCGCGCCGCGCTCATCAACGCGAGCGCCGCGTGGATGGCCGTGTCGAACTTCGTCTCGCTCTCGATGCGCGCCGTCATCAAACGCCCCGCGTCCAGAGCGATGAGCACCGTCTGGTCGCGCTCAATCTGATACTGCCGCGTCGTCAGGCGCCCGCGCCGCGCCGTCGCAGACCACGAGACGTGGCGCAGCTCGTCGCCCGGCACGTATTCGCGCAGAGACTCGAAGTCGCGCCCCTCGCCGCGCCAAGCGGCGCGACGCTGCGCCGCGATGAGCGAGCGCGCGCCGAGGGCCTTCAACTCAGCCTCGCGCGCACGCCTCACGTTCGGATAGACCTTGATCGATGCAGACTCGCCCGCCAGCTCCTCGCGCCACCCGAGCCCCAGACGCGTCTGCGTGCGCACGGCTACGCGCCCGAACTCGAAGCGCCCGCGCCGCGTCGGCTTCAACACGTAGACGAGAGCCTTCGACTCTTGCGGCCCGACCGTCAGCTCCGCCTCGCGCGGAGAGAGGAGCATGAGTTCCGGCGGATACTCGTCCTTCAACTTCAACTGATAGGTGCGCGGCGTGTGATTCTCGACGCGCACACGCACCTCCGTCTCCGCGCCGATGTGGAAGCGCCCGCCGAACTCGCGGAAGATTTCTACACCGGCGGGCAGGCCGCTCGTCCGCGCGTCGTAGACGGCCAGCGCCAGCAGCCCCGCGTCGTAGAGCAGCGCCACCCAACGCAACCTCGGCCGCCCCCAAGACAGAGACAACGGCACGAAGCCCACGGCGAGCAGCGCGTAGAAGAGTTTTGAGAAGACGAAGCGCATCAGTAAAACGATGAAGTATGAACGCTGAACGATGAACTGAAGAGAAGAGGCTTCTGGTTTTCAGTTCATCGTTCAGCGTTCATACTTCCTACTTCATTATCATCATCGTGGCGAGCATCGTCGCGACCAGCTTCTCGCCAACACCTTTGAGCGCGTAGAAGTCGCCCGCGCAGACCGTGACGTTGCGCCCTGAGCGGACGACGCGTGCGCGCGCGATGAAGCGTTCGCCCGCGGCGGGCGAGAGCAGGTTGAGCTTGAACTCGACGGACAAGACCTCGGCGCCCGCCTCCGTCAGACTCAGCGCCGCGTAGCCGCAGGCCGTGTCCACCATCGCCGTCACAAGCCCCGCGTGCAGGTAGCCGTGCTGCTGCGTGAAAGCAGCGTCGAAGTCAATCCCTATCTCGACCTCGCCCGGTTCGACGCGCAGGAGCCGCGCGCCGAACGTCTCCATCGCCCGCTGCCGCGCGAAGCTCTCGCGCACGCGCCGCTCGAAGTCTGGGTCTCTCGGCTCGAACTCTTTCATCACTCAGCGCGGGACTTCGACCGTGTTCAGGATGTCTACGATGACGGCGTCGGGGGTGGCGCCGTCGAGTTCGGCCTCGGCGCGCAGGGAGATGCGGTGGCGGAGCGTGGGCAGCGCGATGGCCTTCACGTCGTCGGGCGTGGTGAAGTCGCGACCGCTCATCGCGGCGAGCGCCTTCGAGCAGAGGAGCAGCGCTACGCTCGCGCGCGGGCTCGCGCCGTAGGCGACCGAAGGGTGCTCGCGCGTGCGGCGTACCAGCTCAACCAGATACCTCTGCACCCCGGGCTCCATGCGCGTCGCGCGCACCTCGGCGCGGCAGCGCATGACGGCGTCGGGCTCTGCGAGCGGGCGCACGTCAACCTGTTCGAGCCGCCGCGCGCTGAAGCCCGAGTCCCAGTTCGAGACGACCTGCGCCTCCTCCTCGGCCGTCGGGTAGTCGATGATGACTTTGAGGAGGAAGCGGTCGAGCTGCGCCTCGGGCAGAGGGTAGGTGCCCTCGTACTCGATGGAGTTCTCGGTGGCGAAGACGGAGAAGAGCGGCGAGAGGCGTTGCTGCTCGCCGTCGATGGTGACCTGCCGCTCCTCCATCGCTTCGAGCAGGGCGGCCTGCGTCTTCGGCGGCGTGCGGTTGATCTCGTCGGCGAGCAGGATGTCTGTGAAGACGGGGCCGCGGCGCAGAGAGAAGGTGGCGGTCGCCGTGTTGAAGACGTTCGTGCCCGTGATGTCCGAAGGCATGAGGTCGGGCGTGAACTGGATGCGGCCGAAGTCGGCGCCGATGATGCGCGCAAGCGTCTTAACGAGCAGAGTCTTGCCCGTCCCCGGCACGCCCTCGACGAGCGCGTGCCCCTCGGCGAGGAGCGCCACCAGCACCTGCTCGATGACCGCGTCCTGCCCGACGATGACCTTGGCTAACTCGTTGCGGATGTGCTCGACGGTGGAGGGAACGTATTCAAGCATCTGGAAGAAGTGACGGGCGGCATCGGTCTACCTTAACTTCGAGCCGTCCAGACTATCCTTTCAAGAGAGAGTGTTAGAACGCCTTCCGCATGAGCAGGGCGATGACGAAGCTGGCGACGACGTTCCCCACGATCCACAGGGGCATGGCGACGAGCCAGAGCACGAGCGCGACGTTGCGCGAGAAGAGGGCGCGCTTGTAGTCCGGGTCGCGCGTCCGGAGCTGGCCGAACTTCGCCTGCCAGCGGACGATCATGGCGATGACCGCGAAGAAGGTGAGGAGGAAGGCCACCCAGACGAGCGGAATGAAGGGAAGGACGGAGAGCACGAGGAGGGCGAGCATCACGTACGCCGCCGACGCCGCGTAGCTCGCGTCGCTGCAAGCCTGATTCACACGCGCCTGCAACTCGCCGGCCGCACGCGCCGCCTGCGGGTCGATGAGCGCGTGGCAGTACCTGCACTCCTGCATCGAGTCGTTGATGATCTCGTTACAGTTCGGACAAGGGAACGTGTGTGTCTCGAACACCGTCATCTCTCCTTAATTGAGGTCTCAGGCACGCGCCGCACAGGATACCCCGCGCGGGCGGGTCGCGCCTAGTTTGTCGAGTCAGTCCTCGTTCGCGTGGCGGCTTGGCGGACTTCGCGCGAGCGCATGAGGAGGCGGAGGTCGCGTTCAAGCTCGCGCAGGTCGCGGACGAGGCGGAGCGCGCGGCGTGCGCCCGTCGGGGCACCGGCCGCCGCGTCCTCACAGTCGCGCAGGAGTGCTTCGAGCGTCGCGCGGTCGCGGCCCGAGCGGGCGGCGACGCGCTCGGCGAGCTGCGCGGGTGTGGCCGTCGCGGGCAAGCCCGCGTAGCGCGCAAGGGCGCGGCGCGTCCTTTGGTAGACGTTCTCGACCGCGAGGTCGTAGGCGCGCGCGCGCTGTTGCAGCTCGGCCATCGAGGAGACGAATTCGAGCTTCGAGCGACGGTCGGGGCGCGGCGCAGGGATGGGGCGCGCGAAGCGGCGACCCCGCGTCCAGACCAGCGCCAGCGCGACGAGCGCGCCCTGCCCGAACATCCAGAGGATGGGCGTGCCGCGCAGGTAGGCGAAGATTTGATTCTGTGTCTCGCCGTAGCCCTGATGAAACTCGTCGAAGGCGACGCGCCCCTTGAGTCCCCCCGTCACGACGCCCGCCGCGAGGAAGAGGTTGTCGGCGCGATTGAGCCCCGCGTTCGAGACCACGTAAGGGTCTGAGAGCACGACGATGCGCCCGCGCCCGTAAGCGTAATCGACGACGAGCGCCCCCTCGCCCTCGCGCCCGTCGCTCATATGCACGACGGGGGCGTTCGTGTCGGGGCTCGCGTCGGGCGGCATCGGCGCGGGCGGGGGCGGCGGTTCGTCGTCTTCAGGAGTCCAGAGGCCGCCCTCCTCTTCGGGCGTGGGCGTGGGTCGGCGGCGGCCGGCACGCGGGCCGCCGCCGTTGATGGAGCGCGGCAGCGGCGCGTCGGCGCGGAAGACGTGCAGGCGCGCGGCGAAGCGCGAGCGCGTCACCTCGGAGACGTTGCGCGTGAGCGCGGTGGGCTGCGCGGGCGAGAGCAGGGGCACGCCGCGCGTCATGTTCTCGGCGTTGTTGGGGTCGGAGTCGATGTCCGGGAACTCGACCATCTGTGCGAAGACGCGCCAGCGCCCGACCTGTGGAAGCAGCAACGTGCTCGGCTCGCGGTCGATGAGCACGAGGCGCCCGCCGCCCGAGACCCAGTTGAGGATTGAGCCCACCTCACGCCGCTCGATGGTGTGGCGCGTGGGGCCGACGATGACGAGGCTCTCGGGCTTGTCGGGCCCCGCAAGCTCGTTCATCGGCCGCCCCCAGCGCACGGCGTCCGTGCCGCTCTCGCGCAGGTACTCGAAGAGTGCGCGCGTCCCCGTCCCGCCCGAGTTCATCGTCGAGCGGTCGGGCTGAAGCTCCGTATCGACCTCCCGCTCGACGCGCACATACGACGCCGCGTTGAGCGCCGCGAGCACGGCGACCAGCATGATGATCGAGAGGAAGATGAGCAGGCGGCTCTTCATGATTTGAGTAGGCAGAAGGCAGTTGGCTGTAGGCAGTCGCTCCGCATGACGGACGTTGAGTGATTAAATCCGAGTTCTCGACAGCAGCACTTTCAACTGCCTACCGCCATCTGCCTACTGCCTACTGTCTAATACCGTCCGGCAGCGCGACTTGAAGCTCTGCCAGTCGGCGTCGGAGGCGGCGCGCAGGCCGTACCAGTGCAGCTCGAAGTCGGAGGTGAGCGGGAGCATCTCCGTGTAGAGACGCGGGCGCGCGGCGCGACGGACGGCGTCGAGATAGTCGCGGTTCGTCTTGTGCTGTGCGAGGCGGACGACGCCGCGGTCGCCCAGCTCGCAGAGCAGCGCGACGTACGCCTTGCGAATCGCGCCGCGCAGCTCGCCCGCGCGTGCGAGACGCTCCGCCTCGTCCAGCAGGTCGGAGGCCGTCTGGTCGGCTTCGAGCCGCTCGCCCAGCACGACGCGCGAGCCCCGCTTGAGCCCGAGCGACTTGCGTCCCGCCCCCCGGCGCAGCCACAGACGCCATGCGACGTAGACCACTACCGCGAGACAGAACGCCCCGACCAGCACGAGCAAAAGCATCGAGAGCCGCGGGCTCCCGCCCGACGCCACCGGCGTGAACTTCGGGAAGAGACTGCTCACCCATTCGACGAAGTCGTCAATCATGCGCTCCAGCGCGCTCTGCTTCCGCGGCGCCTTCCGGTCGAACTCGGGGCGGCGCAGGATGGAGTTCAGACGGCCGCGCTCTGCGTCACGGTCTAAGTTGCCGGGCGCGGACGCGTCCGACTGCCGAAGCTGCGCTTCGAGCGCGCGCAGGCGCCCGGCCAGAGCGCGCAGGCCCGCCGCAGCCTTCTCATAGTCCCGCTCCGAGTCCACACCGTCGAGCGTCTCCTGCACCCATGAGTTATCGACATCGCTCGCGCCGCCCTCCCACTCGACCCTCTCCCTCGGCGGCAGCAGCGCGCGCACCTTCGCAAACGTCTCCTTCTTCTTCTTCGGCAGCTCAAAGACGAAGTCGGAGTTGAAGCCCTCCTTCGACCAGACCTCGTACTTCTCGCTCTTCCGCACCTCGTCGTAGAACGCCGCCAGTTCTTCGAGCGGCGCGACGGCCTCGACCACGCGGCCGCGGTACTCCGCAAGCGTCGCCGCGCCATGAGCTGCGCGCGCCTGTTCGCGTGAGTTATTGACCGGCGCCGTTTGTGTGGAAGAGGTTTGAGAGTTCGTGCGCGCGGCCGTCGAAGGTTGAGCCGACGGGGCGGAGGTGAGCGATGCGAGCAGCAGCGCCGGTGCCGCGAGCGACACAAGGCGCCGCGTCACGCGCTTCTGAAGTCGTTCTGTGGGCGCGACTCTCATCAACCTTCAGAGCCCGAGTATCGACCCGACCGGTTTCCTCTCCGGCGCCACGGGTGCCGGGGCGGGCACAGGCTCGCGCGGCGAGGCGAGGGCGGGCGCCAGCGGCGCGTTGAACCCGGCCGGCACCGTCGGCATCTCGCCGAAGACCTGCGCCGCCAGAAGCTCTATGTCATAGCCCTCGTGCCGCACACGCTCGTCCACGTAGAGCAGCGAGAGCCCCATCATCCAGACGGGCGCCAGCAGGATGGTCGCCACCTGCGTCAGCACCTGCGAGCTGAGCGTGTACCAGACCGGCGTCCGCGCCGGATCCATCCCCAGCGGGTCAACCCCGTTCAGGTACGCGTACCACCCGAGCGGCACGAGCAAAAGCATCGTCGCCGAGTACCAACCAAAGCCCGTGAAGAGAAACATCCCCGTCAGGCGGCGCACGTTGCCGCGCGCCAGTTGCGCGCTGCGCCCGATGGAGTCGAACACGCCGCGCCCCTCGACCATCAACACCTGCGGCACGTAGGCCACGCGCCCCGCCACCAGAAAGAAGACGAAGAGCATCAGCACCATCGACGCCAGCCACAGCAGCACGGCCGCCAACAGCCCGATCCACTCCGTCCCCGACCCTGACGTGACCGCGACGATGAGCGTGATGCCCAGAGAGCCCGGGAGCAGCAACACAACCCCCGCGGCTACCGCCGCCGCTCCCGAGATGAAGAGCCAGAAGAGGACGACCACCGTCGCCCAGAACAGCCTCCACAAACGCGAGCGTACGCTGCGATAGATGAGCCGCGCCGTCACCGGCTCGCCCCACAACAGATGCATCACGAGGTTGCGCGACGCCCCGCCCACCACGACGAGCTGTGCCAACAGACCCAGCACGTAGACGACCACACCCACCAGCGCCCCCACGACGTAGCCGAAGAGGCGCCCCTCGCTCTCCGTCACCCCGAGCGAGCGGATGCTCACAGACCACAAGACCGTCCCCACCGCCGAGACGATGACGGGCGGCGCACTGGCGCGCACGAGCGCCCCGAAGTGGCGCCGGTAGAGCCTCACGGTGCGGTCGATGAGGTCGCCCGCGCCGAGCGGCGCCAGTTGCAGGTGTTTGACGGCGAGCATCGCCAAGACTTATGTCCGTTTTGAGAGTTTTAAGAGAGCCCGCGACCACGCGGCGCCGCGGATTGTAGCATACGCCCCGCGGCCGAAACCGCCCACCCGGCCCCGTGCTTGCCCAGCCCACTCTGCCCCGCCGAACTTTATTCAAAAATTTGAAGCCGACTTCAAAATTTCGGTTTCAAAATCCGGAGGCGTGTACGTGCGGCGACTCGTGGGGCCCGCCGGTCGTGCAGTTGAAGTCTCTTATTCACTTAACTTAGGCCATGCAATCGGGCGCGGGCGTCGAGGGCGGCCTTTTAGTTGCTTGAATCCAGCCGGGTAATACTGAAAAGCAACGTGCCTTCAACTAGAAACTAGAAACTTCTAGACAGTTAAACACAACGAAAGGAATGGTTAGCATGAAAACTCCCATCCGAATCTTGACCGTGCTGGCTCTCGCGCTCTCGTTCTTTGTAACGGGCGCCGTGGCCCAGACGACCACGACGGGTTCGATTGAGGGTACTGTCGTCGATGTTAACGGCGCCGCGATCCCCGGCATCACGGTCTCGGTCGCAGGGCCGAACCTGATCCGCTCGCAGACGGCGACGACCAACGACGAGGGCTACTTTAACATCCCTCAGATCCCGCCGGGTCGCTACACGATCACGGTCGAGGCCGCCAAGGGCTTCGCCCGGTTCGAGCAGGCGGATGTCGAGGTGAACCTGACGAAGGTCTCCACCCTCGCCGTCTCGCTCCGTCCCGCGGGCGCCACCGAGACCGTCGAGGTCACGGCCAGCTCCGGCGCGGCCGTGGACGTTTCGACCAACACGACCGGCACCAACGTCTCCACCGAGCAGTTCTCGAACTTCCCGACGCAGCGCACCGTGCAGTCGCTCTACACGATTGCGCCGACCGTCACCCGCTCGGGTCTGCGCGACGCCTCGGGGCGTGACCGCGACCCGTCGGTGGCCGGCTCCTCCGGCCCTGAGAACAACTACATCCTCGACGGCGTGACCGTCTCCGACCCGGCCTTCGGCGGCTCGGGCGCCAACCTGCCCTTCGAGTTCGTGCAGGAAGTCCAAGTGCTGACGGGCGCCTACGGCGCCGACATCGGCAAGTCCACGGGCGGCGTTTTCAACGTCATTACCAAGAGCGGCTCGAACTCGTTCCGCGGCGACGTGTTCGGTTACTTCACCGCGAAGAGCTTCGTCCGCGAGACGAAGTCCACGGCCATCCCGTTCACGGGCCAAGCCCCGAACGGCTTCTCCGAGCTGGACGCCGGCGTCGATGTCGGCGGCCCCATCATCAAGGACAAGCTCTGGTTCTTCGGCGCCTTCAATCCGCAGCGGCGCAAGAACTACTCGCTGACGCAGACCTTCCTTCAGGAAGTCAACAACGAGGTCACCACCCCGTTCTACGCGGGCAAGATCACGTGGGGCCCGTCCATCAACCACACGATCAACCTCTCGACCTTCGGCGACTTTACGACGCAGAAGGGCTTCCTCTTCGGGCTGGCCGGCTTCGGCGCCGACCCGCGCAGCTTCCGCGGCGAGATTCAGACCGGCGGCTCGAACTACGCCGCGCGCATGAACTCGACCTTCTCGCCGAGCTTCATCGGTGAGTTCTCGGGCGGCCTCCACTTCCAGCGCGCTAACACGCTGCCGGAGCTGGCCGACCAGACGCTCGTCACCGACCGCTTCGCCGTGCTGCGTGGCGGCTCGGTCGTGACGCCGGTCGAGACGACTGTCCTCGCCTCCAACGGCCTCCGGCTCGCCTACGTCGAGGGCACGGGCGGCACCGTCCAGCGCAACTTCATTCGCGGCGGCTTCGGCCTCCAGACGAATCAGGATCGCGACCGCTACGAGGCCGCCGCTCGCCTCCAGAACATCTGGGGCAAGAACACGTTCAAGTACGGTTTCGAGTTCAACCAGAACCGCTACAACATCGACACCCGCTCGACGGGCCCCGATCTGGCCTTCACGGCCGCGGGCGTCCCGGCCGGGCCCTACCGCATCGAGAACCGCTTCGCCATCTGCTCGCGCACCAGCACCACCACGATCACCTGCCCCGACGCGACCCGTACCACCCGCGTCCAGCAGTTGATCACGGCCGGTCAGGCCCCCGCGGGCGTCACGACGGCCGCGACCGGCGCGGTCTCGGTCAGCCCGACCAACCCGTTCCTGCTCCTCGACGTGGTTCGCGCCCGCAACTTCCAGCTCAACACGCAGGGCGAGTTCGTGAAGACGAACGTCGAGAGCTTCTACGTGCAGGACGACTTCAAGGCCACGCGCAACCTTCAGCTCAACCTCGGCGTGCGCTGGGACTACCAGCAGGCGCTCTCGCTCGGCGGCGTCAGCTACCTGAAGCTCAACGACTTTACGGCGAACTTGCAGCCGCGCCTCGGCGTGATCTGGGACTTCACCGGACAGGGCCGCGGCAAGGTCTATGCTAACTTCGCCCGCTTCGTCGAGACGCCGCTGCCGCTCGACATCAACGTCCGCGCTTCGGGCAACACCATCCAGTCCGACTACAACCTGAACGTCAGCCGCCTCAACGGTAACCCGACGGGCGCGACTGTCGTCACCAACTTCGGCAACCTCGGTGGCGACGCCACCCCGATTGACCCGAATATCTCGCCGCAGACCGTGGACGAGTACACGGCCGGCTTCGAGTACGAAGTAGTTAAGGACTTGGCGCTCGGCTTCCGCGGCATCTACCGCGCGCAGGACAACGTCATCGAGGACGGCTCGTTCGACGACGGCGACCACTACTTCCTCTTCAACCCCGGCCGCCGCGTCGGCCAGGACGTGACGACCGAGGACAAGGCTTGCAACGACCCGTCCATCGGCTGCTTCGGCCCCGCCCGTCGCTACTACCGCGCGCTGGAGTTCTCGGCCACGAAGCGTTTCACGAACAACTACCAGTTCATCGCTTCCTACGTCTACTCCAGCCTCATCGGTAACTACGAAGGGCTGTTCCGCAACGACAACGGCCAGTCTGACCCGAACATCACTTCGTTGTTCGACCTCGTCAGCCTGCTCAACGGCCTCTACGGCCGTCTGCCCAACGACCGCCCGCACCAGTTCAAGTTCGACGGCAGCTACCGCTGGAAGTTCGGCCTGCTGACGAGCGCGTCGTTCCGTGCCAACTCGGGCATCCCGTTCAATGCGCTGGTGCCGCACCCGGTCTACGGCGACAACGAGGGCTTCTGCATTCAGGGCCTCTCGTGCGTCCCGCGCGGCACGGCCATCAACCCGTTCACGGGCAGCAACCGCACGCCCACAACCTACAATCTGGACTTCGGCGCGTACTACCCGATCAACCTCGGCGAAGACCGCCAGCTCCGGTTCCAGTTCGACTGGTTCAACGTGACGAACGCGCAGCGCGCGATTCGTCAGGACGAGACGGCCTTCTTGAACAGCGGCGCCCCCGGCATCACGCCGGCTCGGAACCCGTTCTACGGCACGGGGACGATCTTCCAGTTCCCGTCGGCCGTCCGCCTCGGCATCAAGTTCCAGTTCTAAACTGCTTGCTTTCACAAACCCTCCGGGGCGTGTGGAAGATTCCGGGAGGGGCGAAAAAATTCGCCCCTCCCCTTTCTTTTTCTTGTGCTATCCTGCGGGCTCAATCCCCGCGCTGACACCGAACCTGACCGGCCGTTTCAGCGACCACTTCTGAAAGGGGTTCGTCCATCATGCTTTTCCCTTCGGCACGCGCCGTCAGTCGCCTCCGCGAACACGCCTTCAAGCATGCCGCGCTCTTCGCGCTCTGCCTGCTCGCGACTCTCGCCCTCCCGGCTCCGGCCGCCGCGCAGGTCGGCGGCACCGACAACTCGGGCACGGGCGGCATGCACATCATTCAGGGGCGGCTCGTCGTCCCTTCGGGGCGGCGCTCGGAGCTGCGGCTGAAGGTGCGGCTCGAAAGCACTGGCGCCGGAGAACTCTACGTCTTCTCCGACGTGAACGGTGCCTTCCGCTTCACGGGATTGCAGCCGGGCAACTACACGGTCGTCGTCGAGGGCGGCAACGAATTCGAGACGGCGCGCGAACAGGTATCGCTGGAGCCGAGCACCATCTCGACCTCTCAGGGCGTGGTCGGCACGCCCTTCGCGCGCCCCATTACGCTCCAGATTTACCTCCGGCCCAAGCGCGAGGGGTCGGAGCAGGCGCAGCCCGGCGTGCTCAACGCGGCGCTGGCGAGCGTGCCGAAGCCGGCCGTAGACCTCTACCAAAAGGGCATGGAGGCGGCGCGCAGGAACGAGAACGAGCGCGCCGTGGACTTCCTTAAACTCGCCGTCGATGCGCACCCGAACTTCCCGCTCGCGCTGAGCGAGATGGGCTTCGTCTATCTCAAGCTCAAGCGGCCCGAGAAGGCAGCGGAGGCGCTCGCGGCCTCGCTCAAGCTCACGCCCGACGACCACGGGACGCTGATCGCCTACGGCCTCGCGCTCAGCGAACTCCGCCGCACGGCCGAAGCCGAGGAGCAGTTCCGCAAGGCCATCAAGAAGAACGCGGCCTCGCCGTCGGGGCATCTCTACCTCGGCATGATTCTGCTCGGGCGTCGTGAGTTAGAAGAGGCTGAGCGCGAGCTGAAGGCGTCGGTCGAGGCGGGCGGCGGCGAGATTGCCCGGGCACACTACTACCTCGGCGGTCTCTACTGGGAGCAGAAGCAGTACAAGCGCGCGGCCGACGAGTTGGAGACATACCTCAAGCTCGCGCCTTCTGCGCCCGACGCCGCGCGTCTGCGCACGACCATCAAGGAACTGCGGGCCAAGTAGAAAGCACCGATGGCCTTCCGGCGCGCTGCGCTTCCGTTCTATAATCCGGCCGCACCCTCCGGACGCGTTCTCGTCCCCCGACACGCACGCACGGAAGACTTCAGGAACGGACACTTGCCTTCATGAAAAAAGCCCTCGCCCTCCTCCTGTCCTTCGGCACACTCTGCCCCGCCACGGCCGCGCAGGCGCCGACCCCCGACCGGCCGCCGCAGCAGCAACAGACGCAACCGCAACCGCAGCAAGAGACGCCGCCGCCGCCCGCCGCCGACGAAGAGGTCGTACGCATCACGACCTCGCTCGTGCAGACCGACGTGGTCGTCACCGACAAGGACGGGAAACAGGTCACAGACCTCAAGGCCGAAGACTTCGAGATTCTTGAGAACGGCAAGCCGCAGAACATCACCAACTTCTCTTACGTGACGATGGCGCCGTCGCCCACGCCCAGCCCGACGCCGGCCCCGCGCGACAAGGCGGCGCCGCAGCCGCCCGTCCCGCCGCCCGCGCGCCTGCGCCCCGAGGATGTGCGCCGCGCCATCGCACTCGTCGTGGATGACCTTCGCATGTCGCAAGAGGGTGTCCACGCCACGCGGCAAGCGCTCAAGAAGTATGTGGACGAGCAGATACAGTCCGGCGACCTCGTCGCCATCATCCGCACGAGCGCAGGCATCGGCGCACTTCAGCAGTTCACCAACGACCGCCAGCAGCTCTACGCCGCCATCGAGCGCCTGCGCCCGCTCGCACGCACGACGCGGCTTGGCGCCTTCACCTCCGTTGACACGCTCGACCGGCTCGAAGCGCAGGCGACCGCCCCGTCGATAGAGGGGGGCAACGACGGGGGGCCTCCGACGCCGCAGGAGATACAGGGCAGGCAGAGTGAGAAGACTAAACCGCGCTCGCAACCCTTGAGCGAGTTTCGCGACACCCTCTTAACCGTCGGCACGCTCGGCGCGCTCGGCTTCGTCGTCCGCGGGCTCAAGGAGTTACCCGGCCGCAAGGCCGTCGTGCTCTTCTCCGACGGCATCGCCATCTTCAACCAAGACCCGGACGGGCAAGACCGCCACGAGCGCGTGCTCTCGGCGCTGCGCCAGCTTGTTGACCAAGCCAACCGCGCTTCGGTCGTCATCTACTCGGTGGACACGCGCGGCCTCCAACCGACGAGCTTGACGGCCGCCGACTCGACCGCCGGCAACCCCGCCTCTCCGAACGGCTCGGGCCCCGGGGGCGCCTTCGGAGGGCTCGCAGGCATCCGCACCGATCAGGTCGGCACGCAGGTGCTCAGCGCCCGCAGCGCCGAGCTGTTCGAGGGACAGAACGGCCTCAACTACCTCTCGCGCGAGACGGGCGGCACCACGCTCTTCAACCAGAACGACCTCAACAAGGGCATCCGTCGCGCGCTCGAAGACATACGCGGCTACTACCTCATCGGCTATCGCCCCGACGAATCGACCTTCGACCCCGCGACGGGTCGGCGGCGCTTCAACACTTGGGACATCAAGGTCAAGGGACGCACCAACCTGAAGGTGCGCACGCGCAGCGGCTTCCTCGGCGTCGCCGAGGACGAGTCGCGCAAGGGCAAGCGCACGCGCTCTGAGCAGTTGATGGCAGCGCTGCTGTCGCCCTTCGCCTCGGGCGGCGTCAAGCTGCAACTGACCTCGTTCTTTCTCAACGACGCCAGCTTAGGCTCGACCATCCGCTCCGTGATGCTGATGGACGCGCGCGACCTGACGTTTACGCCGATGCCCGATGGGCGACAGGAGGCCGTGCTCGACGTGGTCGCCGTTACGCTCGGCGAGGACGGGCAGATCGTCGATCAGGTCAACCTCATCGAGACCATCCGCGCGAAACCGGCGAAACTCGAACGCTTCATGCGCGAGGGGATGCTCTACGGCATGAACGTGCCCGTCAAGAAGCCGGGCGCCTACCAGCTCCGCATCGCCATCCGCGACTCGGCCTCGGGGCGCGTCGGCTCGGCCAGCCACTACATCGAAGTGCCGGACGTGAAGAAGGACAAGCTGACGCTGTCGAGCCTCGTCATCACGGGCAACCGGCCGGCGACGAAGGCGCGCGACCTGCTCACCTCCGTGCTGGGCGCACCCGGCGCCTCGGCGGCTGCAAGTGAGACGGGCGCGCGCGTCGTTCCCGGCGGCGAAGGGCTCATCGGCATGGAAGACCCGCTCGCCAGCCCCGCCTCGCGCATCTTCCGTCACGGCTGGTATCTGGACTACGCCTGCCTCGTCCTAAACGTCGGGAAGAATAAGAAGGGGGTGCAGTTGAGCTCGCAGGTCAAGCTCTTCCGCGAAGGGCAGGAGGTCTTTGCCGGCGAGGTCTTCCCCGTGGATTTGAACGGGCAGGCCGACCCCGCGCGTCTCGTCGTCGCGCGCCGTTTGCAGGTGGGCACGATCCTTGAGCCGGGCGACTACATGCTGCAACTCAACGTCTCGGAGGCGGGCGCCCCGGGCAGCGGACGGACGGCGACGCGCTGGATTGATTTTAAACTTGTCAACTAAAGTGGGCGGGCCGCCATCCAACCGGATGTACGCCCCCGCCGACACACGCCTTTAGCCAGAGAGGACGACCCACATGACGAAGTTAACCTTAGCCTTCGCGCTTCTGCTTACTGCGGCCGCCGCTGCCCACGCGCAGATACCCACACCGGGCGACGCACAGCGCCAGCCGATGAGCGATAGAGACCCTATCCATCGGGAGGAGACGCACATCGCCAGCTCCCGCAGCAGCAGCTCCTCGCTGGAGCGTGAGGCCAACGCCTCGCGCCGCCGCCCATTCCCGACCTTCAAGGCCGTGGTCGAAGTGACGAACCACGCCGCTAAGGAGATCAAGTTCGTCACCTGGACGGCCACGCTCACCGACCCTTTGACGGGTGCTGTCATCAACTCCTACGACGTGGAGACCAAGACACGCATCGCCCCCGGCTCGACCAAGAAGCTCTCGAAGCGCCTGAAGACCTCCCGCAACAACGTGGTCAACGCCAGCTCCGCGGGCACCAGCTCCTCGGTCACCTCCCTTAAGGTCGAGGTCACGGGCGTCACCTACGCCGACGGCTCGACCGCGACGACGCCCTAGCATCAGTCCGCCGCCCCCGCGTCTACGATGCACGCGGGGACAGCGCGCGAAAACAGTTCCGCCGTGGACTTACGTCCCACACCTTCGGCATTACGAAATGAGGTGCGAAATGAGTAGAGCGGTCTCTTTGTTCTTCCTGTTCCTGCTCGGCGCCTTGGCCGCCTCGGCGCAGACGCCGGCCACGACCACGCCGCCGCCGGCCGCCCCGCCCGACCTCGTCGTCCTTCAGAAGAAGTGGCACACCTATGTCCGCAACCCCGCGCTCGACGAAGACCCTTTTAGCGCCAACGACGAGTTCGCCGACGCGCAGCGGCAGCAGAAGATCAACGAGATACAGAACAAGATCAGGGGCAAGGGCGGCGAGCAGATTGAGCCCACGCCGCCGCCCATCAAGAAGTCTAAAGACGACCCGCCGTCCGGCGTGGTCACGACCTACGTCTACCGCGCCAAGGTCAAGAACACGGGCGCGAAGACCATCCGCGCCATCGACTGGGGCTACAACTTCCTCGACCCCGAAACGCAGCAGGAACTCGGCCGCCACCTCTACTCGACCAAGGTCAAGATTCGCCCCGGTCAGGACAACGAGCTGGTGGGACGCTCCGCCAAGCCGCAGACCTCCACCATCAACGTCAAGAACGCGGGCAAGGAGCTGAGCGAGCAGGTCGTCATCTACCGCGTCGAGTACGACGACGGCTCGGTCTGGCAACCCCCTCCGCAGTAGCCGCAAGCACCGCTCCGGCCGCGCCCTCGGCACTTCGCACCGTAGCGCGCCGTCCCGGGCTCGGGCACGTGGGACAAATCGGCACGGCTATACGAGAATTCGTATAGGAAATTCAAATTTGTCAATTTCCATCCTTTTTCCTCACCCTGCCCGGCAGTTTAATCTACTACTATGAACAATTTACATATGTCGGCATTGTCGGCACAGCACTTGCCACCACGGGGACGAGTAAGGCGATAATTAGGTCGTGGCGGCGATTCGAAGCCCCTGTCTTACGAAGCATCCGTTGGGAAATCACCCGAAACTCTGTTCCTGCCGGCCGGACTTCAGTTAAAAGAATGTCCTGCGCGGCGGGAGCCTCCGAAGAAGCCCACTTTTTTTTAAGGAGTACACGATGAGGAAATTTACGTTGGCGGTTCTGGCGCTCTGCTTGTTTAGCGCCACCGCGTTCGCTCAAGGCAGCCAGGGCCGCCTTGTCGGAACGGTCGCCGGGCCGGATGGTAACATCGCCGGAGCGACCGTGACGGCGAAATATAATCAGACAGGCAAAGAGCAGACTGTCCAGGCCAGCGGCGAGGGCAACTTCGGCTTTCAGCAGCTCGAAGTCGGCCTCTACACCGTGACCATCACGGCGCCCGGGTTCAAGACCCGTGTCTACACCGATGTGAAGATTGACGCCGGTCGCGACTTCACGCTGAACGGGACGCTCGAAATCGGCAACATCAGCGAGACGGTCGAAGTCGTCGCCGGCGCCGATGTCGTCAACGCGACGAACGCCGAGCTGAGCAACACCGTCACCCCCCGTCAGGTCAAGGAGCTGCCGATTAACGGCCGCAACCCGCTCAACCTGCTCAACCTGATCGCGGGCTCGAACGCGACGAGCAGCTCGATCAACGGTCAGCGCTCCTCGTCGGTCAACTACACCCGCGACGGCATGAACGTGCAGGATAACTTCATCCGCAACGGCTTCGTCTCCGACCAGCCGACCGTGGACGACACGGGCGAGTTCACCGTCATCACGCAGAACGCGGGCGCCGAGTATGGCACCGGCTCCACGCAGGTCGTGCTCGTGACGCCGCGCGGCGGCTCGGACTTCCACGGCAACGTCTTCATCTTCAACCGCAACTCGAAGTTCGCGGCCAACAACTTCTTCAACAACTTGAACAACGTGCCGCGCGCGTTCCTCAACCGCAACCAGTTCGGCGGCACCCTCAGCGGCCCGTCCATCCTCCCCCACTTCGGCGAGGGCGGCCCCCGTCTGGAGCACGGCAAGGCGTTCTTCTTCGCCAACTACGAGGGCTTCCGCCTCGCCAATCAGGTGCCGACCAACCTGACGACGCTGCTGCCTGCGGCGCGCACCGGCAACTTCACCTACGTGGACAACTCAGGCGTCACTCGCACCGTCAACGTCCTGACCGGCTCGGGGCTGAACCTCGGCACGACGGCGAACCTGAATACCTTCAACACCGCCGGTGGCGTGCTCGGGGTTGACCCGCTCATCCAGAGCCGCATCCTCAGCCAGCTCCCGACCGCCGGCAACGGCGCTCTGACCGGCATCAACTTCCTCCAGACGGTCTCGTTCCAGCGCGCCAACCCGGAGACGCGCAACGCCTTCACCGGCCGCTTCGACGTTGACTTCAACGACCAGAACTCGGCCAACTTCATCTATAAGTACAACAAGAACGCGGACGCGCGCACCGACATCGCCGCGGGCTTCTCCACCTCGACCTTCGTCGATCAGGGCGGCCCGACGACGCTCGTCGTGGGCGCCTACCGCATGTCGCCGACCACCTCGTTCACGAACGAGATTCGCGGCGGCTACCAGCGCTCCGAGCCGTTCTTCCTGGCGACCACCGATCCGCGGAGCCTGCCGTTCCTGCTGACGCTCCCGCTCGTCACGAACCCTGAGCCGTCCTTCCAGAGCCAGGGGCGCAACACCGACTACTGGAACATTCAGGACAACGCGACCTGGACGCGCGGCAACCACGCCTTCCGCTTCGGCGCGATGAGCCAGATCTACCGCATCGAGTCGATTAACAACGGCGGCATCACCCCCCTCTACGGCCTCGGCACGACCGGCAACACGGCCACGCCGGGCTTCAACGCGGGGCTCTTCACCGGCGGCATCAACTCCACCGACCTCGCGCGCGCCAACAGCCTGCGCTACCTGCTCGGCGGCATCGTCGGCTCCGGCGCCCAGACGACCAACGCCGTCAGCTTCAACTCGGGCTTCATCGCGGGCGCGACCCAGCTCCGCCGCCTGAACTTCGACAACCACTCGTTCTACATCAGCGACCAGTGGCGCCTCTCGGACAAGTTGACGGTCAACCTCGGGCTGCGCTACGAGCTGTACACGCCGCTCAACAACCCCGACCGGATCAACCTTGAGCCGATCGTGGCTCCCGGGCAAGACCCCATCGCGGCGCTGCTCGACCCGAACAACAGCTTCCAGGTCGTCGGCGGCAACGCCGGCAACCCGGGCGACTTCTTCAAGATGGACAAGGACAACTTCGGCCCGAACATCAGCGTCGCCTACACGCCGAACTTCAAGAACCGCTTCCTCGGAGGCATGTTCCCCGGCGAAGGTAAGACGGTGCTGCGCGGCGGCTACCGCGTCAACTACGTCAACGACGAGTACGTCCGCTCCATCGACAACGCGGCCCTGAACAACTCCGGCCTCGGCTCGTTCGGCGCCTCGGCTCGCTTGGGCGGCACGCTGACCGGCCCGGCGCAGTTCAGGATCATCGGTGCGGGTAACGCGCCGACGCTGGCCCCCATCGTCGTGCCCACCTCGGCCTTCGGGCCCGGCGGCTCCGGCACGCGCACCTTCCTTCAGAACAACATCGCTGCCGCGGCCGGCTCCGGCTCCATCGGCGGCACGGTCTCGCTCATCGACCCGAACTTCCAGGTTCAGCGCAACTACGAGTACAACGTCGGCATCCAGCGCGAGGTCGGCTTCCAGAGCGTGGTCGAAGTCCGCTACGTCGGCGGCTACAGCAAGCAGCTGGGTCGCTCGATTGACTTGAACCAGCTCCGCGTTGCCAACAGCGGTCTCCTGACCGACTTCCTGATCGCGCGCGAGAACTGCCGCCTTCAGGGCCTGACGATTGCGGGCACCGGCGACCCGACCCAGCGCTGCACGGACGCGCGCTTCAACTCGGCCATCGTGGGCAGCCGCGCGACCCCCTACCTGACGAGCCTTGAGGGCGCAGGCTTCCTGAACAACAACACCATCCTCGGGCCGATCCGCGCCGGCACGCCGGGCGCTTTGGCCGAGCTTTACGTTGCCAACGGCATCGGCGTCACCCCCGGCTCGGGCTACAACCTGCTGCTGGCGAACCCGAATGCGGGCGTCGCGAACTTCACGACCAACGGCGGGCGCTTTAACTACAACTCGCTTCAGGCCGAGTTCCGCCGCCGCTTCACGCAGGGTCTGAGCCTTCAGGCGAACTACACGTTCCAGAAGATTCTGACCGACGTGACGGGGAGCACCGACGAGGTCAACCAGACCCGCGTCGAGCCCTACCTCGACAACAACAACCCGAACCGCGACTACGGCCGCGCCATCTACGACCGCACGCACACCATCAACATCAACGGCCTCTACGAGCTGCCGTTCGGCCGCGGCAAGCGCTGGATGAACGAGGGCGGCGTCGTCGATAAGCTCGTCGGCGGCTTCCAGTTCTCGTCCATCCTGAACATCAGCTCGGGCATTCCGACGACCGTCATCGACAGCCGCGGCACGCTGAACCGCGCGGGCCGCTCCGCAACGCAGCCGGCCACCACGTCGCTGACCGAGTCTGGGGTGAAGGAGCTCTTCGGCGTCTTCAAGACCCCGAACGGCGTCTTCATCGTCAACCCGAGCGTGCTCTTCGCCACGGCGACGAACTCCGCAACCGGCGTGACCATGAGCGGCTTCGACCTGAACCAGCCGCTGCCCGCAGGCTTCGTCATCACGAGCGTCCGCGGCGCCAACCCGGTCGGCACCGCTCCGTTCGCCGGTCAGGTCTTCTTCCCGAACGCCCCCGGCTCGACGGGCAACATGACGCGCAACTTCATCAACGGGCCCATGTACCTCAACTGGGACGCGGGCCTCTTGAAGAACATCAGCATCACCGAGAACACCCGCATCCAGCTTCGCGCCGAGGTCTTCAACGTCCTCAACAACGCGAACTTCTTCGCGGGCAGCAACCCCGGCATCCTCGACGTTGGCAGCACGAGCTTCGGCCGTCTGACCTCGTCGGGCAACGCCTACTCGCCGCGCATCGTGCAGTTCGGCGCGCGCTTCGAGTTCTAAACCTGATCGCCCTGACTCGGTTCAGGGCTGCCCACCTTCCGGCGGGCGGTGCTTCGGCGCCGCCCGCTTTTTTTCTGCCGCGTTGGTCTCCGGGCGGCGTTTATAGTAGGCTATGTCGGCTCCCCCGACCGAGGCGCCGCAGCGCGGCTCTTCCTCGCATACTTGCCCACTCGGCAAAGCCACATATTTTTTTCAACAGAGGATTCAAAGAGATGTTCAAGACCCGCACGCCCCGCACATGCCGCGCGCTGGCGCTCGCCTGCGCACTGCTCGCCGCGCTGCTGCCCTCAACGCCGCGCGCGGCCGGCGCCGCTCACGCCGACGACAAGATGAAGGCCGAGGACGTTGTCGCCAAACACCTCGAAGCCATCGGCCCGCAGGCGGCCCGCGAGGCCGCCGAGACGCGTATCGTCGGCGGCACCACGCGCGCCATCTTCAAGGCGCGGAGCACCTCGGGCGCCCTCGACGGTCAGGTCGTCATCGCGTCCGACGAGAACAAGGTCGTGCTCGGCATGAAGTTCGAGGCGCCGAACTACCCCGGCGAGAGGTTCGGGTTCGACGGCAAGAAGTTCACCGTCGGCTACCTCACGCCGGGAGTCCGCTCGCAGATCGGCACCTTCGCCCTGACCAACAGCGAAATCTTCAAGGAGGGTCTGATCGGCGGCACGCTCACCTCGGCCTGGCCGCTGCTCAACCTGTCGGAGCGCAAGGCCAAGGTCGAGTACGGCGGCACCGACAAGATCAACGACCGCCTCGTGCACAAGCTCAAGTACTATCCAAGCAAGGGCTCCGACCTGAAGATCACACTCTTCTTCGACGCCGAGACCTTCCAGCACGTCCGCACGCAGTACGACCGCGTCGTCGGCGCCCAACTCGGGCGGGGCGGCGTAGACAGCTCGGCCAGCCAGAGAGAGACGCGCTACAAGATCATCGAGGATTTCGGCGACTACAAGGAGGAGGGTAAGCTGAAGCTCCCGCATAGCTACAAGCTTCAGTTGGAGATTGAAAAGACCGGCGGCAGCTCGCTCGACCGCTGGGAGATGACCCTCAACCAGTTCGCCTTCGACCAAGAGATTGACGACCGGATGTACAACGTCGAGGGCGATTGACGCGCGCCCTCTCCGCTCATCCGGAGCGGTGCGCGCTTCCGATTAAGAGGCGGGTCAGACCCTTCGGCTCAGGCTTATGCTTGAGCCG
>JBJMGQ010000573.1:0-3701 GCA_045807845.1 Pyrinomonadaceae bacterium | reverse complement strand
GAAGCCCGCTCGCCCCACCGCTGTTGGCCTTCAATTCTAAATCATTTCGCGCAGCCTTGCCACCGGCCTTCAGAAAATAAGCAAGGCGCCGCATCCGTCGGGCGCGTCAACGCCCCTCCGCGGGGCGCGTCCGTCGAAAAATTCTGCTCGGTGGCGAGGCCGTGAAGGTTGAATCAACGCACGATTTGAAAGTCGAGCCACTGCATCGCCGTGCGGCGGTCTTCCTTGGCGAGCAGGTCTGTGACGACGACTTGGAGCGTGTAGTCGCCGGGCACAGCGGCGCGGTTGAGCTTGACGCCACCGCCGGCCACGAGGCGCTTGAGGTCGTCGGCTTGCGTTGTGTCGAAGGGCGCGAGCTTGCCCTCGTATGCAAGCTGCCCTTCGCGGAAGAGGCGCACCTGCGTCTGCAAGCGCGGACGCCCGGTCGAAGCATCGAGTTGCGCGTTGTAGATGTGGAAGTCGTAACGCAGCTCCATCCCCGCACGCAGGCGACGCACCGCGGGGTCGGCCTCAAGCTCTGCCTCCGGCGAAGGCGCGGCCCCTTCGGCGGGCTTGCCGCTGACGACGAGGCCGGAGAGCGCGAGCCGGCCGCCGCCGAAGTCGGGCACCTCGATCAGCTCGTTGGCGGAGCCGGCCTGCTGGCTGGCCTCGTCGAGCACGGCGACGCGGAGCTGGTAGGCGCCCGGCGACTTGATGGGAACTTTGAGCGTGTAGCGGAGCCCCGTAGCCAGCAGCTTCTCGAAGTCGGCGGGCGCGACGCGAATCGTCTCGACGCCGTCGGCCTGATCGAGCGGCTTGCCGCTCTCGCCGAGCGTGACGGCCAGCACCTCGACCGAAGCCTTGCGCGTGCCCCCCGGCTCGTCCGTGAACTTGAGCGCGCGTGCGTCAACGTGGATGAGCGCGCGCACAAACGAGCCGGTCTGTGCGTCGTTGCCGAAGAGAGGCGTCAAGCTGAGGCCGATGGAGCCGGACGAGAGCGGCGAGGTGAGCGCGCGCAGCAGACGCCCCTCGCGCGTCGTCGTCGCGCCCGCGGCCGAGTCTGCATCGCGCGAGGCGTAGAAGCCCGTGCGGTGTCGCACGCGCAAGCCCGGCCGCTTCACGCGAAGCTGTACGTCGTGAAACTTCTGCCCGGCCTTCTGCGGGTCGAAGTTCTTCTCGTCCGGTCGATAGCCGATGAGATAGTAGCCACGCTGGTCTTCGAGCACGCGCTCTATCCGGAAGACGCGCGCCCCGCCCGTCTGCTTCGCGAGGTAGCGCAGCGCCGTCTTCGTCTGGTTGAGCGAGCGGTCGCCGCTCAACTCTTTACTCGTGAGCAGCGATTCGGCGAGGCTGAGGTTGGTAGGCGACTGGTTCGAGCCGACCGATGCGTCCGAAGGCGAACGTCCACCGATGCCGCCCGTGCCGCCCGTCGGCCCCGGCGCCTGCTGGATGGACTGCACGATGCCGAGCTGACTGCTCGTCTTCCCCGGCGTCAGGTCTGAGGCGTCAAGCTCGTAGACGCTCGCGGAGGCGCGGTTGGCGAGGTCGGTCATGCGTTGCAGGTAGTCGCGCACGTTGGCGTCGCGGCCACCCAACTTGAAGAGGCGCGTCGTCTGCGAGATGAGGACGATTGACTTGCGCCCCGGCATCTCGGCCGCGCCGCGCAGCACGTAGTTGAGCGCGCCGAGCGTGCCCACTGTGAAGAGCGCATCGCGGTCGGGCCCGCCGTCGCCCTTTTCATCTTCGGAAGCCTGTTCAGAATCCTTCTGCTCGTCCTTGAGCTTATCGTCGCTCGCGGCGAACATAGCAGTCGGGGAGCGGAAGCCGGGCTGGAAGTGCACGCGCTCGATGGCGCGGCCGACGAGGCGCGGGTCGCTCGTGAACTGCTGAAGCGCGCCCACGCCCGCGCTCGTCCGCACCACGGCCACGAGGTCGCCGGGACGCATCTGGTCTTTGACGAAGTCCTTCAGAAAGTTGCGCACGTAGGCCGTGGCCTGAAACGTGAGCCCGAGGTCGTCTACGACGAAGGCGATACGGCGGCGCGCGCTGCCGGGCTTCACCCGCGCTGGCGGCACGAGAGTTGAGTTCTTCGCGGAGGTCGAAGGCGCAGCCGGTTGCACGCCCGCCGTCGCGTTCGCCTCGGGCGAGGTGTCCACGTAGGAGAGGTTGGTGATGGCCTGCGGGCGGCCGTCCTCGCTCAGCTCGAAGTCGTCGGCGGTGAGGTCGGTCACCTGCCGCCCCTCGGAGTCGAGGACGACGGCGTCAATCTGTATGAGGTTCGACGTGATACGCACCACGTCCTCTTCGTCCTGCGCGTTCTGCGCGGGACGCGGCTGCTGCGCCGACGACGGCGCGAGCAGCGTCAACGTGAGCGCGAGCGCCGCCGCACACCTCTTGATGAAACCCTCTGTGTGACTATCGAAGTTCATGAGTGTTCTTAAGCCTTCCCCGCGGGTCGTTCGGCGGCCGTGTGCGAGCGCGCGCGCACGCCTCCTGTCTGATACGCCGGGGGCGGGGCTTGGTGCAAAAACTTTTCGTGCGTGGTTGTGAGTCGTCGGGAGACTTTAAAGCCGCAGCCCGTGCTTAGAACACGAGCTGCGGCTTCGGGTTGTCTACGGGCGGAGGCGGTCGGCTCTATGCCGCCTCGTCCACGCCGGTGAGAATCTCGCCGGGGACGGCGCGGCGGCGCTCGACCATCTCGCGCGTGATGGCGAACTCCTTGACGCGCTTCTGCGAAGGGAGCGTGTACATCGCGTCGAGCAGCAGCTCCTCCATGATCATCATCAGTCCGCGCGCGCCGACCTTGCGCTCGACCGCTTGATGCGCGATGGCCTTCAAGGCGTCGTCGGTGAAGCGGAGCTTGACGTTGTCGTACTCGAACTTCTTCTGATACTGCTTGATGAGCGCGTTCTTCGGCTCGGTCAGGATGCGCATGAGCGCTGCCTCGTCCAACTCGTGCAGGACGCCGGTCACGGGTAGGCGGCCGACGAACTCCGGAATCAGCCCGTACTTGACGAGGTCTTCGGGCTGCACCGACGAGAGCGCTTCGGAGTAGCGCCCGCCCTTCGATTTGATCTGCGCCTGGAAGCCGAGCGACTTGTTCCGCGTGCGCCGCTCGATCACCTTCTCAAGGCCGACGAAGGCGCCGCCGCAGAGGAAGAGGATGTTGGTCGTGTCTACGGGGAAGAACTCCTGATGCGGGTGCTTGCGCCCGCCCTGCGGCGGGACGTTGGCGACCGTGCCTTCCAGAATCTTCAGGAGCGCTTGCTGCACGCCCTCGCCCGACACGTCGCGCGTGATGGAAGGGTTCTCGTCCTTGCGGCAAATCTTATCGACCTCGTCGATGTAGATGATGCCCTGCTGCGCGCGCTCCACGTCGCCGTTGGCGGCCTGCAACAGTTTGAGGATGATGTTCTCAACGTCCTCGCCGACGTAGCCCGCCTCCGTCAACGTCGTCGCGTCGACGATGGTGAAGGGGACGGAGAGCATGCGGGCGAGCGTCTGCGCGAGCAGCGTCTTGCCCGTGCCCGTCGGCCCGATGAGCAGGATGTTCGACTTCTGTATCTCTACGTCACTACGCCTGCGCGCCAGCTCGATGCGCTTGTAGTGCTGGTAGACGGCGACGGCCAGACGCTTCTTCGTCTCCTCCTGCCCGATGACGTACTCGTCGAGGAAGGACTTGATCTCATTGGGCTTGGGGAGGGGTGGACGGGATGCGACGG
>JBJMGQ010000572.1:0-3654 GCA_045807845.1 Pyrinomonadaceae bacterium | reverse complement strand
GCGGCTTCACGCCGCTGCCGCGCCGCTGGGTGGTCGAGCGCACCTTCTCGTGGCTCTACCAGTCACGCCGCCTCAGCACAGACTACGAGCGACTCGGCGAGACGAGCGAGGCGCTGATCCTCGTGGCGATGACGCGGCTGATGCTACGTCGGCTCGCGCCAAAATGAGTTTTCAAACAGGCTCTGAGTAAACATTGCTCGTTCTTCCACGAAGAACAGGCGATCTGGTCGGGGACTCAGTCACGGCTTAAAGGCGGCGGCATACTGAGCAGCCCCATCTCCGCTCCCCGTATATACCTCTGGCCGGTGTAAAACCTTTCCGTCCTTCCAGAACCATCGGCATAGTGCATTCGTCGCGGCCCTCCACCGTCATGTCGGACAACCTCGAATCATTCCAAACAATATGCGGTGACATATTTCAGGTGGAGGGCGGTGTGCTTTTGAAGCTATGAGGAAGGCTGGGGCATACTGTCAGCGGACATCAAGCGAAGTATGAGACGGAGAGGCAATCAAGGTCAGGTCGTAATCATCGGCGGGGCGGAAGACTGGGAAGGCGAAGCCGAGATACTGCGCGAGTTCGTCCGCCTCGCGGGCGGCGCGCGGGCGCGCATCAGTATCATCGCCGCCGCCTCCGAGAACGCTTCGGAGGTCGCGGCCTCCTACGCGGAGGTCTTTCTGCGGCTCGGCGCGGCAGAGGCGCATGACCTGAAGATGGTCGGTCGGAAGGACGCCGACGGCGACGAGGCGGTGGGCGCCGTCGAGCGGGCGACCGGGGTCTTCTTTACGGGCGGGAATCAGGTGCGCATCACGCGCACGCTGGGCGGCACCAGACTCGACACGATACTTCACAAGAGGCACGCCGAGGGGCTCGTGCTCGCGGGAACGAGCGCGGGCGCGGCGATAATGTCGAGCGTGATGATTACCGGCGGGCCGCCCGTGAGTACACTGCGCGCGGGCGGCGTCGAACTCGGCCCCGGCATGGAGTTCGTCCCCGGCGTCTTAATCGACCAGCACTTCGAGGAGCGGGGACGACTCCGACGGCTCCTCTCGGCGGTCGCACAGCACCCGCACGACATCGGGCTCGGCATCGACGAGAACACGGCGGCCGTCGTCAGCGGACACCGCCTCGAAGTCGTCGGCGCGGGCACGGTCACAATCGTTGACGCGGGCCATCTCACCTACACAAATCTCAACGAGCTGGAAAAGGACGACCTGCTCGCCATCTGCGGGGTCAGGATTCATGTTCTCCCGGCGGGCTACCGCTTCGACCTCCAGAACCGCGAGCCCGTCACGGGAGCCCGCTCCGCCGACTGCGAGGGCACCGATATTTAACGCCCGTCTATATTGCTCCTCACAAATTTCTCGAAATCCGCCGACTCACCCATAGGCTCGTCCGCGCTCGTACAGACACGGGCGTGGCCGGCTGGTTATAAGTTGTCACCCCCACAAAATATTCGGTCAAACGCTTCCTAACCCCCAATCGTTTTGGAAGTGTGAGCGAAGGTGCCTCGGGCACCTGTTTTCGTCTGATGCGGCGGCGGAAGCATTCACGGCCTGAAGGAGCGTCGGAGGCGAGATGGGGCTAAGCGAAGCGCGCGGCAGGCTGGTCGCCGTCGGCGGCGCGGAAGACAAAGAGGGCGACTGCCGTATCCTCAAGGAGTTCGTCCGGCTCTCGAAGGGGGCGCGGGCGCGCGTCGTCGTGATGACCGTGGCGACCGACCATCCCGAAGAGGTCGGGCGCGAATATAAGAACGTCTTCAGGAGTCTCGGCGTGGACGACACGGAGATGGTGGACGTGTCGGCGCGCGAAGACGCCGCCGCGCCCGAGGCGCTTGAGAAGATAGGGCAGGCGACCGCGCTCTACTTCACGGGCGGCGACCAACTCCACATCACGTCCTTGTTGGGCGGCACGGAGATGCAGAAGCTCATCCACGAACGCCACGCGAAGGGACTGGTCATCGGGGGGACGAGCGCGGGCGCGTCGATGATGTCGAACTCGATGATCATCGGCGGCGGCGGCGAAGAGAACCCGCGCGTCGAGGCCGTCCGCATCGGGCCGGGCATGGACTTGCTCGTCGGGGCGATGATCGACACGCACTTCTCGCAGCGCGGACGCCACGGGAGGCTGCTCACGGCCGTCGCACACTACCCGCAAGACCTTGGGCTGGGGATTGACGAGAACACCGCGCTCGTCGTCAACAAGACCGAGTTCGAGGTGATCGGCGAGGGCGCGGTGACGGTCATCGACGCCGGGGCGATGAGCTACACCAACCTGCCTTACGCCGAGGAGTGCGGGGGGCTCGCGCTCTACGGCGTCACCGTCCACGTGCTCCCGGCCGGCTACAGATTCGATCTGGCTAACCGCACGCCGATTGTCCCCGACGACGAAGAGGCTCCGAAGAAAGGCCGGGTTTCAAACTCCGACTCGACCGGAAAACAGTCGAAACGAACAAAGGGAAGAAGATGAGAATCGAGAGAATCCGCACCCTCGCGGGGCCGAACGTCTACACCTATCGCCCCGCACTCTTGATGAGGCTCGACCTCGAAGACCTCGCCGGACGGGAGAGCCGCGAGCTGCCGGGCTTCAACGAGCGCCTGCTCGAACTGCTGCCCGGCCTCCACGAGCACACCTGCGGGAAAGGCTACCCGGGCGGCTTCGTCGAACGCCTCCGCGAAGGGACATACTTCGGCCACGTCGTCGAGCACGTCGCCATCGAGTTGACGAAACCGGCGGGCGCGCCCGTCGCGCACGGCAAGACGCGCTACGCGGGCACACACGGCGTCTACAACGTCGTCGTCGAGTACAAGGCGGAGACGGCGACCGAGTACCTTCTGCGTGTCGCCGTCGAGTTGGTCGAGGCGCTTATCAGGGGCGAGACTTACCCGCTCGAAGAGAAGCTCAGCGAGGCGCGGAGCCTCGTCGCGCGGCACGAACTCGGGCCGAGCACGCGCGCCATCGTGGACGCCGCCGCGCGCCGCAATATCCCCGTCTTTCGCCTCGGGCCGGACAGCCTCGTCCAGCTCGGTTACGGCAAGCACCGCCGCTTCATACAGGCCGCGATGTGCGACAGGACGAGCGCCGTCGGCGTCGAGATCGCCGGGGACAAGGAACTGACGAAGAATCTGCTCGAACAGGTTTCGATTCCCGTCCCGCGGGGCGCGCTCGTCACGACCGAGGAAGAGGCGCTGGCGGCGCTCAGGAGCCTCGGCGCGCCCGTGGTCGTCAAGCCCTTGGACGGGCGGCAGGGCTTGGGCGTCTCGCTCAATCTTTCGACGCCCGAAGAGGTTCTGCTCGGCTTCCACATCGCGCGCGAGTACTCGCGCCACGTCCTCGTCGAAGAGTTGTTCGAGGGGCGCAACTACCGCGTGCTCGTCGTCGGCGACAAGATGGTCGCGGCGAGCGAGCGCATTCCGTGTCACGTCGCGGGCGACGGCGAGCACACGCTCAGGGAACTGATTGACCTCGCTAACCTCGACCCGCAGCGCGGGGAAGGGCACGAGAAGCCGCTCACGCAGATAGTCGTTGACGAGATCATGCTCGCCTGTCTAGGGAAGGCCGGTCGCAGCCTCGAAGACGTGCCGGAGGCGGGCGAAGTCGTCTACCTGCGCGAGAGCATCAACCTCTCGACCGGCGGGACGGCGAAGGACGTGACCG
>JBJMGQ010000571.1:0-5681 GCA_045807845.1 Pyrinomonadaceae bacterium | reverse complement strand
TCGCCGAAGGTCAGGTGGATATCATCGCCGGTAACTCGACCGACGGGATGATCGCCACGCTCGGGCTCACACAGCTCGAAGACGACCGGCACTACTTCCCGCCCTACGAGGCCGTCCTGCTCATGCGCCGCGACGCCCTCGAACGCCTCCCCGCGGCGCGCGAAGTTTTGCAGCAGCTCGCCGGCTCCATCTCGACCGAAGAGATGCGCCGCCTCAACTACGAAGTTGACAATAACAAACGCCCCGCGGCCGACGTGGTGCGCGAGTGGCGAGAGGGAAGTAAACAGTAGACAGTAGGCAGTTGGCAGTAAGCAGTAGTGAAGACAAAAACAGCGCGGCTCTCATCATTCAATGATGAGAGCCGCGCTGCCTGTTTTTCTACTGCCTACTGCCTACTGCCAACTGCCTACTGCCCTTACGACTTCTTCTGAAGCACGATGCGGACGGGCTGGTCGAGGTTGGCGGCGTCAACCTGAATCGTCTGCGTCTGGTAGCCCTTGGCCGAGAGCTTGAGCGAGAGCTTGCCCATGTGGAGCGGGGGCAGCACGGCGACGCCGCGCGCGTCCGTCCAGTTCCAGGACTCGCAGAGGAAGCCGCCCGAGCGCTTCGACTGGAGGTCGGCGCGGACGCCCTGCACGGGGTCGCCGTTCTCGTCCACGACGCGGAGGTCGAGACGGCCGACGCCGTCGGCCTGCTTGGGCGCGCGACCCATGTTGGGCACTTCGTTGTTCGTCTGCGCCGAGGCGGCGCCGAAGGCCGAGATGACGAGGAGCGAGGCGATGATGAGTCTACGCATGTCGGTAAATCTCCTTAAAATTTCGTTTCGGGTTCAACAGTTTTGAGTTCGGATTTTCAGTCGGCCAGACCGCGTGACCTGTAGGGGAAAATGATCGCCGCGACGTGCCAGTCTAAGATGTGCGCAGGGCGAGGGCAGTTGCTTCGACGCGACGCCCGCAGGGCTTCAGAATGACGCCCGTAAGTCGTACACGCGCAACGCTTTTCGCGTGCCCTGAAAACGGCGAGGCCGGGGCGCGCAGCATACGTGGAGCGCCTCCGGCCTCTCGAATTTTCGTCTCTTTCCGGCATCACTTCGGCGACCGCTGCGTCCGTGCGCGCGTAGTCTCTCCCGCGCGTTTAGGTCAACGGCTTTGCGCTCCGGAGCTTTCGCGCCGGATGGCCTTTGTCGGTGTCGCTTTTCAAGCGGCGGCGCTTGGCGCGTCGCCGTCTTCAACCAAAGTATAGAGGCTCGGGCGCGCACTTGTGAAGCAAAAGTTTTGTGGATGTTGAGGTGACGACTTCCAGAAAAAATCGGTTGCGCGCGCCGCCCCATTTTGCCCGACGACGCCGGTTGAATTATGCTCGCTGCCGGATTCGTCAGAGCGTTACAGGAGAACACGAATGACTCTCATCGATCTGCTCTTGCTGCTGCTCGTCGCGGGCGTGTGCGGGGCGATAGGGCAGGCCATCGGCGGCTTTTCGCGCGGCGGGTGTCTGGTCTCGATTGCGCTGGGTTTCATCGGCTCGCTGATCGGGTTGCTGGTCGCGCGCAAACTGGGTCTGCCGGAACCGCTTCCCGTACAGGTCGGAGGCCAGACGTTCCCGGTCGTCTGGTCTATCGTCGGTTCTGCGCTCTTCGTCGCGATCATCGGGCTCATCTCGCGCTCGCGCCGCTGAAGCGAAGTGTGACCGCGAGGTAACATTTTTCTCTCAACATCCGCCGGCGTCGCACGGGGCTAGACCGCGCGCGCGACGTTCGGCTACACTCACCCGGCGAACCCAAGTCTCCCCTGCTAACGATTCACACATCGCGGCGCGCGAAGTCCGCCGGGCGGGCGCGCGTCTTAAAGATCGCACCCGCGGAGTTTTACCAGATGGTCGCCACGGCTCCGACGAAATCCGTAAAGACGACAGCGAGCGCGCGCACCGCGCTCGCGCCCGACCTCGCATACTTCCGGCGGCGCTACCCCGAAACGGTCGCGAGCTTCGGCGCGCTCCCGCAACGTGAGCAGTGGCTCCGGCGCATCTGGGAGTTGGAGACGAGCTGGCGCGCAGACTGGGAGACGCGCGGCGGCGCGCACTCCGAGACGGAGGCCATCGTCTTCGGCCCTCCGCCCGCCGCGGCGCCGAAGGCCGAGCCGGAGTTCGACGTGGTCTACGCAGGCGGCGCCGCGGCGCTGCTCCACGCGGCGACTCTCGCGTGCGGGCACGAACGCCGTGTGCTGGTCGTCGGCGGGGCGCGCGCAGAGGGCGAGGCCGGCGGCGTCTGGAATCTTTCGGAAGACGAGTTGAAGGAGTTGGAGGGCGCGGGCGTCTTCACGCGCGAGGAGGTCGAAGGCGCGGTCTTGAACCGCTACCGCGGCGGGTTCGTGAAGTTCCACGATGCCGCTTCGCGCGTCAAGGCCGGGACGCTGTGGGTGACCGGCGCGCTCGACGTGGCCGTGGACGGCGAGCGCCTGACCGCGCTCGCGGCGGGGCGTCTGGCGCGACTCGCGTCGAAGGGCTCGGCGGTCGAGCGTGGGCTGCGCTTCGTGCGCGCGTACGTCGAGCCGTCGCGCGTGACGATTGAGGTGACAGGCGGGGGCGGTGCGCGGAGGTTCTTCGCGGCGCGCCTGTTCGTGGATGCTTCGGGGGCGGACTCGCCCGTGGCTCGGCAGTTGAACGGGGGACGCGTAGCGGCGGCGCGCGTGCGGCCTTCGGTCGGGACAGTCTCGCGCGGCTTTGTGCGCGGCGAGGGGCACGACGAGGCAGACTTCCGGGCAGGCGAAATCCTCGTCAGCACCGAAGACGCGAGCGCGCACCGGCAACTCCTGTGGGAGGGCTTCGCGGGTGCGCCCGCGCGCGGCGACTACGCGACGCGCCTCTTCTTCCACGACACGACCGACTCGCCGGCCGACAAGTCTCTGCTCGCGCTCTTCGAGCGCTACTTCGAGTCGCTGCCGACCTACAAGCGCAGGGGCGCGGGCTGGCGCGTCGAGCGCCCCGTCTTCGACTATGCGCACGCGCCGCGCGAGGGCTGGCGCGCGCGGCGCCGCGTGGCGTGCGAACGCGTGATGCTGCTGGGTGACGCAGGTCTGGGGGCCGTGGCTTTCGCGCCGGGTACGCGCGGCACGTGCGCCGGCGTGGGCGAGTTGCGGCGCTTGGCGCGACGGACGGACGCGGCGCTCTCGTCGGGCGCGCTGGACGCGGGCGCACTCGCGTCGGTCTGCGATGGCGGGACGGCGCGCGTCGCGGCGGCGCTGGGCTTGGCGGAGTTCATGCGGCCGGCGGCGAAGGGCGCGCCGCACGCGGTCAACGAGACGCTGAACGCGTTGGCGGCTGCGCTCGGCGGGCTGGAAGAGGACGAGCGGCGCGAGGTCTTCCGCGGGCGAATGACGACGGGCGCGCTTAGGCGTCTGCTCGCACGCACGGCGCGGCTCTACCCGCGCATCTTCGCGCGCGTGCGCGAGCACTTCGGCGCGCGCGGCACGCTCTGCTGGCTGGCCGGTCTGGCCGAGGCGGCGTGGAAGGAGAGAAGAAAGGATGAAGGATGAGAGATGAAGGCAGAGGGACGAAGGACGAGAGTCGTGTTGCCTGACCTTCGTTCTTCGTCCCTCCGATTGTAAGGCGACGGCGCGGGCGGCTCGACGTGGGCCGCCCGCGCCGTCTCGGTTTCCACCGTGCGGCGTGTGGCGCCGAAGGCTAGTCTCCAATGCGGATGGTTATCGTCAGTCCCTCGCCCGTGGGCACGTCAACGGCGTAGTCGATGCCGTCGCCGTCGATCTCGATGCGCCTGATGCGCTTGTCCTTGTGGTGGTGCTTGCCTTTCGAGAGCTTTGGGAGTTTATCCTCGTCGAATACGAGGGTGACGGAGCCGCCGGTGACGATGATTGGTGGGTCTTGTTGGGACATGTTCGGTTCTCCTTAGTGGTTGAGGTTTTTGCGGCCACGTCAGTCAGCGAGCGACGCTCGCCACGGAAGCGCCGATTTCGCCGCGGAGCCGCTGTATGTCCGGACGCGAGCGGTAGCCTACCGCATCCGCCCCCAGACTCTGTTCAAACTGCGCGAGCGTGGTCGCGGCGCGGGAGAAGTAGTCCCGCATCGCGTCCTGATTGCCGGCGAGCCGGCAGGCCATGCCGCCCAGAGCGAGCGCGCGCCACTGCGTGTCGGCGCCGCCCTGACGGGTGACGATGTTGAGCACCTGTTCGGCCGCGGCGCGTGCGCCGTCCGCATCGCCCGCTCCGAGCAGCGCCACGGCGAGCGCGTAGTACGCGTGCGTGGTAACCCAGTTGTCGTGGGCAAGCGAGGCCAGACGCACCGCGTCGTTGCACAGCGCCTTGGCGCGGTCGTGCGCGCCGCCGAAGCTCTCGACCATCCCGAGGTCGGCGTTGGCCCACGCGAAGAGGTAATCCGCCTGAACGTTACCCTCCTTCAAAACCCTGATGGCTTCCTTAGCCCGGGCGGCTGCTTCCGGGTAGCGCTGCTGGCTCAACTCAAGGTCGGCGAAGTGGAGATGGGCGGTGGCCACCATTTTCCGGCCCCCGCTGAGCGTCTGCGGGTCGGCGTCCGCCACTTCGTTGAGAATCTTCTCGGCCTCCTCATAGCGCCCGAGCGCAAAAAGCGATCTCGCCATGCTGACCTGCGAATAGGGGAGCAGCGACTGGATGTTGAGCGAGCGGAAGGCGGGAACGCTCTGCTCGAAGTGCAAGAGCGCCTGCGCGTACTTCTCCTGCGTTTTGAGGACTGTGCCGCACTCGTGGTGGAGGGTCGCCACTTGAGCCGGGTCGGCCATCTGCTCGGGGATGCTGAGTTGCTCTTCGAGGAGCTTGAGCGCGCCGTCGAAGTCGCCCCTGTCCCGCTTGCTCCGGGCGGCGACTATCGTCTGCTGGTCGGCCTCGCGCCGGTAGCCGCCCTCGACGAAGAAGTCGTGTGCCTTTTCGAGGAACTGCCCGGCCTCCTCAACCTTCCCCTGCTTCTGGCTCAGGCTCGCCAGATTTAAGTAAGCCAACGCCTCGTAGCGCTTCAGCTTGTAGGTGGTCGCGTACCCGAGCGCCTGCTTGAAGTAGTCTTCCGCCCCGCTCAGGTCTTCCTGTTTGAAGAGGACGATGCCCATCGTGATGTAGCCGTTGGCTAACTGGTCGTTCATGCCGCTCGACTGCGCCAGCCTGATCGCCTCGTCCGCCGTCTGGCGCGCCTGCTCGCCGGTCTCCTCGATGGGCGCGAGTTGGAGCAGCGACTGCACCTGCTGGTAGACGTTGTTCGTATCGCGGGCGAGTTGGAGCGCCTGCGTAAACTCGCCCCGCGCCTCGGGCTCCTTCTTGAGGCCGAGGAAGAGGCGGCCCCGCTGATAGCGCACCGCGGCCTCGCCCTCCTTGTTGCCCCGGTCGGCGTAGAGTCTCTGCGCGCGGTCGAAGGCGGCGGTCGCGCCGGGCTGGTTGACCAGCCGCGCGTGGAGCGTGCCGAGGCGGAGGAAGGCGGCCGCGTACGAGTTGTTGAGCGAGGTGGCCGTCGTGTAGCTGCTGATGGCCTTCTCGGTCATGTTGTTCCGCTCGTAGGCGCGGCCCAAGTCGAGATGCGCCTCCGGCCGGCTCGGGTCGAGCTTGGCTATCTCCTGATAGTCGCGGATGGCGCCCTCGTAGTCGTTACTCAACGTCAAGTGCATCGCTTCGAGGTAGAGCGCGTCCGGGCGCGGGTAGATCGTGAAG
>JBJMGQ010000570.1:0-6725 GCA_045807845.1 Pyrinomonadaceae bacterium | reverse complement strand
TTTTTTGTGCCGGCCGGAGCAGTTCCGACCCTCACTTGTCCAGCAATTCGACGGCCTTGAGCACGCGCGCGAGGCCGCGACTGACGTGTGCGCCGAGGGCGACGAGGCCGAGGACGACGACCGTGTAGCCGCCGACGGTCGCAATCAAGAGCAGCACGTGCATGCGGTTCGAGAAGTCGGCCGCGAGCAGAAGGACGACGAGGAAGAGTGCCTCGAAGGCGATGCCGCCGAAGAAGGCGAGCTTGAAGTTGCGCTCCCCGCGCTCGACGCGCGCGAGCGCCTCGCCGCGGATGGCGTCCAGATTGACGCGTTCGGACATGAAGCACCTCCGTCTCTTGTCTGTGCGCGCTCTTTCAACGCGCGAGTTTGTAGTAGAGCACGAGCGCGATGGCGAAGAACTCGACGACCGCGTAGACGATGACCGCATACTTGAAGCTGCGGTCGAGAGTCCCCGCGTCTTCGCCGGGAGTAACGCTCTCTCTCTTATTCTTAGTCGCCACGTTCTGACTCCGAATCATTCCGGCTCCCGCAACTGCCTGCGCAAGGATTCGAGCCCGTACGCGAGGCGCGACTTGACCGTGCCTAACGGGACGCCGAGCACCGCGGCCGTCTCTTCGAGTGACATCTCGTGCAGGTAGTAGAGGACGACGACGGCGCGGCTGGCCGGGGAGAGCCCTGCGACCGTTTCGCGCAGACGCGCCGACAACTCGTGCGCGAGCTCTTCGCGCGGCGGCGGAGCGGCGACCGCGGCGAGTGTGTCCTCGTCTCGCACCTGTTCGGCCCAGCGCCGCTCGCGCTTCAGTTGGCGGAAAGCCTCGCGGGTCGCGATGCGGTAGGCCCAAGGGCGAAACAACTCCGGCTCGCGCAGCCAGCCGAGCTTGCGATAGACGCGCACGAACGTCTCCTGCAAAGCGTCCTCGGCGAGATGCCGCTCCCGCACAACGGTCAGGAGGTAGCGATAGAGCGGCTCCTGCACCGACGCGAGCAGGGCGTCTAAAGCCTCTCGGTCGCCCGACTGCGCGCGCAGCACGAGGAAGGCTTCGCGTTCGGCAACGTCTCGCATGCGCCTACACGCCCCGCTCCAAACGGCGCTCGCGCAGGTAGAGAAAGAGCGGCAGCCCGAGCGAGACGCCCACCGCTGCGATGGCCAGCGCCACCCTGAGCACACATAGAATCAGGTAGACCGTCTTCAGTCTCATCGTGCCCGCCCCCTTCAACGGCTTCCGATTGTTAAGACCCAGTACACTCTAAATCGGTTCGGACGGGGCGCGAAAAAAAGAGCGCAAAAAAGGAGCGCGGGCATCTTGCCCGCGCTCCTTTGCGCTCCTTCGTTGTAATAACCCTTGTGCCTTTAGTCCACCCAGCGGACGCGGACGCCGGCGGCGAGCAGTGTCTCCTGCAACTGTTTGTTGGGCGCGACGCGGGCGAACGGCGGCGTCTTGGCACGCACGGTGAGGTTCTCCTCGTCGAGGTGGAGGTCGATGAAGACCTCACAGTCGCCGGGGTGCGCGAGCAGAGCCTCGGCGACGCTCGCGCCCGCGCGCTGCACGTCGTCGCAGGTCGGGAACTCGACGACGAGCGCGTTGGCGCGCAGGCGCCCGCCCTGATAGGTCGGCTTGCCGTTCGTCATCGGCACGCGCGCGCGGTCAAGCGCCGTCACCTCGTCGCAGACGATGGTCAGCCCGCTCTCGCCTTCGCAGCGACCCACGGCCACAAGCATCACGTCGTCGGCCGCGTCCGCGCCCTTCGTCTTGAAAGCCTCGGGCCAGAGCACGCACTTGACGCCCGCACCCGAGAGGTCTTCGAGCCGGAAGTAGGCGTAGCGGTCGCCCTTCTTCGTGTTGCGCACGGTGAAGTCCGAGACGACGCCGACGACCTTCACGCGCGCGTTCGGCTCGACGTTGCCGAGTTCAGTGATGGGGATGCAGTTGAGCTGCTCGATCTTCTCGATGAAGTCTTCGAGCGGGTGTCCCGAGACGTAGAAGCCCACGCCCGCCTTCTCACGCGTCAACAGTTCCTTGTGTGACCACGGCTCGACGCCGTGGACTGGCAGCGGCGGCTCCTCCGTCTCCTGACCGTTCGCGTTTGCAACTCCGAACATGTCCACCTGCCCGCTGTCGCGCTCGCGGCGGGCGCGTGCGCCGCGCTCCAGCGCCTTGTCCACGCACGCGAACAGGCGCGCGCGCCAGAGGTGGAGCGAGTCGCCTTCGGGCTTCAGCGAGTCGAACGCGCCGGCACACACGAGGCTCTCCAAGACGCGCTTGCCTGAGCCCTTCTCGCTCACGCGCTCGGCGAAGTCGAAGATGGAGCGGATGGGCTTTTCGTTGCGCGCCTCGATGATGGGGCTCACGGCCGACTGCCCCAATCCCTTAATCGCGCACAGCCCGTAGCGCACCGCGCGCTCGACGGGCGTAAATCCCGGCCCCGACTGGTTCACGTCGGGCGGCAGCATCTTAATGCCCTGCGAACGCAGCTCCGACGCGTACTTGAAAATCTTCGCCGTGTCGTCGGTCACGTTCGTCATGACCGCCGCGTAAAAGTGCTCCGGGTAGTGCGCCTTCAGATACGCCGTCTGATACGCGACGTGTGCGTAGGCGACCGAGTGCGAGCGGTTGAAACCATAGTCGGCGAACTGCGCCATGAGGCGGAAGATTTCGCGTGCGGTCTTCTTGGCGATCTTGTTCTTGACGCAGCCGGAGATGAACTTCTCTTCGTGGACGGCCATCTCTTCGCGCTTCTTCTTGCCCATCGCGCGGCGCATGAGGTCGGCCTCGCCTAAGCTGTAGCCGCCGAGCTTCTGCGCGAGCTGCATGATCTGTTCCTGATAGACGAGGATGCCGTAGGTGTTCTTGAGAATCTCCTCCATGTCGGGCACGAGGTACTCGACGGGCTTCTTGCCGTGGTAGCGGTCGATGAAGTCGTCCACCATGCCGCCGTCCAAGGGGCCCGGTCGGTAGAGCGCGTTTAAGGCCGAGAGGTCTTCAAGCGACTTGGGGCGCAGCTTGCGGCAAATCTCCTGCATGCCGACCGATTCAAACTGGAAGACGGCCTCGGTGTGTCCCTTGGCGAAGAGGTCGTAGGTCTTCGGGTCGTCCTGCGGAATCTCCGACCAGAGGATGTCGCGCCCGTGCATCTCCTTAATCGTCTTGCAGCACTGGTCGATGATGGTCAGGGTGGTGAGGCCGAGGAAGTCCATCTTGAGCATGCCCGTCTTCTCAAGGTCGGACATCTCGAACTGCGTCGTGAACTCCTGCTTGTTGTTGACCGCGACCGGTATCAACTCTTCCAAAGGGACGGGGCTGATGACGACGCCCGCCGCGTGCACGGACGAGTGACGCGCGCAGCCTTCCAAGCGCTTGGCGATGTCGATGACCTTCTTAACTTGCGGGTCTGTCTCGAACGCCTGCTTCAGCTCGGGCACGGTCTCCATCGCCTGCGTGATGGAGACGTTGCGGCCGCGGATGGGCGGCGGGATGAGCTTGGCTATCTTCTCCACGTCGGCGTAGGGCATGTCGAGCGCGCGCCCCACGTCCTTAATGGCCGCCTTCGAGGCCATCGTCCCGAAGGTGATGATCTGGCAGACCGAGTCGCGGCCGTAGAGCTGCGTGACGTGGTTGATGACCTCGGCGCGGCCGTTGACGCAGAAGTCGATGTCGATATCCGGCATCGAGACGCGTTCGGGGTTGAGGAAGCGCTCGAAGAGGAGGTCGTACTGCAAGGGGTCAACGTCGGTAATCTCCAGGCAGTAAGCGATGAGCGAACCGGCGGCCGAGCCGCGGCCGGGGCCGACGGGGATGCGCCGGTCTTTGGCGAACTTGATGAAGTCCCAGACGATGAGGAAGTAGGAGGGGAAGCCCATCTGCTTGATGGTCGCGACCTCGGTCGAGATGCGCTGCTGATACTCTGCGAGACTGTGCTTGAGCTTGCCCTCCGACTGCATCCTGTCCCAGAGGGTCTCGCGCCGCTTCTCATACCCGTCGCGCACCACCTTCTCGAAGTACTCGTCAACGCCCATGTCACCAAACTCAGGCGGGACGGGGTAGACGGGCAGTTGATTCTCGCCTAAGGGGAGCTTGAGGTCGCACATCTCCGCGACCTCGACGGTGCGCGTGACGGCGTCGGGGATGTGCTTGAAGATGTCGGCCATCTCCTCGGGCGAGCGCACGTACCACTGCGGGCCGCCGAAGCGCATGCGGTTCGGGTCGCCCACGGTCTTGCCCGTGCCGATGCAGAGCATCACGTCGTGCGCCTCGTAGTCCTCGCGGTAGAGGTAGTGCGCGTCGTTGGTGGCGACGAGCGGGATGCCCATCTTCTTCGAGAGGTCGATGAGGCTCTGATTGATCTTGATCTGGTCTTCGAGCTGGTGGTCTTGAATCTCTAAGAAGTAGTTGCCCTTGCCGAGTATGTCCTCGAACTCGCCGGCAGCCTTCGCAGCCTCTTCGAGCCGCCCCGCCTTCAAGTGCTCCTGCGGCACGCCCGACAGACAGGCCGAAAGGCCGATGAGGCCGCCCGAGTACTGCGCGAGCAGCTCGCGGTCAATGCGCGGCTTGCGATAAAAACCCTCGCGGAACGCTTTGGACGTGAGGCGGACGAGGTTGTGATAACCCTCACGGTCTTTCGCGAGGAGAATCATGTGGTTGTAGGGCTTGCCCCCTTTGCGCACCTCTGTCCTGTCCGAACGATGCCCGGGGGCCAAGTAAACTTCACAGCCAATCAATGGCTTCACGTCGTGCGCCTTCATCTCCTTGTAGAAGGAGACGGCGCCGTACATGTTCCCGTGGTCGGTCATCGCGCACGACTTCATGCCCAGTTCTTTGACGCGCTCGGCGAGCGGCTTGATCTGGATGGCGCCGTCTAGAAGTGAATAGTCCGTATGAAGGTGCAGGTGGGCGAAGTCTATGTTCGACATGTCTAACGATGACTCTTACGGGATGGAAATTCTGACCCCTTGAAACGGTCGGCGCGGGGGGCGCTCCGACGTGCTCGCGTGGCGCTTACGGTGCGAGAGGATAGCACAAAGGAGCGAGATGAAAAGTCGCGCGGCGAAAATTATTTTTTCCACAGGCGGCGTTTCTGTGGAAAACTTTTTAGTAAGATAAGACAGGTCAGTCCCGCCTGCGGTACTGACCCTTATTGCCGTGCACACTCTGGAGGTCGGATGCTCGCGCTCCTCAACATCTCGAACTTCGCGCTCATCAGCGAGCTGCGGGTCGAGTTCGGCCGCGGATTGAATCTGCTGACGGGCGAGACCGGGTCGGGTAAGTCGATTATCGTGGACGCGCTCGGCGTGCTCATCGGCGACCGCTTCCCTTCGGAGCTGGTGCGCGCGGGCGCGAGCCACGCGTCGGTCGAAGGGCTCTTTACCTTAGGCGCGCACCCGCAGGTCGAGGCGATGCTCGAAGAGGCGGGCGTCGGCAGCCGCACGGGCTCCGGCGACGTGGAGCTGGTCGTGCGGCGCGAACTCTCCGCCGAGGGGCGTGGCCGCGTCTTCGTCAACAATCGTCTGGCGACGCTCTCTCTGCTCAAAAACCTACGGCCGCTGCTCGTGGACATCCACGGGCAGGGGACGCAGCAGACGCTCTTCGACCCGGAGACGCACCTCGAACTGCTCGACGCCTTCGCGGACATCGGCGCGCGGCGCGAGGAGACGGCCGCACGCTACCGGCGCTGGTCTGCGCTCAACCGCGAGCTTGAGGCGCTGCGGCGTGACGAGGCCGAGAAGTTTCATCTGACGGACGCGCTCCGTTTTCAAGTGAGCGAGCTTGAGGCGGCGCGCCTGTCGGCGGGCGAGGACGAGCAGTTGGAGGCGGAGCGTCGAAGGCTCGCCAACCTTGAGAAGCTGACCGAGCTTTGCTCGGACGCTTACAACACGACCTACGAGGAGAGCGACTCGACGGTCGCGCGTTTGAGCCGGCTCGAACGACAGGTGGACGAGCTTTCGCAGTACGAGGCGTCTTACAAAAACTATCTTGAAGGTGTCGGGACAGCGCGCGTCGTGCTCGAAGATTTGAGCGCGAGCTTGCGCGACTTCCTTGACGGGCTGACCTTCTCGCCCGAGCGTCTGGCGGAGATAGAGAGCAGGCTCGCTGAGATTGCGCGGCTCAAGCGCAAGTACGGCGGGACGATTGAGAGCGCGCTCGAACACTTCGAGCGCTCGCGCGAGCGTCTGCGGCAGTTGGAGCACGCGGACGAGCGCGCCGAAGAGGTCACGCGCGAATTGGTCGCGGCGCGCGCCGCCTACGTAGAGGCCGCGACGCGCGTGCACAAGGCGCGCGTGAAGTCGGCCGGAGAGTTTCGTCGCGCCGTCGAGTCTTCTCTGAAAGAGGTCGCGATGGAGCACGCGCGTTTCGAGGCGCGCGTCGCGGCGCCCGAAGACACATCAACAGACGAAGCGGCGCGGCAGTTCACGGCCGCCGGTTTCGACCGCGTCGAGTTCTACTTCTCGGCGAACGCGGGCGAGCCCCTGCGGCCTCTGGCGAAGGTGGCATCGGGCGGCGAGGCTTCGCGCATGATGCTCGTCTTGAAGACGAGCGCGAGCCCCGCGCGCTTCCCGCGCACCATCGTCTTCGACGAGGTGGACGCAGGCATCGGTGGGCGCGTCTCGGAGGCGGTGGGGTTGAAGCTGAAGGCGCTCTCGGGCACCAATCAGGTGCTCTGCGTGACGCATCAGGCGCAGATCGCGCGCTTCGCAGACACGCACATCCTCGTCGATAAGCACGAGCGCG
>JBJMGQ010000569.1:0-5177 GCA_045807845.1 Pyrinomonadaceae bacterium | reverse complement strand
TCTTTTCCTGCCTTGTTCTGGTGTTCGCCTTGGCGGCGGCCCCCGGCACTGCCCGCGCGCAGACGGAGTCGGCCACGGGCGTCGAGATTGACAAAGACCTCGCGCTGCTCCGGCGCAACCTTCGGGCGGAGAAGAAGCAGGTCATCGCGCTGAACGTGCCGTTGACGGAGACGGAGGCGACGAAGTTCTGGCCGGTCTACGACCAGTACGCCGCCGAGATGAGCAAGCACTCCGACGAGTTATACGCGCTCATCATGGACTACGCGGCGAACCAGAAGACGTTGACCGATGCCCGGGCCATCGACATCATCAGGCGTTGGAGCGCGATTCAGGTCGAGCTGGCGCAGACGCGGCAGCGCTACATCCCCTTCGTCGAGAAGGTGCTGCCGGGGAAGAAGGCCGCCCTCTTCTTCCAGATCGACCGCCGCCTCTATGAACTGATGGACTTGCAAGTCGCTTCGCAAGTCCCGCTGGTCATCCAGTGAGTCCCTGAGCAGCGCATGTTTGAAGGAGGTAGAAGATGCTTAGAAGGCTACTAGCATGCGGCGCGGCTTCGCTCGCCATGACGCTCTGCGCGTGTCAACCATCCCCGGCGACGGGTGAGCCGGTCGCGAACGCGGCGCCGACCCCGGCCCCGACCTCCGCCGCCTCCGCCGTCGATCCCAAAGTGGTGGACGAGATCAAGGCGGTGCTGGAGAAGCACGACAAGGCCCTCGGCGAGAAGAACCTCGACGCCGTGTTGGAGACCTTCGCGCCCGCGCCCAACACGGTCGTGCTCGGCACCGGCCCCAGCGAGCGCTGGGTCGGCGCGCAGGAGATCAAGGCGGCCTACACCGAAATCTTCAAAGACTACGACCCGGGCAGCATGAAGGTTGACTGTGAATGGAAGACCGGGAACAGCGACGGCACGACGGCCTGGCTCGCGGCGACATGCGTCGCGAAGGATTCGTTGAAGGGGAAGGCCAGAGAGTACCCGCTCAACGTCTCGGCCGCGATGGTCAAGCAGGACGGCCGTTGGCGCTTCACGATGCTCCACATGTCGAACCCGACCTCACCCCCGCCGCCAGCGCAGCAGGCCGCGAAGGGGAAGTGAAGGGGATGGGTCGCCGATTCTCTTAAAGGACAGGAGGCGAGGTCATGGCTGACGATTCGGATGTCGAAGGACACGAGGAAGCCGCCCGCGAGGAGAGGCTGACCGGGAGGCGGGACTTTCTGAGGGGCTTGCAGAAGTGGTCGGCCGCGGTGATTGGCGCCGCCGTCATCGGCCACCTCGCGGCGCCCGAGGCGCGCGCCGGATGGATTAACCGCAGGGGCGGTTGGGTCAACGGCGCTGGCGGCGGCGGCGGTAGTTGGGTGAACCGGGGCGGCGGCGGCTGGGTGAACGCCAGGGGCGGCGGCGGGGGAAGTTGGATTAACAGGAGGTAGTGTCCAAGTCGCGCGTCCCCCGACGGGGGCGGGCAGGGAGCATGAGTCCCGCCCGTCCCCACGCGCGTCTGAAGAGGAGTGTGTGCCGAGCGATGGCCGATTCCGTTACCTATAACATCCCGGTGGGATTGGTCGAAGGCTATAGAGGGCGAAGCCTGGTCGTGCGCGCACACCACCCGTCCGAGATCGTCCGCAACCTTCCGCCGGAGGCGTCCGCGGACATCTCTTACGTCCAACTATTATCCGTCGGCCCTGAGGTGGATGACTTAGCCCACTGGGGCGCGGGCATACCCGTGGACGTGGTCATGCGGAGACCCCTGTACGAATTCATGCAGCTCTACCGGTACGCCAAGCTCCTCGAAAATCACCCCGTCAGGATCACCGTCCCTGTCGTGGCCGGCTTCGGCAGCGCCGTGAAGATATCCCTCGCGTTGAACTTCGCGGTCAAGCTGGAGGTGACGAAGCAGCCCGGCCCGGACTTGATTGACGAGCTGCACGAGGTCTTAAACCTTTATCTGTACCGCCCGACCGTCTCCCAGCCCGTCGAATTTTTCCACACGCCCTTCCTCTCCTTCTACGAGGAGGAGCCGGCCACGCTCTGGGAGATTCAGGAGGAGAACCCGGCGCACTTCCGGTACGTCACCGACGAAGGCGAGCTTGCCGGCCCGCGTCGTCCGCCGCCCGCCGCAGTGGTGTGCGAGGCGAACGCGGAGTGCGCCGGCTGCGAGTTCTTTTCGCGCTGCGCCGGTTACTTCAAGCACCCCGACGGAAGCTACGACTGCGCGGGCGTCAAGACTCTGTTCGGCGCTTTGCGGGAGGCGGCCGGGGAACTGCGCGGCGACGTGGAGGCTTATGCCGCGACGCGGGCGGAGGTGCACGCATGAAGGGCAATCATCTCTCGATCATCCTGCTCCCGACGAACAAGTGCAACGTGAGCTGCGACTACTGCTTCGAGGACAAGACGCGCGACGCGCTCACACACGAGCGCCTCTCCGTCATCATCGGCAAAGTGCTCGACCACATGGAGCGCTGCTCCGTCGGGTCGCTGACCATCTACTGGCAGGGCGGGGAGATCATGACCATGCCCCCGCACTGGTTCGAGCGCGCCCACGAGCTGATCGGCGAGGCCGCCACGGCGCGCGGCCGTGCCGTCGAGCACAGCCTCCAATCGAACATGATCGGGTACGGGCGGCAGTGGGATCGCGTCATCTTCGAGATGTTCGGCGGTAGCGTCGGCAGCTCGATGGACTACCCCAACCTGCACCGGAAGCTCTTCGGCCGCGGCCCCGGCGAGTACACGAAACTCTGGCGCCGGAACGTGCAGGCGGCGCGCGAGGCAGGGCTAGACATCTCGGTCATCTCGGTGCCCAACCGCGCGACGCTTGAAGTCGGGGCCGAGGCGTTCTACTCCTACTTCGTGGACGAGCTGGACGTGCGGAGCTTTCAGGTCAACACGCCCTTCCCCGGCGGCGAGCAGAACGAGGTCAAGCGGAGCCTCCCGCTGGACGTGGAGGCGCTGAGCCGCTTCTACGTCGAGCTGACGGACGTGTGGCTGGAGCGCGGTTACGGGCAAGGCGTCGCGGTCGGCCCCGTGGACGAGCTGCTCAAACGGTTCACGGACGGCGGCGGGTGCCTGCCCTGCATCTGGCAGCAGAACTGTGCGGACGAGTTCGTCGCGATTGACGCGCGCGGCTACGTCGCGCAGTGCGACTGCTGGGTGACGAGCTACCCCGAATACTTCTTCGGCAACATCTTCGAGTCCGAGAGCTTCACCGAGTTGTTGCAGAACAGCCCGGCCCGCCGGCAGTTCCTCGAACGGCCTCAGGTGACCATCGAGCAGGGCTGCCTCGAATGCGACTACCTCTCACTCTGCCACGGCGGCTGCCCCGTCAGGACTTACACCATGACCGGCACGCTCTTCGAGAAAGACCCTTACTGCGAACTTTATAAAGTGCTGTTCCGGCACATCGAGGACGCGGCGGCGCGGCTGTCCCGCGGCCGCGCCGCCCGCGTCCCGCGACCCGCCGCCCCGGGGAGCTGCGGCGGCGGGGCCTCGTGCGGGGCAGGCTCACGTGAGCCTGCGGCTCAACTCGTCCAACTGCAAAGCTCGCCGGCGCGCGCCACCCGGAACTAAGCCCCGGCGAGCTGTTCCTTCAACAAATAACGCCGGGCACGACCCCTCTCCCTTTGATTGATCGTACCCGGCGGCGCGTGCGCGAGACGCTGGCCTGAGTCAAACGTCCCGCGTGCGCCCCTGCCGGCGCCCTTGGCCCCTCTATAGCGCCAGCAGATGCAAATTACAGATTTCTATCAATTCACTTATCTGAGATTTATCCAGAAAGTAGTTGGCCCCTAAGTCCAGACAGGCTTTCCTGGCGAAAGGAGACTCATTTGCCGTGAACATGATGATGACGATGGCAGAGTCTTCGGCGCGCACTTCTTCGAGCACCTTGATCCCGTCTTTGAACGGCATGGAGATGTCGAGAACCAGCACGTGCGGCTTGTACGCCCGCACCAGTTCCAGTGCCTCGACGCCGTTCTCCGCCAGCCCGGCTATTCTGAACCCGTCAATGCTCGAAAGACTCCTGCTTATAAGATTGCCTAACAGCTTAGAGTCTTCGGCGATGACGATCTTTAATTCTTTCAGACTGCTCAAAACCCCTCCCGATGCGAAAGGGGTAATTCTGCTGTCGGGCGAGTCCGGCGACAATCAGCGGGAGGATGATTCATCTGTCGTGAAGAGGCAGGGTTCCGCTGTCATCTGAATGATGACAGGCGGCGATCTGAATGTGACGTTGAGGCGGGTGAAACGCCGGGAGGGTAAATGCTTCAGACGGTCATTGATTAGCCAGACGGTTCTGGACGGCGTACCGCACAAGCTCGGCGGTCGTTCGCATCTGCATCTTTTCCAGAATGCGTGCGCGGTAGGTGCTCACGGTGGAACGGCTCAACGAAAGCTCCCCGGCGATCTCTTTGACCGTTCTGCCACGACCGAAGAGGCAGAGAATCTGAAGCTCCCGGTCGGAGAGCAGCTCGTGTGGATACGCGGTGGCCGCCCTTTCGTTCGGGTTGTGCAACAACTGCTCCACCACGCGCTCGCCGAAGTATTTCCCGCCCTTCAGAATTTTTCTCACCGCTCTGACGAGGTCGTCGGGGGCAGAGTCTTTCGACAGGTAGCCCGATGCGCCGGCCCTGACGGTGCGCAGGGCGAACTGCTCCTCCGGGTAGACGCTCAGGATCAGCACCGGCAGGCGGGGGCGCTCGCGCCTCGCGTCCTTCAGCAGTTCGAGGCCGCCCCGCCCGGGCAGGTCGATGTCGAGCACCACGAGGCTCCAAGCCTGCTCTCGTATCAGCCGTAAGGCTTCGTGCGCATCGGCCGTCTCGGACACTTCGATGTCCCGCTCGTCGGCCAGAATCTCTCTCAGCCCGCGCCGGACTACCGCGTGGTCGTCCACGATGAGCACGCGAAACATAACGCCTCCTACTGCCGCTCAGCTCCGCCGTCGTCGAGCGGGATACTCACCATCACGACCGACCCGCCTGACGCACGCCTCTCCACCAGCAGAGAGCCCCCCAGCGCCTCTGCCCGCTCGCGCATCCCCAGCAGACCTAGCGAGGCGGGGGCCGACAACTCACCTGCGGTCACACCCCGGCCGTCGTCCCGCACGACGAGCGCGGCCACGCCGCCCGCGACGCTCAACCTGACCAGCACGCTCTTCGCCGCGGCGTGGCGCGCCACGTTCGTCAGCGCC
>JBJMGQ010000568.1:0-7606 GCA_045807845.1 Pyrinomonadaceae bacterium | reverse complement strand
GTGCATGCCGGGATAACTTGCAGACGGGAGCCGGCATGCCCGCGGGCTTCTTCGGTGCGAGGGATAATTGAGCCGCACCTGTCACTACCTGTCGGGGGTTTGCGCCGTTCAAGTCTGGCGCGGGCTTAAATCTTAGAGAGACTGCCTCGGACAATCGCTTAGCAGAGAGTATCGTCCGAACGGGGAAGAGGCCATAAAGTATCGGGTTAACGGGACGCCCCGTCAGTCCGGCAGCGCTCACTTCATGCACGGCGTATCGTCCCCCTCTACCAGAGTTGCCTGCGCCCGGATGTTCGTGTCGCCCGCCATGATGCCGTCACCCCCAATCGTTCCGTCGCCTGCCATGATGCCGTCGCCCGCCATGACGCCGCTGCCGTCTAACGTCCCGTTGAGCAACGCGGCGGCGTCCATCACGGGCGTCCCGCCCGTCATCGTCGAGCCGTCGCTCGTCAGGAGCCAACGCCCGAGCGTGACGCCGCCCGTCAACATCGTCCCGTTCAAAGTCTGCGCCCCGTCCGGCCCCTCGTTGACGCCCGAGCCCAACTGCACACCCGGCGCATAGACCTTCTGATAGAGCGTGTATAGGTCGCTGCCCCCCGCGAACGTGTGGTCGAGGACGAGCCCCTGCGACCACCAGAACGTCTCGCCCGCCACCGTGCTCTGCGGCACGGGTGCCCCCGTCGTGAGCAGCGGCGCGCCGAGCGGCGTCGAAGACGAGAGGTCTGTGCGAACGAGGCGCGCCAACCGCAACGCCCCGTCCACGTTCAAAAGCCCCGCGCCCTGCTCCAAAGTATTGGAGCCATAGACGGGCTGCGCCGTCAGCATCAAAAGCGCCTTGACTAAACTCGGCGTCAAACTAGGGTTGGCCTGCAACATCAGCGCCGCCGCGCCCGCCGCGAGCGGCGACGACATCGACGTGCCCGACAGGTACATCATCCTTCGCGAAGAGGGCTGGCTCGCGTCCACGTTCAGCTCTGGGTGCGCGGCCAGCAGTGTGTTGTTCACCGCCGCCGCGCCGACGATCTTGTTGCCCGGGGCGACGAGGTCGGGCTTGACGAGGTTGTCGTAATGGCGCACGCCCCCGTCGTCCGTCCAGTAGCCGCGCGTCGGCCCGCGCGAGCTGTAGCTCGTCAACACGTCGTCCGAACGCCCGTTCGTCCCGAAGCTGTTCGACGCGCCCACGGTCACGGCCGAAGGCTCGTCCCCCGGCGAGTGGATGGCGCCGTAGAGCTTCTGCCCTGAAGAGTCCTTCCCGTTGTTGCCCGCAGCCGCGACGACGACGACGCCCGCGCTCACGAGACGACGCACGGCGTCGCACGCCGGGTCGTTGCGGTAGGTGTCCACGGCCGCCGTGCCCAAAGAGAGATTGACGACGCGAATCTTGTAGAGCGCGCGATTCTGCAAGACCCAGTCGAGCGCCGCGAGCAGTCCCGAGGTCGTACCCTTCCCTTCCGAGTTGAGCACGCGCAGGTTGACTATCTTCGCCCCCGGCGCCACGCCGCCGTACGCGCCGTTCGAGGGCTTCCCAGACCCGGCGGCGATGGAAGCGACGTGCGTCCCGTGCCCGAAGGGATCGTCGGTGCGACCCTCGCCCGTGAAATCAACGCTCGCCGCGACGCGGCTGAAGCCGGCCGAGTCGCGGAAGACCTCGTGCCCCTCGTCCAGCCCCGAATCGACAACCGCGATGCCGACGCCTGCGCCGTCGAGCGTGGTCGTCGTCTGAAGCAAACCGAGCAGCGTGTAGCTCGTCTGCGTGCGGACGTTGGCGGCGCCCGTCGTCGTCTCGATGTGGCCGGCCGCGCCGAGTTCGCGGTCGGGCGAGACGTAGCGGACTTCCGAGCGCGCCGCGAGGTCACGCAAAGACTTCGCCGGCACGCGCGCCGACACCGCGCCGAGCCTCAAGAAATTTCCCGTCACGCGCCCGCCGGCCGCGTTGACGAGACCCACGAGGTTGAAGATGGAGTCGAGCAGCGTCTTCTGCGTCGGGCTGACCTGCTGGACGATGACGTTGACCGAGCCGGACTGCGCGCCGTCGGCGAGCGCGCGCAGGTCGGGCGAGAGCTTCGACGCCCCCCCTGAGCCGCGGGCGGCGCGCGACACGCCGCCCGCCGACGCGGCCAACACGCAGAGCGCCACCGTCACACAGGCCGTGTAGAGCCACCCGCGCAGACGGCAGTGCTTCCCAACTTTCACCTCTCCCTCCTCCGTTTTCTGCTTCTGTAGACTGCGAGAAATGCTTGATGGGGCTTCTAACGGAGCACGCAAACTTTTCTGACTGCGCCCGGATGCGAGCAAGCCCCGTTCCACCTTCTCAAGCCCTGCCCTGTCCCGGCCGCCGCTCCTTCGCGGCCGACAGTGACAGCCATTTTGCACACCCCGGCCGAACGCCCCGCGCGGACGGCCGCCCCGCGCAAGTTGTTGATAACATAAGAGAAGTTTTCCGGCTCGGGCGGCGACGACCGCCGCGACCCTGCGCACTTTCGGGCACGCGCGTGCGCTTCGAGACGGTCGAAAGGCCATGCCCGTCCACTCCTTCGTATGCGGCTGAACGCGGCATTGTGCAGCGGGGGCGTGAATCCCGCCGCTGCAATTTACCCGGCATTAAGGCCGTCGAAGGCTTGAGACAGCACCTTGGACGTGAGCCGGCGGGTCAGAACAATTAACAGGGATGGACAGGATTCAAAGGGTTAGGAATTAAGATTTCAAACTCAAAACCTCAAACCTCAAGCCTCAAATCCTTAACTGGCATGCCCATTGCGGGAAGGACTGCGCCCCGAAGTGAACCCCTGACAGTTGAGACTTCCGTTCAGGCGTCGCGGCCGATGCCCGCGGGCGAGTTGCGCCCCGGCCGACGCGCGTCGCCTGAGCCCGACGACGAGGGGGACTGCAATGTCACCGCCGATGAGCCCGATGTCCATGAGGATGAGCTGCACGCCTTTGCAGGCGTGCCCCGCGCGCCTGCTCGTCGCCGACGACGACGTGGCGGTGCGAAGCGTGCTGACGGATTTGCTGAGCGCGGAGTATGAATGTGAAGCCGTCGGCTCGGCCGAGGAGGCGCTCGGGCCGCTTGCGTCGGGCGAGTTTCAGCTCGTCGTGAGCGACCTTGCGATGCCCGGGATGAGCGGGCTGGAACTGATTCCGCGCGTGCGCGCCCTCTCGCCCGACACGCTCGTCATCGTGGTGAGCGGCTCGCAGGAGATTGAGAGCGCCGTCGAGGCTTTGCGCGCCGGCGCCTTCGACTACATCGTCAAGCCCTTCGACCTCGAACATATACAGTTCGCCGTCCGGCGTGCGCTCGAACATCAACGCCTGCTCGCGGCCAAGCGCGGCTACGAGACCTACCTCGAACGGATGATTCAGCAGCGGACGGAAGAACTCGACGGCGCCCTCCGCTCCTGCGAGAACTCCTACCGCATGACCCTCAAGGCGCTCGTCGCCGCACTTGAGACGCGCGACTCGGAGACGCACGGCCACTCGGAGCGCGTCGTCAACTTCAGCCTGCGTCTGGGTCATGAGCTGGCGCTCGATGCCGAGCAGTTGCGCTCGCTTGAGTTCGGCTCGCTGCTGCACGACATCGGCAAGATCGGTGTGCCCGACGCCATTCTGCGCAAGCCCGCGAAGCTGACTGAAGAAGAGTGGGTGCGGATGCGCGAACATCCGGTGCACGGGCAGAAGATTCTGCGCGGGATAGAGTTTTTGGAGGGCGCGGCCAGAGTCGTCGCGCAGCATCACGAACGTTGGGACGGCATGGGCTACCCCCTCGGGCTCAAAGGTGATGAGATAGACCTCAACGCGCGCATCTTCGCCGTCGCCGACGCCTTCGACGCGATGGTCAGCGACCGCGTCTATCGCACGGGTCGCACGTACGAGGCCGCGCTCGCAGAGTTGGACAGTTGCGCGGGCGTCCAGTTCGACCCGCGCGTCGTCGAAGCCTTCCGCCGCGTCCCGCGCGAAGAGTGGGAGCACCTGCGTCGCTCCCGGCCCGCCGCGGCGGCCTCTGATGGCGGCACCTCGTGCACGCGCGCCGCCGCAGCAGCCTCAACAGCCGCCGCCGGGAACGCACATCGCCGCGCGCCGCGCGGGGATTTCGGCAACCGCACGCGCATTAGGCATTTCTAGCCCTTGACCGGCCGGGGCGGCGCAGCCTTCATCCCGGGCACCACGAGACTGTTCGGCGGCCCTGTCCCGGCGGGTCAGGATAGTTTATTATTGTGCGCGAACAGACCGATGCCGCTGCGGAAGTATCCGAGCGCGAGAGGTTTTATGACGCAGAGTTTTGAGACGACAAGCGGGGGCCCGGTGGTGATGCTCGTCGAAGACTTTCGCGACACGCGCGAGATGATGCGGCGCATGCTGGAGATGCAAGGGTGCCGCGTGGTCGAGGCGTCGAACGGGCAGGAGGCCATCGAGCTGTCGCAACGCAGCAAACTCGACCTCGTCCTGATGGACTTGAACATGCCCGTGCTCGACGGCTTCAACGCCACACTGCGCATACGCGAGTACGAGCCGACGCGCGACGTGCCCGTCGTCGCCGTCACGGCCTTCGACTCGGTCGAGTCGCGCGCGGCGGCCGGCGCCGTCGGCTGCTGCGACTACATCGTCAAGCCGCTCGACCTCGACAACCTCTCCACGCTCCTCCAACGCCTCCTCCCACCTCGCGACTCACTCTAAAAAATTTCACCAACGGAGAGACGGCTCGTTGACTTTAACTGTCAACGAGCCGTCTCTCCGTGTCTGCGTTGGTGAAAATTAGAAGGGCCAGATGTTGCCGAGGATGCGGCCGCCGTCGTCGCGCGCGCTGCCGCCGCGACTGGCGCGGATGATCGAGGCCGCGTCCACGAGCGAGCGCAGCGGCACCTCGCCCGCGAAGCTCTGGTCAAAGCGCTTCTCGGTGATGAAGAGCGGGACGGTGAAGCCGCTGTCCAGCTCATAGTCGATGCGCCCTTGATTGCGAAACGCCGGATGGCAGTAGGCAGTTGAAAGCTATACCGTCGAAACTTGAGTATCAATCTCTCAACCTCCGCCACGCGGAGCTACTGCCTACTGCCATCTGCCTTCTGCCTACTGTCCTCCGCTTGCCACGCCGCAGCGCACGGGCGAGAATAAAAATCTCCTGCGCCCTTTTTACAATGCAACCGACGACCGTGAGCGAAACCGTTTCAAAGGAGCGACCGACGCCGTGCGCCCTCTTCTCAAACTCGTCCTACTCGGACTGTTATTCATGACGCTGCTCGGCTCAAACTTCGAGGCCGAAGCGCAGACCGCGCAGCCGCCCTCGACGGGCGTCCCGCGCGAGCTGGCGCGCTGGCGCGCGGAGCACTACCGCGACGTGCGCTACCTGCTCAACCTCATGCTCAGGCCCGGCGCGGACAGACTCGAAGGCCGCCTGAAGGTGTCGGTCACGCTCGACGCGGCGGCGGGCGATCTCGTGCTCGACTGGCGCTCGATGAAGAAGGATGAAGACGTGCGCTCGCACGTCTCAGGCATCAAGGCCAACGGCCGCGCCGTGACGGACGCGCAGTTCGTGAACGAGCACATTGTCGTCCCGCGCGCGAGCTTGAAGGCCGGCGTGAACGAAGTCGAGCTGAGCTTCGACTCGCCCATCAGCAACGCGGGCAGCGCCGTCACGCGCTACCTCGACCGCGAAGACAACTCCGAGTACGTCTACACGCTCTTCGTCCCCTCGGACGCGAGCACCGCGTTCCCTTGCTTCGACCAGCCCGACCTCAAGGCGCGCTTCACCTTGCGCGTCACCGCGCCCGAGACGTGGCGCGTCGTCTCGAACACGGAAGGGGTCGTCCTGCATGAGTTCGACGAGACACCCGGCGGGCTCCCGCAGTCGCCCCCGAAGGGGATGCTCTGGCACTCGTTCCCAGAGACCGAGCCGCTCAGCACCTACCAGTTCGCCTTCGCCGCCGGGCCGTTTGAAGAGTTGCAGGTGCGCTACGAGGGCTTGATGCACGCGTACCCGCTCGACCCGAAGACGGGCCGAACGTCTCTCGTGCACGGGCAGGACGTTCGCAGGCCGGTCGTCGAGACGCCGCGCATCCGCCTCTTCGTCCGCAAGTCGAAGAAGGCGCGCGCCGAGAAGGAACTCGAAGAGGTCGCGCGCATCAACCGCGAGGGCGTGAAGTTTTTTGAAGAGTACTTCGGGCACCGCTTTCCCTTCCCGAAGTACGACCTCATTCTCATCCCCGAGTTCGCCTACGGCGGGATGGAGCACGCGGGCGCGACCTTCCTGCGCGAAGAGGGCGTGCTCTTTCCCTCCGACCCGACGGCCTCCGACCTCGCCGCGCGCGCCGAGACGATGCTGCACGAAGCCGCGCACCAGTGGTTCGGCGACCTCGTCACGATGCGCTGGTTCGACGACCTCTGGCTGAAGGAGGGCTTCGCGACCTTCATGGCCTACAAGGCGTTCGAGCGCGTGATGCCGCAGCTCGACGCGTGGAAAGTCTTTCACCTGCGCACGAAGCCGCTCGCCTATCTGACCGACGTGACGAAGGGCACGACGCCCATCTGGCAGGAGATTGCGAACCTCTCGGCGGCAAAGTCTGCCTACGGCAACATCGTCTACCGCAAGGCGCCGTCGATGCTGCGCCAAGCGGAATTTTATTTAGGCGAGCGCGAGTTTCGCGACGCTGTCCGCCTCTTCGTCAAAGAGCACGCCTACGCCAACGCCACTTGGGAGGACTTGGTCGGCGCGTTCGAGCGCACGTCGAGCCGGAAGCTCGACGCGTGGGCCGCCGCTTGGGTCAAGCGGCGCGGCATGCCGGACGTGCGCGTGCGCTGGACGACGAACCGCCGCGGCATCGTCAGCAGCTTCGAGGTCGAGGAGCGTGATGCACTCGCGGAGGGCGGGTCGTGGCCGATGGGCTTGAAGCTCCTGCTCGCGCCGTCGAACCCATCGGCGCGGCCGGAGATTCTGACGGTGACGCTGCCCGGCGCGGGCGTGACGAAAGTTCCTGCGGCTGTGGGTAAGCGAAGGCCGGCCTTCGTCTTCGCCAACTTCGAGGACTACGGCTACGGCCGTTTCTTACTTGATGATGAGAGCCGCGCTTACGTCGTCAAAAACATGGGCGCAATCAAGGACGACTTCCTGCGCGCGCTCCTCTGGGGCTCGCTCTGGGAGTCCGTGCGTGAAGCCGAGATGGCGCCCGCCGACTTCGTCGCACTCGCCGTCAAACAGGCGCCGGCCGAAACGGACGACGTGATGCTCGCCTTCATCCTCGGGCGCGCGCAGACGGCCTTCACGCGCTTCCTCTCGGACGCACAGCAACGAGCGCTCGCGCCCCGACTCGAAGGACTACTCCGCGAGAGGATGCTGAATGCCGCGACGCAGGGGCAGCGCATCACATACTTCCGTACCTACCGCGAGGTCGCCACTACACCCGCGGCGCTCGACGATCTCGACAACATTCTCGCTGGCAAGCTCCAAGTGCCCGGGATGACTCTGCGCTCGCGCGACCACTTCGACATCATCCGCGCGCTCGTGGCCGCGGGAGATGCGCGCGCCCCCGAGCTTCTGAAGAAGCAGAGCGAGGCCGACCGGACGGACGACGCGCGTCGCTACGCCTACGCGGCGGGGGCGGCCGCGCCCGAAGCCTCT
>JBJMGQ010000567.1:0-2023 GCA_045807845.1 Pyrinomonadaceae bacterium | reverse complement strand
GGCGCGCTGCGCCGCTCTCTGCGCGGCGGGATTTCGTTGAGGTTCTAATGTACGTTTCGCGCGCGTGCACGAACCGACGCGCGCGCCGCACGAAACTCTTTCGAGGGCGGAGGCCCCTGCGCCCGGCAAAGGCCGGAAAGCGCGGGGCTTTCGTGTATTAAGGGCCTATCCGAATTTTCGGAGTCTGTCCGAAATTCTGAATCGGGGCCGATGCGCGCGGGGTCGGCGCGCGACACTCGAAGCGACGCGACGCGGGACGTTTAACCGCACGAAGCACAGGCGATGCGGGCCGCGCCGACCGGCAGCTTTAGAGTACGGATTCGAGCCGTTGGCCGCGCGAGAAGTTGGAATACTGCTTGCTTAAGAACTTTTGATTTGGTGCGGGCTTCCGCACGTGGGAGCCCGGCGGACATGGGCCACAGCCGACGCCCCCTCCTCAAAGTTTTAGACCGCAGGCCATGAAGATTGTAAGCGTGATGATTCGATGAAGAGTTCCGTGCTGACGACGAAGGGCTGGGCGCTGCTCATTGTGGCGGCGGTGCTCGTCGCTGCCGGCACGCTCAACTTCGCGCAGCGTCTCACGCACACTCCGCCGCCGACCGACGGCGTCCGTTGGGTTGACACGGCGCAGGGCGTCGTCGCCGCGTCGGTCGAGCCCGACTCGACGGCGGGGCGCAAGGGCGTCTTCGCGATCATGCCCGGCGACCGGCTCGTCGGCATCAAGTTCGACGAGGGGCGCGGAGACGAGGTCGCCGCGGCCTCCGACGTGCAAATCTTCCTCGAAGAGGCGGGCGTCGGCGGACGCCTCATCTACGTCATCAAGCGCGAGGCGAAGCCGGGCGAGACGTTCGACTACGACTGCGTCCTCGACAACCTACAGCCCGCGCCCGTCTGGACGACCGCGAACATCCTCATCAACATCGTCGGCGTCATCTACCTTCTCATAGGTCTCTTCGTCTTCTTCAAGCAGGGCGGCCGTGCGCCCTTCGCACTGCACTTCGCCGCGCTCTGCCTCGTCGCGTTCGTCTGCCACTTCTACAAGCCATACGGCGCTTACGAAGATTTAGACCTCGCCATCTACTTCCTCAACAACGCCGCGCTCGTCCTCTTCGCGCCGATCTTCCTGCACTTCTGCGCGCTCTATCCCGTGCGCTACCGCTTGTCGGAGCGGAGGCCGTGGCTCGTCTACCTGCTCTACGCGCCCGCGGCGGTGCTCATCTCTCTCGACGCGCTCTTCCTCCTGCCGTCGGTCTCGCAGAGGTTCAACGGTCTCGCAACGCTCTTCCCCGTCTCGTTCAGCGCGTGGCTTTGGTGGGCGGAGGTCGGGTGCATCGCGGTCGCGCTTCTGGCGGGCGCGGGCCTACTCGTCTATCGCTTTGCGAAGAGCGAGTCGGCGATAGTGCGTCAACAGTTGAAGTGGGTCGTGTGGGGCTCCGCGCTCGCGATAACGCCGTTCACTATCTACGCCGCCGGCTACCTCTTCGGCGGCGACGCGGCGCAGGCTCTTCTGAGCGAGACGGCGCGGAAGTGGCTCACGGGCGCGGCCATACTTCCGCTCGCGCTCATACCGTTGACGTTCGGAAACTCGGTCGTGCGCTACCGGCTGATGGACGTTGACATGGTCGTGCGCCGCACGGCCGTCTACGTGCTCACGACGCTCGCAGTCTCTCTGATGATAGGCTCCGTGGTCTACATCGCGGGGCTCTACGCCTTCGGCGGCGAGGTCATCACACCGGGCGTCGTCTCGATGCGCGTCATCATCGCGGTGGCGGCGATGGCGGTCATCGTGATGACGGCAGCGCCCTTGAAGAACTTCTTGCAGGAGCGCATCGACCGCTTCTTCTACGGCGAGAGCTACGACCTTCGCGCGGGCCTCTTAGACTTCGGCCGCACGCTCTCCGCGACGACCTCGCTCGAACCTCTGCTCGACTCGCTCGTCGGGCGCTTGCAGCAGGTCTTGGGCGTCGAGCGCATAGCCATCTTCATCGAAGACAAGCGCGCGCCGGGCGGCTACGGCGTGGCG
>JBJMGQ010000566.1:0-11492 GCA_045807845.1 Pyrinomonadaceae bacterium | reverse complement strand
TGACGAAGCGACCGCGCGCCCCTGCTCGTCGAAGATGAAAGCCTGCCTGTCCGTGAATTGAAAGTTGCGCGCCACCTCTTGCGCGGCGTGGTCGTCCGCTTGGTCTTCTTCAAACTCGGCCGTGAAGTTCGAGGCGAGAGAGTGGACGGTGTCGGCGAGCGACTGGTCGGTGCCTGCACGCACGGCGCGTGCAAGGTATGCGTAAGCGGCGGCGGCGAAGACGACGAGCACGAGCGCGAGGACGCCCGTGTACCAGAGGGTCAGGCGCGAGCGCATCGAATCAAACACGGCCGCCCCCCGTCACGCCCTCAGGCACGTCGCCGGCGCCGTCGTCTCCGCGCAGGTCTTCCGGCGTCGCAAGCATGTAGCCTTCGCCGCGCCTCGTGTGGATGAGGGGCGGCGCAAAGCCGTCGTCAATCTTCCGGCGCAGGCGGTTGATGTTCACGTCGATGAGATTCGAGAACGGGTCGAAGTTCTCGTCCCAGACGTGCTCGGCAATCTCTGCGCGCGTGAGCACGCGGCCCCGCTCGCGCGCGAGATATTCGAGCAGCGCATACTCTTTGGCCGTCAGCTCAATCTGGCGGCCCGCGCGCGTGACGGCGTGCGCGCGCGTGTCGATGCGGAGGTCGGCGGCCGTGACAAGCGCGGGGCGCACCGCACGGCCGCGTCGAAGCAGCGCGCGCAGACGCGCGAGCAGCTCCGCGACCTCGAAGGGTTTGGTCAGGTAGTCGTCGGCGCCGGAGTCGAGCCCTGCGACGCGGTCGGGCACGGCGTCGCGCGCGGTGAGCATGATGACGGGCACGCTCGAACCCGAGGCGCGCAGCTCGCGGCAGACCTCGAAGCCGTCGCGCGACGGTATCATCACGTCGAGGATGACCGCGTCATAGTCGTTGACCGCCGCCTTGTAGAGCGCGTCTTCGCCGTCGGCCGTCGCGTCCACCGCGTAAGCCTGCTCGCGAAGCGCCTGCGAGACGAAGCGCGCGATGCGCGCATCGTCCTCTACGAGAAGTATCCTCATGGCCGTGTCGCCGGGTGCGACGAGAATTTTAATGCAACGCCCGCGGCGCGGCGAGCTAGAAACTCCAGGCGAGGGCCAAGCCGTACTCGCGCCGCGCGCGGCTGAAGCTCGGCGCGACGAAGGGCACGAGTTTAGAGCGCGCCGACTCTCCTCTTACCTCCGCGCCGTCTTCCTGACTTGCATCCGCGCCGTTGGCGTCGAGCGCCGGGTCGTGATGAGTCTTGTAGACGTAGCGGCCGATGCCGTAGCCGATGGCGCTCCCGACGAGTATGTCCGAGAGGAAGTGGTTGCGCCCCGTGTAGCGCGACACGCTCACCGCCGTTGCCAGACCGTAAGCCCCGACCTGCACCGCGCGCCGGCCGTGGTACTCGTTCGCGATGACCGTGGCGAGAGCCCACGCGCTCGCGGCGTGCCCCGAAGGGAAGGAGTGTCCGCCGTCGAAGAACTCCGCGTGCGCGCCGTCCTGCGTGGGGCGCGGGCGCTGCGAGACGTTCTTGAGGACGGAGTAGACGAGCGCGGTGTTTATCAACGCCTCGCCGCCGAGGAGGCCCGTCTCGCGCGCGCGTGCGTTCCCCGTGGCGCGCCCGACGAGGTAGAAGCCGGCGGCGAGCCCCCCGGTCGAATAGATGCTCCCCGCGAAGCTGATGTCTTTGCTGACTGAGACGCGTCGGCGGCTGTCGCTCAGTTCTCCGGTCTCCTGATCCGAGGCGATAAGCACTGCGGTCGAGAGGCCGAGCGGGGCCAGCCACTTCGCGTCGCCGCGCGTGAGGCGGAACGGCGAAGTCCAGATGGCGCGCTGGTCGCGCAGGATGTCCGCGATGAAGCGGCGCTCACGCTTCGGGGCCGGAGTCGGGGACGGCGCCGCGCGCGGCGCGGGCTTATCTTCCTGCGGGACTGTTCCCTCCGGACTCTGCGCGGCCGAGTTGGCCGCCGCCGCGGCTAACAGGCCGCAGAGCATCGCCGCGCGAAACATTCTTGCGAAGGTCGAGACACTCAAACACATCACACCCTCCCTGCGCGGCTATGCCCGCGCGCTACAAGCCACGTTGCCGGATTCGTCCGGTTGATTATATTGAAAGAAAGATGAAGGGATGATTACATCGTCGAATCATTTCGTGTCGGGCTCGCGCAGGCGCCTGAACAGCAGCACGCCGAGCACGACGGCGGCAATCAAGCCAAGGACGGCCCAAGTCAGATCGCCGAGGAGGTCGCTCAACGCCTGCACGCGGTCGCTGAAGAACCGGCCGAGCAGCACGTAGAGCACGACCCACAGCGCCTCGCCGAGCACGTCGTAGAGGAGGAAGCGCGGCCATGAATACTCGGTCGCGCCCGCTGTGAGATTGACGACCGGCCCGAGCGGCGTTAAAAGCCAGCGGCTCAGGAAGACGCCCACGCCTTCGCGACGCTTCAGCCACGCTTCGGCCTCCTCGATCTTCTTTTCGCCGCCGACGAGTCCGCCCAGACGCCGTGTGAGACGGCGACCTCCCAAACGCCCCACCGCGTAGCCTATCTGGTCGCCGACGATGGCCCCCGCGGCCGAGAGCGCGAGCACCGGCCACAGGTCAAGCTCACCCTGTTCGACGAACGACCCGGCGGCGACTAACAGCAGGCTCGCGGGCAGCGGCACGCCCGCGGAGCCGACCAGCAGCGCCACGAACAGCACCGGCGCCCCGTAGAGGCCGAGCGTCGCAAGCAGATAGTCGCTCATGCTCACGGCCGTCTGCGCCCGTCGGGCGGAGGCGGTGGAGGCGGATACAGCTCCGGGTGCGCGCGGAAATCGACGATTGCCTTCTCCAGCTCGACGACCAGCGCTTCGACCGAGCGATGCTGTTCGAGGGCGAGGTCACGAAGCGGTCGCCGGTCGTGCGGCACGGGCGTCAGGTTGATGGACTGGTAGAGGACGTGCGGCGGGACGTGGTAGGAACGCGCGACGTAGGTGACGCTCATCCAAGGGCGGATGGCCTCGTCCCTGTGCCGGCTCCAGTAGAGGGCGTGGCGCGCGGTGCGCACGGCGAAGAGGCCGGCGAACGATGCCGCCAGCAGGAACGCAATCAGTATCAGCCAACGCCGCCAGCCGAGTCTCTTCATCGGGTGTTCTTTGCTACTATAGCAATACGGTGTGACCAACGCGGAGAGGGCACAGAAGCATTCAAGCCTCTGTGCCCTCTCCGAGTATTGCCTTGACCGGCTATTGAGGTCTGCGCCTACTTGCCCTTGTTGGTGATGTTCCCTCCACCGAGCGTGACCAGTGAGCTGCGCGAGCCCACCTGTCGCCAGACCTGACCCGCGCTGTCGCGGATGACGAAGGCGAAGGCGTCCGGCTGTCGCGGGCTGAGCAGGTCGCCGTCCGAGGCGTAAGCCTCGAACGTGTAGTTATCCAACGCCGCGCCCCCTCCGACCCTCTGCACGGTACACCGGCCCTTTATCTCCGAGCGCGTGTAGGTCGCGGGCGTCACACTGGGCTCGGCCGCGAATTGCAGATAGCCGCCCTGCAAACTGCTGACCTCGACGACGTAGTCGAAGCCGTCCGAGCCGCGAAGCGTAAGCTTCCACTCGCCCTTCAACGGCCCGCCCTTGTTCTCCGACCGGACGTTGAACTCGAAGTTGAGCTTGCCGTTGGCGCTCACGGAGTCGGCCACCCAGCCGCCGCCGCTGCTGCGCCATTCGTCGGCCGGCACGAAGATGTCGAGCGCGCCGGTGCCCGCGGGGCCGGCGACCCAGAACTGGTTCGCCGCATCGACCTTCACGCTCACTCTGTAAGTGCCGCCCGCCACGCCCTCAAGCGTCGCCTGTGCGTCGCCCGCGGCGTTAACGGCCACGCCGTTGACGACGAGGTCGGGCGTCGTCGAAGTGTTGTTCGACTTGTAAAGCTCGAACGTCACGACGGCCTTCGTCAAATCGCCCGCGAAGGCGGCGCCGTCCGCTTCGGCCGTCAAGTGCGCGCCGAGTCGCACCGTCGCCGTGTTGAAGGTGGAGCCCGCGGTCATGAGCGATACGTCGCCCGTGTACGCGGTCGCGGCGTTCTCGCGCGTCACCGTGAGCGCGGCCGGCGCGGACGAGCCGCCGAGGTAGTAAGCGTTCGTGCTCGTGAACTGCGCCGTCACGTTGTAAGTCCCCGCGGGCATGTTCGCCACGAGTTGTATCGCGGCGACTCCGTTCGAGAGAGCCGCCTGCCCGGCGGGGCTGCCGTTAACGAAGAACTGCACGGTGCCCGCGAGCTGCTGGCCGGGGAACGCGGGCGACGCGACGTTCGCTTGCAGCGTGAAGGCGTCGCTGTACTGCACAGCGACCGGCGTGACGACGACCGTCGATGAAGACTTAACCGTCACCGTGAACGAGCAGGTGCTCGTATTGCCCGCGGCGTCTTTGGCCGTCACGTTGACGACGGTCGCGCCGATGCCGAAGGCAGAGCCGGAGGCGGGGCTGCTCGTCACAGTCACGCCCGAGACGGTGTCGCTAGCCGCCGGGTTGAAGTTGACCACGGCCGTCGAAGCGCCCGGTGCCGCGGCGACGACGATGTCGGCCGGGCAGGAGAGTGCAGGCGCGGTCGTGTCGCGGACGTTGACGGCGAAAGTCACCGTCGTGGTGTTGCCCGCGGCGTCGGTCGCCGTGGCGGTGACGTTGGTTGCGCCTACGGGGAACGTGCTGCCCGAGGGGATGCTGAAGCTGACGGGGACGCTGCCGCTCACCGCGTCGTCGGCCGTGGCCGCGTAGGTGGCGACCGCGCCCGCGGGGCCCGCGGCCTCGACTGTGATGTCGGGGAGGGCTGTCAGCGTCGGCCTTGTGGTGTCGCGCACCGTGACGTTGAAGGTAGAGGTTGCAGTGTTGCCCGCGGCGTCTTTGGCCGTGGCGGTCACAGTCGTCGAGCCGACGGGGAAGGTGGAGCCGGGCGCGTGGCTGTAGCTCACAGAGACCGAGCCGTCCACGAGGTCACCCGCCGTGGTGGCAAAGGTCGCGACCGCGCCCGCGGGGCTCGTCGCTTCGACCACCAGGTCGGCCACAGGGTTGATTGACGGGGCCGTCGTGTCGCGCACGGTCACGTTAAAGGTCTTGCTCGTGGTGTTGCCCGCGGCGTCCGTCGCGTTGGCCGTGACCTGCGTCGTGCCGAGGGCGAAGGTGCTGCCCGGAGCGACGCTGAAGGTCACGTTTACTTGACCGCTGACCGCGTCCGTGGCCGTGGCCGCGAAGGTGGCCGGAGCGCCGCCGGGGCCTGTGGCCTCGATTGTGATGTCGGCCGGCGCGTCGAAGGCGGGCGCGGTCGTGTCGCGCACGATGACTTTGAACGTGCCGGTCGAAGTGTTACCGGCCGCGTCGGTCGCCGTCGCGTGCACGCCGGTCGTGCCTAAGGGGAAGGTGCTGCCCGACTGCGGGGTCAAGCTGACCTGCACGGTGCCGCCCACAGTGTCTTCGGCCGTGGCCGAGAAGGTCGCGACGGCGCCTTGAGCCGAGACGGCTTCCACGACGATGTCCGGCGGAAGCGAGAGGGCCGGGCCCTTCGTGTCGCGCACGGTGACGCTGAAGGTCGCGGACGTGGTGTTGCCCGCCGAGTCGGTCGCGGTGGCCGTGACCTGCGTCGTGCCCAGAGGGAAGGTGCTGCCCGAGGGGATGTTGAAGCTGACGGCGAGCGCGCCTTCGAGGTTGTCTTCGGCCGTGGCCGTGTAGTTGGCGACGGCACCCGTGGAGCCGGTCGCTTCGACAGTGATGTCGGACGGCGCGTGCAGCACGGGCGCAACGTTGTCGAGCACGGTGAACTTCAGCGCATTGGCTTCGAGCGTGAACCTGCCTTTGAGTTCCGCGGGCAGACCCGAGTAGGTGAAGTCCGTGACGTTGAAGTTGGTCGAGCCAAAGGTGACGAGCGTGTAGGTCGTACCGGGCGCGAGGTTAGCGGCCGGGTTGAAGACGAACTCGAACGAGCCCGCCGCGCCCTTCGTCAACGCGCCCGAGAGCGCGAGCCGGTCGGAGCCGGCAGCCGCGAGGTCGAAGTCCATCTCCGCGCCACCCTGCCAAGCGAGCGAGCTTGCGCCGAGCGTCGCAACGGGCGACGCGCCTTCGGGCGCGACGGCGGCGCCGGTGCTCAACGTCACGGCGCGGCTGACGGTGCCCGAGCCCGAGAGCGTCGCACCGTTGTTGATGGTGAACGCCCCGCCCGCGGCGATGCTACCACTCACGCGGAGCGTGCCGGTGTTGACCGTGGTCGCGCCGGTGTAGGTGTTCGCGGCGGAGAGCGTGAGCGTGCCCTCGCCCGTCTTCGTGAACCCGCCCGTGCCCGAGAGCACGCCGGAGAGCGTGATTGACTGCGGCAGATTCGCGGCGTCGGCCGCCTTGATGGTGGTGCTGTTGCTGAGCGCCAGCGGGTGCGACGTTGACCAGTCTTCGGCGGCGCCGAGCGTGCCGCCCGAAAGGTTGACGGCGGTGACGAGCCCGCTCGTGCCCTTCTTGACGATGCCGCCGCCGCCGAGGTAGAGCGAGCCGCCGCTCAGGGCGAGCGTCGCCGAACCGGCGTTGACCGTCGAGTCGAAGCCGAGCGTGAACTTCTCCACGGTGCTCGTACCGCCCGAGAAGGTCGCGAAGGAGACGTTGTTGGCGTTCGTGCCGTTGGTCTTCGAGAGCACGATGCCGTTAACGGTGTCGGCGGCGTTGAAGACGCCGCTCGTCACGCGCAGCGCACCGCCGCGCCCCGAAGTCTGCTGGTTGGCAACCGTGATGGTGCCGTTCACGGTGAGCGTGCCGCCCTCGACCGAGAGCGAGCTGCTGGAGTTGAGCGTGCCGACGCCGAAGGTGCCGCCGACGTTGGTCGTGCCGCCCGTGGTGATGAAGCCGATGCCGTAGGCGGGCGAGGTCGTGTAGCTGCCTCGCTGGAGATCGACGCTGCTCGCGTTGACCGTGCCGCCGTTGACGCGGATGGTCGCGCCGTCGCCGTTCGTCGTGCGCAGCCCGCCGTTGAAGTTGGCCGTGCCCGAATCGACGACGAGGAGGCCGGGCGCCGTACCGGGCGTGACCGTGACGACGCCGCTGGCGTTGAGCGTGCCGCCCGCGAGATTGAGCTGCGTGCCGGAGACGGCGGCGACGGTCAACGTCGTCGTTTGCAGACTGCCGCCGCTTGCGAGCCGAAGCGTGCCCGCGTTGACGTTGGTCGCGCTGCCGTAAGAGTTGTTGCCCGCGAGGACGAGCGTGCCCGCGCCCGCCTTCGCCAGACCGGCGGTGCTGTTGACGGGCGTCGTGATGGTCGCGGTCGCATTCGTGCCGAGCGCGTTGACGGTGATGGTCGGCGTGCCCGTGGTGACCGAGAAGGTGAAGCCGTTGGACGGGTCGCCGTTGCCGTCGAGCAGCCAACTGCCCGCCGTCGCCGTGTTGGTGTCGCCGAAGATGATGTTGCCGAGCACGCGCGGCGAGTCGAGGTGGACGTTGTTCGTGCCCGAGATGTTGAGCGCGCTGAAGTCGGCGTTGTTGTTCGCGCCGTTGGCGACGGTGCCGCTCAGCCAGTTGGCACCATTGCTCCACAGGCCGCCCGTGGCAATCTGCGCCCACGTGCCGCTCGCGTTGTTGGTGACGGTGTAGGTCTGACCCGCGGTATAGCCGCCCGCGACCGAATTGCCCGCCACGTCGATGATGCCGGTGCCGCTCGCCTTCAAATCGAGACGCAGCGTGCCGGTGCCGCCGACCGGGCCGACGGTCACGTCGAAGGTCGTGCCCGTGTTGGCCGAGACGTTGGTGATGTTGCCGGTCGTGGAGCCGGTCGTCGTCAAAGCGAAGTCTGCGGAGTCAACGCCGCTCACCTGTTCGCTGAAGGTGACGCGGAAGACGACTGTGCCGCCGTTGATGGTCGCGCCCGCCGGGTTCTGGCGATTGATGGAGAGAACGGTGGGCGGCGTGTCTTCGACCGTCACGACGAAGTCGGGGGAAGAGAGGCTGTCGTGGTTCGAGTTGTCGGTGGCCTTCGCGTTGAAGGTGTAGGTGCCGGGAGCGAGCACCGTGTTCGTGTAGTCAAAGCTCCAGTTGCCCGAGCCGTCGGCGATGGTCGCGCCGATGACGCCGGTGTCGGCGCGGCTGAGAGTGATGGTGTGACCGGGGGCGGACGTGCCGTTGATGACGAGCGTCTTGTCGCTGGTGACGCGGTCGTTCGACAGAGCGCCGGTGTCCGAGACGATGTTGGTGATGGTGGGCGTCGTGAGGCCCGTGTCCACCGTGTACTCGGACGAAGAAGGGCTGACGTTGCCCGCGGTGTCGGCCGCCGTCGCGGTGAACGTGTGCACGCCCTGCGGCAACGAGCCGGCGTAGGTCAAAGACCATGCGCCGTTCGGGCCGGCGGTGGCGGTGCCGACCGAGCCCGCGCCCGTGCGCGTGACGGTGACGTTGGTGCCCGCCTCGGCCGTGCCCTTGAAGATGAGCGAGCCGCTGCCGATGCTGTTGATAGAAGGCGCGGCCGGAGCCGTCGTATCGACGGTGACGGTGAAGGGCTCGGACTCGGGGGTCTGTCCGCCCTCCTCGTCGGTCGCAACGGCGGTGAAGGTGTGCGCGCCTTCAGAGAGAGTGACGCCCGTGTAGTCGAAGCTCCAGTTGCCCGCGGCGTCGGCCGTGGCCGTGCCGATCTCGCCGATGCCTTCGAGCGCGAGCGTGACGATGTTATTGGCGCCCGCGGTGCCGCTCAGGACGATGGCGGCGTCGCTCGTAATCTTATCGGTCGAGGAGGCGCCCGTGTCGTCGGTGACGTTGGTGATGACGGCAATCTTGGCGTTAAGCGAGGTGACGATGTTGGCCTTCGGCACGGGGCCCATCCCGTCGCCGAGGTAGAAGCTCGGGTGCGGCGGCTGGTTGTAGGCCGTGTTCTGCCAAGCGATGGCCTCGCGGTACTGATGGTCGTGCATCAGCGTGTAGATGCGATTCGTCGCCGGGATGGTCGTCGTGTAGATGCGCAGCGCCGTGTTGTCTGCGGTGCGCCACACGACCTCCTCGCGCCAGTCGCCGAGGATGTCGGCGGCGAGCGCGGGCGTGGCCTTCGTGCCGTTGTTTGAAGAGAGCCCCGCGGGCGAGAGCAGCGGCGTACTCTTGAGCGTCGTCCAGTTCCACTTCGAGATGGTTGTGCCATCCTCCAACTCGCGCAGAAGGTCTGCGTCCCACCAGACGCCGAAGTTCGTTGACGGCGGTTTGGTCGTCGAGATCACCGTCCCGTCGGCGGCCATCAGCCCGCCGCGCGAGCCCCACATCTCATACCCTCTGTGCGTCGGGTCGATGTCAAAGGCGTTCCCGCGCCCCACGTCGGCGCCTTCGCCCGAGAGCCCCCAGATGAGCGCGCCGGTCTTCGCGTCGCGGAACTCAAGCCCGGTCGGGCCGTAGCTCGCGGGCTCCTCGTGCACCATCCAGACCTCTTGCCCGGGGCGGTCGGGATCCATGTCCGTCATGTGCAAGGCGTCGCCGTGGCCGAGGCCGGTCGAGTAGAGCCCCTTGCCGTCGTCGTCGATGGCGGCGGCACCGTATGTAATCTCGTCCTTGCCGTCGCCGTCCACGTCGCCGATGGTCAAGGAGTGCGAGCCCTGACCGCGCCACGCCGAGTTTGGGCTAGACGTTCCGGTGTGGCCCGAGTCGAAGGCCCAGACCTTCGAGAGCTGACCGTCGCGCCAGTTCCATGCAGCGACGTAGGCGCGCGTGTAGTAGCCGCGTGCCATGACGAGGCTCGGCCGGTGCCCGTCGAGATAAGCGATGCCCGCGAGGAAGCGGTCAACGCGGTTGCCGTAAGAGTCGCCCCACGCGGAGACGCTGCCGCGCGGCGGGTCGTAAGAGGTCGTCGCCATCGCCGCGCCCGTCAGGCCGTTGAAGACCGTCAGGTACTCGGGCCCCGAAAGGATGTAGCCCGCCGAGTTGCGATAGTCGGCTGCGGGGTCATCGCCGGAGAGGAGGACGTTGTGACCTTGACCGTCAACCGTGCCGGGTGCGGTCTTACAAGCGACCTCGGCTTTGCCGTCGCCGTCGAGGTCATAGACCATGAACTGCGTGTAGTGCGCACCGGCGCGGATGTTGCGCCCGAGGTCGATGCGCCAGAGGCGCGTGCCGTTGAGCTTGTAGGCGTCGAGGTAGACGTTGCCCGTGTAGCCGCTCTGCGAGTTGTCCTTCGAGTTCGTGGGATCCCACTTGAGAAGAATCTCGTACTCGCCGTCGCCGTCCACGTCGCCGACCGAAGCGTCGTTGGCGGTGTAGGTATAGGCGACGCCGTCGGGCGTCGTGCCGCCGGCCGGAATCTGAAGCGGGATGTTGAGGTACTGCTGCGCGGGGCCGTTCGCAGGGAGCGTGAAGGCCGCGCTTGGCGCACGCTCGACGCCGCCCACGACCGGGCGCACATAGTAGGCGTTCGACTGTGTGAGGTCGGCGCCCGTATCGACGAAGTTCGTGCTGTCGATGATGGGCGCCGCGTTGATCTGGATGGCCGGCCCGCCGCCGGTCGAGCGGTAGAGGTTGAAGGCGACCGAAGAGGAGTCCGTCCCTAAGAGGCGCCAGCCGACGTACACGTCCGTCGCGTTCTGGCGAATGGCGATGACGCCGCGCCCGAGGTTCTCCATCAGATATTGTGCCCTCGTCGTCGTCGTGAGCACGAAGAGCGCCGCCGCCAAAATCAGACCCGTCCTGAGATTCTTCATGAGCATTCGTTTTGTCTCTACCGCTTTGAAAGAAGACTGCTTGGGGTTGTGAGTCGAAGCCCGACGGGGGTCGTCAGGCTCTCGTCAATTGTGGTGTCCGGCGGAGCTTAGATGCCTTCTTCTGAAGCTACAAGCAAAAGTTTTAGCAGCGTCGCGGATTCCACGATGCGGAACGCACGGCAAAATTCTCCTGCAAAATCGCGGTTCGTGTATAATTTGTTGGCTCGACCAACATTCCGAGATGCGGAACGGAATTCTGACCGATGGACAAAGAGCCCGTCGTCGCCGAGGCCGTGGTTCGCGCCTGCGCCCTTCTCAAAGCCTTCCGGCACGAAGGCGAACTCTTGGGCTTGCGCGACCTCGTGGGGCGGACGGGCTTGAGCAAGACGACGGCCCACAGGCTGGCGCAGAGCCTCGTCCGCGGCGGCCTCTTGGAGCGCGCGGGCAAGAACGCTTACCGCAGTCTCGTCAGGCCGCTCGGCGGCCACGGCTTCCGCCTCGGCTTCGCCGCGCAGGCCACCGACTCGGAGTTCTCGCGTGAAGTGAGCGCGAGCGTGCAGCGTTCAGCAGACCGCGAGCAGATACCGCTCGTCACCGTGGATAACCGCTACAGCCCGACGCGTGCGCTGCGCAACGCAGACATCCTCGTCCGCGAGCACGTTGATCTCGTGCTCGAATTCCAAGCCTTCGAGCAGGTCGCGTCGATCATCTCGTCGAAGTTCATCGAGGCCAACATCCCCGTCATCGCCATCGACATCCCGCACCCGGGCGCGACCTACTTCGGCGCGAACAACTATCAAGCGGGACTCATCGGCGGTCGCGCGCTCGGGCGCTGGGCGAAGGCG
>JBJMGQ010000565.1:0-4200 GCA_045807845.1 Pyrinomonadaceae bacterium | reverse complement strand
TTCGAGGCTCATCCCCTTCTGGTAAGGACGGTCGGTCGTCATCGCGTCGAAGGTGTCGGCCACCGAGACGATGCGCGCCTGCATCGGTATCTCGTCGCCTTTGAGTCCCTGCGGGTAGCCCTTGCCGTCCATCATCTCGTGATGCATGTACATGCCCGGCAGGAAGTCCTTCATCGCGGGAATCTGCGACATGATCTTGAAGCCCTTCTGCGGGTGCTGCTTCATCACCTCGAACTCTTCGGGCGTGAGCGCGGCGGGCTTCTTCAGGATGTTGTCCTCGATGGCAATCTTGCCTACGTCGTGAAGCAGAGCGCTGATGCGCAGCTTCTCCATCTCGTCGTCGGGCAGCCCCAAGCTCTCGCCGATGGCGAGCGAGAAGCGCGCGACGCGTTCCGAGTGGCCGCGCGTGTACGGGTCTTTGCCGTCGATGGCGGCGGCGAGCGCCTTGACCGTGCCGATGAAGAGCTGCCGGTTCTCCTCGGCGGAGCTTTGCAGGTCTTCGATGTAGTGTTCGAGCTGGTCGGTCATCTGGTTGAACGACTCACCCAAATCGCCCAGCTCCGTGCGGCTGCGCACGGCGATGCGCTGCGAGAAGTCGCCGCCCGCGATGCGGTGCGCGCCCGCGGCAAGCTCGCGCACGGGCTGCGTGAGCTGCTTGGCGAAGAGGAAGCCGATGAGCAGCGCGAAGGAGGCCGCGAGCATGCTGATGTAGAGCGTCTGCCGGCGCATGTCCGTCACCGACTGAAGCGCCGCGTGCTCGTCCTGAATGGCGATGACGCCGAGCGGCGTGTGCTCGTCGAGCCGCGCGGTCGCATAGGCGCCGAGCATACGGACTTCCACACCCTCGCGCTCTGCGTTGAAGGGGGCGAGCGCGGACTTCACCTGCCGACCCGTAGCGCTCCAATCCTGCACGACCTTCAAGTCCAACATCGAGCGCTCGGCGTATGCGACGCGCGCGTCCGGGTGCGCGACGGCGCGACCTTCGGAGTTGACGACGAAGATGACCGGCATCCCGCGTTCGAGCAGCTCACTCTCCGACAGAGAGGCGGGCTGCTGGACGGAGGCGAAGACCTCCTGAAAAGAGATGACGGCGACGACGGCCGCGATGACCTCGTTCGAGTCTGGGCCGCCCATAACGGGCGCGGCGATGGTGAGCGCCATCTCCTGACTCGAACGCAGGAGGTGCGGGCCGCTGATGCGCACCCCCGGCTCGGCCATCTCTGCGAGCGAGGCGTTGAGACGCGCGTTGACCTCTTCGCGCGTGATGGCGTCGGGCTTGTACGCGACGTGCGGCGTGCCCGCGACGGGCATGATGGCTAAGGCGTCGAGATTGCGGTCGGCCTCGACCGCTTTTTGCAGACGCTCGTCGCTGCCCTTCTGCCCGAGCACGCCGACGCCGCCCGTCAACTCGAAGGCGCGCGCAAGCCCTGTGACGACCTCGCGGTAGCGCTGGCCGTACAGCTCAATCTGCCGCGCCTTGTCCTGCACGAGCTGCGCCTGATAGCGCCCCTCGATCTGTCGCAGCTCGTCCGCGCTCCGCCCCGAGAGCATCCAACCGGCCATCCCGAGCGGAAGGAGCCCGACAACGAGCAGCGTCCCGAGGACGATGTAGAGCAGACGTACGCGCGGAAGTTTTTCGAACATGAAGGAGAAATATTGACCGAAAGGATAGAATCAGGCGTGCCGACGTTTGAACGGAAGCCCGGCAGGCCCAAGACCCCTAGCGGCCGCCGGCTCAATCCATAGTACGAACCGGCACTCCGTGTTGTCAATATTTGGCCGACGTTTAACCCTACGATTTTCATGAACAAATCGGCCATAAACTTTCCAGACTTTGAGGCTTAGACGGGCGTCAAAGCTTTCGAGCGCGCGTTAGCCCAAGGCGCTCGGGGGTTGGAGGCTCGTGCAGTTTGCTGGGGTGACTTTGACGACCGACGAGCAGTTGGTGGAACGCGCGCTGGCTGGGGACGGCGACGCCTTCGGCGAGGTCGTGCGCCGTTGGGAGCGCAAGATTTACGCGCTGACCTACGGCATCACGGGCAGCGTCGAAGACGCGCGCGACGCCACGCAGGAGACTTTCATCGCGGCCTACCGCAACCTGCCGCGCTTCCGCGGCGAGGCGCAGGTCTCCTCTTGGCTGCACCGCATCGCGGTCAACCAGTGCATCACGCGCCAGCGCCGCGCGCGCGTCCGCGCCGAGACGGGTCTTGAGGAAGAGATCGAAGCAGGACGCGAGCAGTTGCTTTCGACCGGCGCTGATGCCTCGCCCGCGCACGCGTCGGAGTCGAAGCAGCGCGCCGTGGCCGTGAGGCGCGCAGTGGCCTCGCTCCCGCAGGAGTTGCGCGAGGTCGTCCTGATGAAGGAGTTCGAGGAGCTGACGTTTCAGGAGATAGCCGGCGCGCTTCAGATTCCTTTGAGCACCGTCAAGAGCCGTCTCTACACGGCGCTCAAGCAGTTGCGTTTGAAGTTGGAGAGGTTCGAGTTGGAGGGAGCCCCGAGATGAGTGAGAGAACGGACGCCACGACGACGACGCCCCGCGGCTGCGCGCGCGGCGAAGAGTTGGTCGCGTACCTCTACGGCGAGGCGACGCAGGAGGAGGCCGGACTGTTCCGCCGTCACCTCGAAGCGTGCGCCGTCTGTCGCGAAGAGCTTGCGGCGTTCGGCGGCGTGCGCGCGGGGCTGGACGCTTGGCGCGCGGAGGCGCTCGGCACAGTTCCCTCTCTGAACATCGAAGAGGCATTCGCGCCCAACGTACAGGCTCATCCGGCCGCGCCCCGAAAGCGTTCCGCGCGTGCGGCGCTGCGCGAGTTCTTCTCGCTCTCGCCGCTGTGGCTGCGCGCGGGGGCCTTCGCCGCGACGCTCGCGGTCTGCGCGCTCCTCGCGTTGACTCTGGCGCGCGCGGAGGTTCGCTGGGGCGCGGGCGGCCTCGCCTTCCGCGCGGGCGTCACAGAGAAAGTTATCAAGGAACCGGTTCAAGCTCCGACGCAGGTTGGCTACACTGACGAGCAGGTTAACGCCATCGTCGCGCAGAAGGTCGCGGAGGCGAAGTCGCAAGCCATCGTCGAGATTAAGGAACGGACTAACCAGCAAGGGCCGGAGCAGATCGTTAATGTCAACGAGGAGAGCAAAAGTTCGCAACAGTCTTCGAGCCCGAACGCGCCGCGACGCAAGCGCGCGCCGCGGCGCACGTCGAACCACGACGACTCCCAACTCGCCGAGGACAACCTGCCGCGTCTGTCTGACCTTCTGAGCGGCAGTTACTAAAGGCGCCCGAGGTCTTTGATGAGAGCATCGCTTAAAAACATCTTCACCGTAGAACGTCTCGCGGCAACCGTCGTCGTCGGTCTGTCCCTCCTGCTCCCGCTCTGTGCCACGGCGCAGCAGCAGGAGGAGCCACAGGCGCAGCAGCCGGCGACGCCTCAACAACCCGCGCGTAAACTGAACCTGATGCAACGGCTCAATCTGTCGCCCGAGCAGCGCCAACAGTTGCGCGAGATTCGGACACAGAGCGACGCCGAGATGCGCGCACACACGCGCCGCGTGCGGCTCGCGCGCCGCGCGCTCGACGAGGCCATCTACGCCGACTCCGTTGACGAGGAGCTGATCGCGCAGCGCTCGCGCGAGTTGTCACAGGCACAGTCCGCCCTCACGCTCCTGCGCGCCTCGACCGAGCTGAAGATCCGCCGCGTGCTCACCAGCGAACAGCTCCAACTCTTCCGCACACTGCGCCAGCAAGCGCAGCGGCAACTGATGTTGCAGAGGCGCATGAACCGCGCCCTGCGCCCCTCCGCGACCCCCTCCCCCAGCGAGCCCGACGACACACAACCCAAGCCGCCCGCGTCAAACACACCCGCCGCGCGCCGCCGCAGACCATAAAAATTCAGTAGGCAGAAGGCAGTAGACAGTAGGCAGTAGCTCAAACAACAGCCCTACTGCCTACTGTCTACTGCCTTCTGCCTACTTTATCGCTTGACGCCCCCGCTACTTTCCCCACATCATAAGCCCGCTCGCTTCTGGTCGAACGTAAACAGCTCAGGTCGATTCCGCCCCTCGCCGCCGGGGACTGTTCATCCGGCGACGTGGCACTAGGCGGTAGCGGCGTTGGTGTCGTTCGGCACATCTCCTGCGCGAAGGTTATCCGGCTTCTTTTGTTCGCATGAATTTCGCCCTGCGCGCTCTGCTTGAGGTTCAGGAAACCAC
>JBJMGQ010000564.1:0-2864 GCA_045807845.1 Pyrinomonadaceae bacterium | reverse complement strand
GATGAGAAACGAGCGCACGCCATCGGGCCCGCCGACAAGCGCGCCCAGACGCTCGGCGACGAAGTTGCTCGAATGCGCGTTCATGTAGAGCAGAATGTCGTGCAGAGGGTACGAGAGCACCGCGAACGCCGGCTCGCCGGCCGGAGCTTCCGTTACGGCGAACGTCTTCGGGGTGAGCTTGACGGCCTTGGCGAGTCGCTGCGCAGACTCTTCGGGCTTGTCCGTGAAGTTGAAGACGAAGTTCGGCGTGACGGCCAGCTCGCCCTCAAACTTCTTGATGCCGCGCTCGGCCAGCTTCTTCGCCACGAGCGCCGCGTGGAAGTCGCCGAAGGTCGGGTCGCCTCCCGCGACGACGAGCCGGCCATGCAACACGCCCGACTTGTCCACGTCGCCTTCGATGTAGAGCTTCGTCTCGAACCGGTAATCTTTGCCGAGCTTGTGCAGCGCGACGAGCGAGGTCGTGAGCTTGACGAGCGAGGCCGGGTTGTATGCCGCGTCGGCGTTATGCTCCGCGAACGTGACGCGGCCGTCGAGCGACTGCACGAGCAGCGCGTGGCGCGCGGGGTCGTCACCGCGCCCCGTGTACCAGCCGGCCACGTCGAAGGCGGGCGCAGGCGCGGGCGTTGGCGCGGGCGTCGGCGCGGGCACGGCTGACGCGGGCACGGCCGTTGTCGTGCGGCTGAGCGGAACCTGTATGTACGCGGCGGCGGCTCTGCGCGCGTCCTTCATCAACGCGTAGGGCGCGAAGGTCAGCGCGAGGATGGCGGCGGCGCCAATCAACATCATCGCGTAGATAGGTTTGCGAGGGTTCAATGCGCCGCCCCCCTCTTCGAAACGTTCAGATGAATCACTGTATTATTCCGCCTTTCACAAAGCATGATAAACCTTTAATATGCAAATAGGGCGCCACGCGTCAAGCGGCGTTCGGCGTTAACCATTCTTCTTTCTTCATCCACATCGAATGGACATTCTTCAAAGATTCGTGACACACGAGCCGCTGACGGGCTTGCCGAACTACTTCATCGTCGCGGCAGTCGCGGCGCTGGGCGCCATCATCGGCAGCTTCCTCAACGTCGTCATCCACCGCGTCCCGCGCGAGGAGTCAATCGCCTTCCCAGCTTCGCACTGCCCCACGTGCGACACGGCGATCCGGCCGTACGATAACATCCCCGTCATCAGTTGGGCCGTCCTCCGGGGTCGCTGCCGCTCGTGTCGCGCCCCCATCTCGGCGCGCTATCCGGCGGTGGAGATGTTGACGGGCGCGCTCTTCGCGCTGACGTATCTGCTCCACTCGGGGCTGACGCTCTCGCTCCCCTTCGACCTCGCCTTCGTCGCGGCCATCATCGCCCTCGTCTTCATCGACGCAGAGCACATGCTTCTGCCAAACGTCATCACCTATCCGGGCGCCGCGCTCGCGCTCGTGGCGCGAGCGATAGTACCGAATCTCTACGGCGTGGCTGCGCTCGGCGGCGAGCACACGCCCGCGTGGCTGCTCTCGCTGGGCGGCGCTGTGCTCGGCGCTTTGGCGGGCGGCGGGTTCCTGTGGCTCGTCGGTTGGCTGTGGGAGCGCGCACGCGGGGTCGAGGCGATGGGGCTCGGCGACGTGAAGATGATGTTGATGGTGGGCGCGTTTCTCGGCTGGCCGCTGACGTTCTTAACTATCTTCGTCGGCGTCTTGACAGGCTCGCTCGCGGGCGTGGCCGCGATGCTCCGGCGCGGCGAGCGCGACATGCAGATGCTCCTTCCCTTCGGCATCTTCCTTGGCCTCGGCTCGCTCGTCAGCCTCCTCCTCGGCACGCGCATCATCGACTGGTACGTGGGAACATTCTGAGGAAAAGTAGTCAGCAGTCACTAGTCAGTAGGCTCCGCTCTTCTACTAATGAAGACAACCGCAAGGTTTAACTGACGAAGGCTCTTCTACTGTCTACTGTCTACTGGCTACTGCTTTCACCATGCCCCGTAACGAAAACCGGATGCAGTTGGCGTTGGCGTTGTTGGTGGGGCTGTTGCTGCTCGCCAACCTGTTCACGCTGACGCTGGTGGTGCTGTCGCCCGCGACGCGTGCAGAGCGCGCGCCTGTGCTCTACACGGTCTTCGTCCTCACGCTCGTCATCAGCGTCCCCTCCATCCTGCTTTTGCCGCGCTGGCTGCTCAGGCCCTACAGGCAACTCGTGGACGAGGCCGAGCGCGCGCCCGTCGAGTCTTCGGCGAAGGGCCGCGCGCGGGACGAGTCGGAGTTCGTGCTCGAAACTTTTCAGGAGGTCGTCGCGCAGCTCCGCGCCAAACAGGGCGCGCTCGAACGCCTCAGCGCACGCGCCGCCGAACGCGCCGCCACCGCCGAGCAGTTCAGCGAGCGCGTCGTCGCGAGCCTCCCTTCGGGACTCGTCGCCTTCAACTCCGAAGGCTACGCGACCGTGGCCAACGCACCGGCCTACGCGCTGCTCGGCAGAGACGAGGGCGAGCGTGGCGGAGACCTGCGCGCGGGAGGCTGGCATTACCGCACGCTGCTGGCGCGCGCGCCGTCGTTGATCGTGCTGGTCGAACACTGTCTGCGCACCGGCGAGCTCTACCGGCGCGAGGAGGTGTTGGTGACGCTCGGGGGCTCGCGGCGTCGCAGGCTCGGCGTGACGGTCGCGCCGATTGACCCGTCTCCAACGGGCGACTCGCGCGGCGTGCTCTGCATGCTCTCGGACATCACGGAGGTTGCGGAACTGCGCGAGACGGTCGCGCGCAAACGCAACCTCGAAAGCCTCGGCGAGATGTCGGCCGGGCTCGCGCACGAGTTCAAGAACGCGTTGGCGACGCTGCACGGTTACGCGCAGCTCTTGCAGAATCCCGCGCTCGAAGGCGACGCGCGCGCGTCG
>JBJMGQ010000563.1:0-6353 GCA_045807845.1 Pyrinomonadaceae bacterium | reverse complement strand
GCGCACAGCGCGCCGCCAAGGAGTACCTCAAGACGCCCTACGACCCCAAGGCCGTCACGGCGCCGGCCGCCTCCGGCGTCAGCGAGTAGGACAAAGCCAGAGCGATAAGCAGAGGGCGGCTCTCATCATTCGTCGATGAGAGCCGCCCTCTGCTTATCCACCCTTCTGCTTTTTACTGTTGCTTTCGGCTTTAAGGATGTCAACGTCTTTCTTAGCTCACAGCTTCAGCCGCCCACCGCCTTGCGGTATGTCACGTACAAGTCTGACAGGCGGTCGGCGGAAGCGGGATCGCTGCGTGCGAGCAGGGTGATAATCTCATCACGTCCGGCAAACAACGGTTGCACTCCCGCCCTTTGAGCCTCTGTAAAGCCCGAAGTATCCCCCTTGTCAATCTCTGCGCGTAAGGAGGTGAAGAACTGGCTCACGGCCTGCCGGGCCGGCTCGTAGTCGCCGCGCCGCGCGTCAATCGCCGCCGAGGCAAGGTTAGCCTGCATCCCGACGAGTGTTAACCGGCGTTCCGCGTCGGCGAGCCGCGCGGCGGAGGCGCGCGCCTGAAGCCACATCGGGACTAAGCCGAGCAGGAAGACGACGAGCAGCACGCCTGCATAGATGATGAAGCGCCGCCCCACAGGAGTTGACTTGTCCGGAACGGGTTCTACGTTTTCACTCATAATGCCTCCCGCGTGTCACACACGCGAACAAGTTAAATCTCGGTTTTACGGTGTGCGATTAACCGTAGCAACCCGTTGATGCCGGCGTGCACCAGCGCGTAGACGATAATCGCAATCACGATAGGCAGGGCGAGCGTGTAGCCCCCTTCAGCCGTCGGGCTCGCCACGATTCCGCGAAACGGCCGGTAGAGCGGGGCGGTCACGGTGTAGATGAGCTGCACGAACCCGGCGCTCGAACGAGCTGCCATCAATGCGAGCAGGAGGCGTACGGCGAGCAAGGCATAGATGACGTAGAAGATGTAATCGACAACCTGCGAAACGCGCGCCATGCCTCGCGCGCGTTCGACCTCGCGCTCCGTGACGACGACCTCGTCAATCGCCTTGCCGCGAAACTCACCCGCGACCTGCTCCAACTTCTGCGCTTCGGCGGGCGTCGTGCGCTCGGCGCGCGCGGCAATTTCGGCGTTCACGTCGCCCTCGACCTGCGCCTTGACGGACTCATGCTGCATCTCGCGGCGGGCCTCGTCGGCGGCAAGTTTATTGTCCTGCATCCTCTTCCTCGCCCTCTTCTTTCAGCTCCCGGCCCAATTCGTTCCCGGCCTTCCAGTTCTTCGTGTCCTCTTCGGAATTCAGCCCGGCCTCGACGCCTCGTTTGAACTCCAACGAACTCGCGTCCACTATCTTCTCATCTTCGCTCATCACTGTCTCCCTTTTTGCATGACCCGAGGTTCTCATTTGTAGAGCGCATCTCTGCCATCTCAGGTTCTCCAAGTGTACGCGTTACGCGCGTACTCTGCTTTCACCACCCCGTAGCATTCGCAGGCGGTTGCCTCAAGCCTTCCCCGGTCGAGGACGGTCACCTGCCCGCGTGTGTAGCGGATCATCTCCTCCTTTTGGAGATGCCCGGCGGCCCTCGTCACCACGGAACGGGTCACGCCGAGCATCATCGCCATGAACTCGTGCTTCATCTCGAACTCGCCCCCCGGCGCATGGTCGTGCGTCATCAACAGCCAGCGCGAGAGGCGCTTGTCCACCGCGTGCGAGCTGACGCAGGCCGCCGATTGAGCAACCTGTGTGAAAAGCTCGTGGGCGTAGCTTCGCAGCACGTGCGGGAGCGCGCCGCCCCGCCCGAGCTCATCTCTGAGCGCCCCGGCCTTCATGCGCATGGCACTACCCGGCAACTGGACGAGCGCGCGGGTCGTGGCCGTCTTCACCCCGAGCGCCACCGCGGTGCCTAACATCCCTTCGTTACCGATGACGCCGATCTCCCTGACCGTCTCACCTTCCATGACGATTAACAGCGAGATGAGCCCGTCGTCGGGGAAATAGACGTGCCTGATAGGCTCTCCGCCCTCATAGAGAACTTCCATGAACGGCAGGGAGACGGATTGAAGATGGGGGAGCAGGCGCTCGTACTCTTCTCCCGGCAGGGCGGCAAGAAGCTGGTTGCGGATTGGCGGCGGTCGAGACTTGTTAGACACTTGGCATTATCTCCTTGGCTGTGACCCGTCTTGAAACCAGCAGACGGCACGAGAAGATGTTGCGTATTCGAGTCCTGATGTCGAGAGTTGAATTCTGCAAGAACAGGTACAGCCAATATACTCGATATCATCCGGCGCGTCTGTGTTACAGCACACATATCGGGCGTATACTCTCTTGAGAGTGAGCAGTGAAGGGAGATTCGTGATGGCTGAGGGTACGGTTGAGCCGTTGGGGAATCGGCTGCTGGCTCGGCTGCCCCCGGAAGAGATAGAGCGCCTCCTGCCACATCTAGGGCACGTCTCCTTCGCGCTCGGCGAGGTCATCTATGAATCCGGCGGGCGGCAGAGCTACATCTTCTTCCCGACCAACGCCATCATCTCTCTGCTCTACCTGATGGAGAACGGCTCGTCGGCCGAGATGGGCGTGGCCGGTAACGAGGGGCTGGTCGGCGTCGCTCTCTTCATGGGCGGCGACACCGTGCCCAACCGCGCCGTCGTGCAGAGCGCCGGCTCAGCCCTCCGGATGAAGACGCAGGTGCTTCAGGATGAGTTCGCGCGGGGAAGGGAGTTTCAACGCCTGCTCCTGCGCTACACGCAGGCGCTGATGACCCAGATGTCACAGACCGCGGTCTGCAACCGCCTCCACACGATAGAGCAGCAACTCTGCCGCTGGCTGCTTTTGAGCCACGACCGACTAGACTCGGACGAGCTAGTCATGACGCAGGAGCTGATCGCCAACATGCTCGGCGTGCGCCGCGAAGGCGTCACACACGCGGCCGGGCGGCTGCAAGAGCAGGGGCTCATCTCTTACGTGCGCGGCCACATCACTGTCCTCGACCGCCGCGCTTTGGAAGCGGCGGTCTGCGAGTGCTACCGGGTGGTTAAAGACGAGTACGACCGCCTGCTCGTCTGAGCGCCTGCCCCTCATCGTTCTCTAATTTGTCGCATAAGTGTGCTGTCGCACGTACAAACCCACGCGCATAAGGTATAGTCCTGCCCGGAACGCCCAAGCGGTCAACAATCTCGCCTCGCTAGTTTAGAAAGGTGCCACCCATACCAGACAATCGCATCCTCTGCGTTGAAGACGACGCGGACACCCGTGACATGCTCAAGTTCAAGCTGGGCTTGTCCGACTTCGACGCCGCCGTCGCGCCTGACGTGCACGCCGCCCTCCGTTTGATGGAGCACGAGCAGTTTAGCCTATACATCCTCGACGGCGGGCCGCGGGGCGTCAAAGGGCTCTCCTTGTGCGAACAGATTCGCGCCTCGGACGCACGCACGCCCATCGTCATCTTCTCCGGCCACGCCTCCCCAGCCGACATCAAGGCGGGGATGCTCGCCGGGGCAAACGCCTACCTCGTCAAGCCGGACTCTTCCAAGTTGATTTCCACTATCAGGCACCTGCTGGAAGCCGCCGCCGCGTAAAGCTCAAACGACCTTCAGCAACTCCGGCGGGTTGGTGGGAAGCTCCGAGGCGCTCGCCGGTTCAGAGAGCGTCTCCAACTCGTCGAGACTGTAGATCATCACGGGCTGTAGGCTCCCCTTGAGCTTAACTTTAATCGAGGTATATGAAGAAGTCGGGCCCACTTGATGGTCGAAGGCGACCACTTCCCCGGTTCTGCCTCCGTGCCAGCCGCGGCGTATCCTGACCGTCGCGCCCAGTAAATTATCTGTCGCCATCTCTACCTTTCTCCCTTTGGGAGTCGTTTGGAAAATGGGGTTAATAGAGAGAGGAAAGCGGAGCGTAGTAATAAGCCCCCGTCATCTTGCCCCGCTCCACATTAAACAGCCGGCGCGCGCCGCATCTCATGCAGGAGCGATATGTTTCTCCGCCCCCCGTGAAAGGAGGGCTCATGTTGCGGTGCCTGCATCCGAAGAGGCGCGTCAGCCAACGATTTGAGATCGCCGTTCGCAACGGCGTGTCAGTACGATTTTCGTTTTGCACGTCTATGTTTTTATCGACTTGCATAAAGATATTGAAGCTTGTCAAGCCATCGAGTCCGGCAGGAGCGCCCCCGAGAGCGTGAGCTTCTGACGAATCAACGCCCCTTCGCCGCGCGCTTCTTGCCCGCCTTCTTCTCTTCCGCCAGCTTCAGCACGTCGCCCGGTTGACAGCTCAGCGTCCGGCAAATCTGCTCCAGCGTGGGAAAATTGATGCCCACCGCCCTGCCTTTCTTCAAGCGCCACAGGGTTGTGTGGCTGATGCCCGTCTCCTTCGCCAGCCAGTAGAAAGTCCGCCCGCGCTCTTCCAGTAACGCGTCGATTCTAATCTCGATCAAAACCTACCTCCCTTCCGTGATCCACTATTTATCATATACGATGTATCTCGGATGCGGTCTATATCCTACACTTGACATATATCGTTGTCTAGCGTACGTTGGTACAGAACCGAGTCCGCTTACTCTCTTCTCAGCTCCTCCGGGATTCTCCGGATCACCTGAAGCCCACAGCCAATCCGATTCGGTAGACACCTACGAGGGAGCGACGCCAGCCATGACGACAAATATCAAACCATTACATGACCGAGTGATTGTGAAACGCATTGAGGAAGGCGAGCAGGTGCGCGGCGGCATCATCATCCCCGACTCGGCGAAGGAGAAGCCGCAGGAGGGCGAGGTCATCGCCGTCGGCGAAGGCAAGTACAAGAAGGACGGAACGCGTCAACCGTTGGACGTGAAGGCCGGTGACCGCGTCCTCTTCGGCAAGTACAGCAGCTCCGAAGTCAAGATTGACGGCGTGGAGTACCTCATCATGCGTGAGGACGAGCTTCTCGGAATCATCCATCGCGCGGGCGCGGCGGCCGGGTCGGCGGGCAGCGGGAGCAAGAAGGACAGCAAGTAATTCTCCGCGGGACACTAGCTCGTTGGAAGCTACTTCCGGGGCGTTCATACAAGTTTTGGTCAGGGGAAAAGAGAAAGATTATGGCAAAGCGAATAGTTCAAGGCGGCGAGTCGCGCGCGGCGATTTTGCGCGGCGTCAACCAGTTGGCGGACGCGGTCAAGATTACGCTCGGGCCGAAGGGGCGCAACGTCGTGCTCGATAAGAAATACGGCAGCCCGACGATTACGAAGGACGGCGTGACGGTGGCGAAGGAGATCGACCTCAAAGACTCAATGGAGAACATGGGCGCGCAGATGGTGCGCGAGGTCGCGTCGAAGACTTCGGACGTGGCGGGCGACGGCACGACCACGGCGACCGTGCTCGCGCAGGCCATCTTCCGCGAGGGCGTCAAGACCGTCGCGGCGGGCGCGAACCCGATGGCCCTCAAGCGCGGCATCGACAAGGCCGTCGAGCGCGCGACGGCTGAGATCAAGAAGATGGCAAAGCCGGTCAAGGGCGAGATGATCGCGCAGGTCGGGACGATTTCGGCCAACGGCGACGCGACCATCGGCGCGCTCATCGCCGAGGCGATGAACAAGGTCGGCAAGGACGGCGTCATCACGGTCGAAGAGTCGAAGACGATGGAGACCGACCTTGAATTCGTCGAAGGGATGCAGTTCGACCGCGGCTACCTCTCGCCCTACTTCGTGACCGATGCGGAAAGCATGGAGGCCGTGCTCGAAGACCCTGTCATTCTCATCAGTGAGAAGAAGATATCTTCGATGCGGGACATCCTGCCCGTGCTTGAGCAGGCCGCCAAGCAGGCACGGCCGATTCTAATCATCGCGGAAGACGTGGACGGCGAAGCGCTGGCGACCCTGGTGGTGCATAAGCTGCTCGGCACGCTCAACGTCGCGGCGGTGAAGGCACCCGGCTTCGGCGACCGCCGCAAAGCCATGCTCGAAGACGTGGCCGTCTTGACGGGCGGGCAGGTTGTCAGCGAAGACCTCGGGGTCAAGCTTGAGAGCGTCAAGCTCGAAGATTTGGGAAGCGCCAAGAAGGTTGTGATCGACAAGGACAGTACGACGATCATTGACGGTGCGGGCGCCGCCTCCGACTTGCAGGCGCGCGTGAAGACGCTCAAAGTTCAGATCGAGGACACCACGTCGGACTACGACCGCGAGAAGTTGCAGGAGCGTCTGGCGAAGCTCGTCGGTGGTGTGGCCGTGATCAACGTGGGGGCCGCGACCGAAACGGAGATGAAGGAGAAGAAAGCCCGGGTTGAGGATGCCCTGAATGCCACACGTGCGGCGGTCGAAGAGGGCGTTGTCCCTGGTGGTGGAGTGGCGTACCTGCGTTCTGTTCCGGCGCTCGAGAAGCT
>JBJMGQ010000562.1:0-5613 GCA_045807845.1 Pyrinomonadaceae bacterium | reverse complement strand
GGAGACGACCGTGCTCTTCATCGACAAGCGCGACGTGCGCCGCCTCTCGCTCGAACACCCGGAGATCGCTCTGGCCGCGCTCAAGGTACTCGCCGGCCGCCTGCGACGCTGCGCCGAGCTGGTCGAGACGCTCAGCTTGCGTGAGGTCGGGCAGCGTCTCGCGCGCTTCCTCCTCGCCGAAGGTCGCGCCAAGGGAGAGCGGACGGGCGAAGGGCTGCGGGTCGAGCTGACACACACCAACCAGCAGATCGCCGCCCGCGTCGGCTCGGTGCGCGAGGTGGTCTCACGCGCTCTCTCTCGCCTCCAACACGACGGCCTCGTCCGACTCGAAGGGCGAAGCCTCACCATCCCGAACGAAAAGAGCCTCGCGTCCTTCGCCGGAGAGGAAGAGCAGTAGGCGGTAAACAGTAGGCAGTAGGCAGTAGGCAGTAGGCAGTAGGCAGTAGGCAGTAGGCAGTAGGCAGTAGAAAAATCTTTGCTCTCGAATCGCCCGAGGGTGAATGTCAACCCACGCCGAGCGGAGCCTACTGTCTACTGCCTACTGTCTACTGCCTACTGTCTACTGCCTACTGCTCTTCCTCTCTCTTCCAATCCGAGGCACAGCGGTTGCACCCTTCATGCCACGTTGACCTTGACGGCGAGCCGAGAGCGCAAGGCGCAAGGCCGTAGGCAGTGAAGTCAGGTGAAATTTGAAGTCGATGGCGGCGAACCGCAGGGCGCAGGAGAGTCAAAGGGGCGCGGGCGGTTAAAGGGAGTGGGGATTATTCCTCAACCTTGAAAGAAAAATTCGCAAGCCGTTCGGCCCGCGAGAGACTTGAAGCGACGAAGAGGCATCATGATCGAGACCGCCAACGAACTTCTGAAAAAGTACGACGTGCCCGGCCCGCGCTACACGAGCTATCCGACGATTCTTCATTGGGACACCAGCCCGACCACTGAAGAGTGGATCGAGTCGGTCGCGCGCGGACTCGACGAGACGGAGCGGGAAGGCTCGGGCGCGGCCGTCTACGTCCACATCCCTTTCTGCCGCTCGCTCTGCACCTACTGCGGCTGCAACTCGCGCATCACGCAGAGCACGACGGTCGGCGACCCTTACGTGAATGCAGTGCTCAGGGAGTGGGAGCTTTACCTGCGGGCGCTCGACCGGAAGAGCCCGATTCCGCTCGCCGAGATGCACCTCGGCGGAGGCACGCCGACCTTTCTTTCGCCCGCGGAGCTTGAGCGCATGATCGGCGGCATCCTCCGCGACGTGCGCCGCACGGAGGATTCCGAGTTCTCCGTCGAGTCCGACCCGCGCGTGACGACCCGTGAGCATCTCGACACGCTCGCGCGCCTCGGCTTCACGCGCCTGAGCCTCGGCATACAGGACTTCGACCCGCGCGTGCAGCAGGCCGTCAACCGAATACAGTCTGAAGAACAGGTGCGCGTCGTCACCGAGGACGCGCGCGCCGCGGGCTTTACGAGCATCAACTACGACCTCATCTACGGCCTCCCCTTCCAGACGTTGGATAGCATCGAGTTGACCGTGGAGGCCGTCAGGCGGCTTCGCCCCGAACGCATCGCCTTCTACGCGTACGCGCACGTCCCTTGGTTCAAGCCCGGGCAGCGCCACTTCACCGAGGCGGACTTGCCGCGCGGCGACGAGAAGCGTGCCCTCTACGAACTGGGACGCGCGATGCTCGAAGAGGCGGGCTACCAAGAGATCGGCATGGATCACTTCGCGCTCGAATCAGACTCGCTGCTGCGCGCTGCGAGAAGCGGGCGGATGCACCGCAACTTCATGGGCTACACCTCGCGCCGCGTTGCTCCGCTCGTCGGGCTCGGCGTCTCTTCGATCAGCGACTCGTGGGAAGCCTTCGTGCAGAACGAGAAGGTGGTGGAGGCTTATCAGGAGCGAGTCGCGCGCGGCGAGCTGCCCGTCATCCGCGGGCACAAGCTCACACGCGAAGACCTTGTCCTGCGCCGCCACATTCTCAACTTGATGACCCGCTACGAGACCGACCTCGCGTCCGCCGAAGGCTACACGCCCTACCTCGGAGAGGTCGTCGACCGGCTCGAAGGGCTGATCGGCGACGGCTTCGTGAAAATAGAGGACGGCCTCTGTCGCGTCACCGGCGCGGGACGGCCTTTCTTACGCAACGTCTGCATGGCCTTCGACGCGCGCCTCGACCGCAAGGCCGACGCCGCGCGCCAGTTCAGCAGAACGGTGTAAGAGTTTTCAGTTTTTAGTTTTCAGTTTTCAGTGGTTTATGTATTCCACGTCGAGCGCTGAAGGCTGAAGCTGAAAACTGAAAACTGAAAACTGAAAACTATCTCATGAAGACAGGCATCGCGCTGCTCAACTTCGGCGGCCCTTGGACGCTTCGCGACGTGAAGCCGTTCCTCTATCGGCTCTTCGTCAACCCGTCGGTGCTGGTCGGCGTGCCGGCGCCCTTGCGGCAGCTCATCGCCTTCGCCATCTCACAGGCGAAGGGGCCTTCGTCGGTCGAGTGCTACAAATTGATCGGCGGCGGCTCGCCGCAGCTCGCGTGGACGGAGGCGCAGGCGGGAGGGCTGCGTCGCCTGCTGGGCGACGGAGGAAACGGTCAGGGGCGCCCGCAAGACGACGTGCGTGTCGAGATAGGGATGCGCAGCGCCGAGCCTTCAATCGAGTGCGCTCTCCGCAAGTTGAAAGAGTGGGGCGCCGAGCGCCTCGTCGTGCTTCCGCTCTTCCCGCAGTTCTCCACGACGACGACGGGCACCTGTCTTGAGGAGGCGCGTAACGCGCTCCGGCGTCTGCGCTGGTCGCCGCCGACACACGAGGTCAAGAATTGGCCCGACCATCCAGCTTACGCCGCGCTGCTGCGCCGCACGTTGGACGAGGCGGTCGAGCGAGCCGAGCGCGAGCGCGGGGAAGGGGGAGGCGCGATTCACATCCTCTTCTCCGCGCACTCACTGCCTTTGAAGATCGTCGAGCGCGGCGACCCGTACCCGGCAGACGTGCGGCGCACAATCGAGTCCGTGACCGAGGGGCTCACGTATCCGTGGTCGCTCTGCTATCAATCGCGCAACGGCAAGATGCCTTGGCTTCAGCCTTACACGGAGGACGAACTGAGCCGCCTCGGCCGCGAGGGCGTGCGGCGCGTCGTCGTCGTTCCCTTGAGCTTCGTCAGCGACCACATCGAGACGCTCTACGAACTCGACATGCTCTACCGCAGACAGGCGCACAGAGAAGGCATCACACATTACTACCGCACGCGCGCCTTCAACGGCGACCCGGCCTTCCCCTTTGTTCTCCGCTCGATTCTGAAAGAGGCGAACGTATGATCGGCACGTTAGATGAGACGAGGCGCGAGGCGACAGTCGTCGGGGCGGGCGTGGCCGGGATGCTCGCGGCCTATGCGCTCGACAAGAAGGGCTACGAGGTCACTCTGCTCGAAGAGCAGGCGAACGCGGGCGGGTTGATTCAGACCGTCCACACGGAGTACGGAATAGCGGAGCGTGCGGCGCACTCGCTGCTCGCCTCCGGGCCGGTCGTCGAGTTCTGTCGCGAGCTGGGCGTCGAACTTGCCGAGGTACGCCGCGACTCACGCGCGCGCTTCATCGTGCGCGGCGGGCGGCTCAGAAAATTCCCGCTCGGCATCGGGGAGGCTGCGGGCGCGCTGGGCCGTGCAGCCTTCGCACGCGCGCGGGCGGACGCGCTCGACCTCGACTCTTGGGGGCGCACGCACCTCGGCGACGCGGCCGTTGATTATCTTCTGACGCCGTTCGTCCGCGGCATCTACGGCACTTGTCCGGCCGAACTCGGCGTCGCGGCTGCATTCCCCGCGCTCTCGGTCGCGCCCGGTCAGTCGCTGCTCGGCGCGGCGCTCGGCAAAGCGCTCAAGCGTCGCCCGAAGAACGGCAATGGGAAGGGCGAGTCCTACGGCGGCTCCGGTAAGAAGCGGAGGGAGAGCAAGCGCATGGTCGCGCCGCGCTACGGCATGGCCGATCTGATGTCGCGCTTGGAGAGACGCCTTGAGGAGAGACTTGGAGGGCGGTTCCGCCGGGGCGTTCGCGTCGAAGAGATTCCCGACGCGCCGAACGTCATTCTCGCCACGCCCGCCTACGCGGCGGCGCGACTTCTACAAACGTCAGCGCCCGACCTCAGCCGCGTACTGGCGGAAGTTCGATACACGCCGATAGTCTCGGTCACGGCCTTCGTGCCCGTCGAATCGCTCACCAGACCCGTCAAGGGCGTAGGCGCGCTCGTGCCCGAGAAGGAGAATCGAGAAGCACTCGGCATCCTCTTCACCTCCAGCTCATTCGAGGGGCGCGTCAAAGACGAATCGCGCTACGCCTCATTCACAGTTCTCCTCGGCGGCTCAACGCAGCCACACTGGGCCTCCGCCTCGGATGCGGAGATTGAGCAGGCCGTGCGCGGGGAACTTGCAGCCCTGCTCGGTATCCGGGGCGAGCCGGCGCGGCTCGTCATCAGCCGTTGGCCGCACGCCATCCCGCAATACTCCGTCTCGCTCCCCGCCGTCTGGCGGCTGGCGCGTGAGACGTGGTGCGCTGCGCCGGGACACGTCCTGTGTGGGAACTACACGGGCCAAGTCAGCCTGCGCGGGATGATCGAAGAGGCTGCGAAAATCGGTTGAGTCGGCACGTCGCCTTCGTCCGCGCCACGGTCAGCGAAGTGCGGCCTGCGGCTCGCCCAACGTAGACCCCGCAGACTTCGCGCCGCCGCCCGGTCGCACCAGCACGAAGTAGTGGACGGCGAGGCAGGCGAGGGCGAAGCAGGCGAGGAAGACGAAGCCCCACGCGTAGCCGCCCGTGGCGTCGCGGATGAGCCCGAGCACGAGCGGAGGGAAGAAGCCGCCCAGTCCCCCGAAGGCGCCGACGAGCCCCGTTACCGTCCCCGTCTCCTTCGGGAAGAACTGCGGCACGAGCTTAAAGATCGCGCCGTTACCGAGCCCCAGCGCCGCGGCTGCGCCCAGAGCGCCGACGGTGAACGTGGGCATCCAAGCGCAGCCCATCAAGAGGCCCAAGCCTGCGACCGCGACGAAGATGTAGACGAGCACGCGGGCGCCGCCCCAGCGGTCGGCCAGCCAGCCGCCCAAGGGGCGCATCAGCGTCGCCAGCACCACGAAGCCCGCCGTGCGTGCGCCCGCGTCCGTCGGGCTGAGCCCGAACATGTCTTTCAGCAGAGTCGGCAGGTAGATGCCGAGCGCGACGAAGCCGCCGAAGGTCAGGAAGTAGAAGAGCGAGAGCACCCACGCCAGAGGCTCGCGCCGCAGCACGGAGAGATTCTCGGAGAGCGTCTTCGGTGTAGTGGTCGTCGCGGCGTCGCGTGCGAAGAGGTAGAAGACCAAGCCCCAGACGACGGCCAGCGCCGCGAAGACGAAGAAGACCGGCCGCCAGTTGCCGCCGAAGGCATAGGCCACGAGCATCGGCGCGCCGAAGACCGCGACGGACTGCCCGATATTGCCCATCCCGTAGACGCCGAGCGCCGTCCCCTGGCTTTCAGCCGAGAACCACTTCGACGTGAAGCCCACGCCGACGGGGAAGGTCGATCCTGCCAGCCCGAGGAAGAGTCCGAGGCAGAGAAGCTGCTTGTAGCTCGTCGAGAACCCGACGGCTACGGCCGGGATG
>JBJMGQ010000561.1:0-10273 GCA_045807845.1 Pyrinomonadaceae bacterium | reverse complement strand
CAGGCCGCCGTCCACGGTTTCAAGCGCGAGCCCGCGCGAGTAGTCGAAGACGCAGTTCGAGATGGTGATGTTCTTAAAACCGCCGTTCGACTCCGTCCCGAACTTGATGCGTCCCGTCGGGCTGAACTCGCCGCCGCCCTCGCGCCGGTAGGCGCGCTTGTAGGTGCCGTCCAAGAGCGTCCCCTCGTCGTAGCCGGAGACCTGACAGTTCGTGATGGTGACGTTCTCGGTCGCCCGCGCGAAGCCGAGCGCGAAGGAGCTTTTCGGGCAGATGCCGTCGTCGAAGGGCGAGTTGACCGTGCAGTTCGAGATGCGCACCTGACGGCAGGCGTCGATGTCTATGCCGTCGCGGTTGGTGTCGATCTTCACGTTGTCGATGGTCAGATTGTCCACACCCGTGGCGAGGATGGCGAAGTGGCCGCCGTGCAGAATCGTCACGTCGCGGATGATGACGTTGCGCGAGAGCTTGAGCGAGATGGCCTTGTTGCCCCAACCCGACTCGACCGCGTCGCGCGGGTTCGGGTAGCCGAAGGGCGCGGTCTTCGGGTCGGTCTTGAAGTCGCGTAGACGTTCGTTCTGCTCCTTCGTGCGCGACTCGCCGCCGCTGCGCACGAGCCCCTTGCCCCAGATGAGTCCCGGCCCGAATATCGAGACGTTCTCGACGCCCTCGCCCCAGATGAGACTGTTGCGCCAGTGTGTATGGCCGAAGTCCTGAAACGCCTCCCACCGGTTCGGCTCGGGCGGGTCATAATGCCCGTCGCCGTCGCGCGGGTCTGCGGCGAGGATGACGGAGCCCGGGTCGAGCTGGAGCGAGACATTGCTCTTCAGTCGAATCGAGAACGAGCGGTAGGTGCCCGCGGGGAAGCGGACGGTGCCGCCGCCCGCTGCCGCCGCCGCGTCAATCGCGCGGTTGACCGCGGGCGAGTCGAGCGCCTTGCCGTCGCCCTTCGCTCCGAACGCGCGGACGTTGTAGAGGCCGTCAGCGTCCGCCCGTTGCGCCGCGCCGGAACTCGCCGCGGGCGCGGGCGTGTAGAGAAGACATGCAAGGAGGAGGAAGGGAACAGCCTTCATTAATCTTTTCATCTTCATTCGTCTCACACCCTCAAGTGCATTTGTGTTAACCACAGAGGCATAGCTCGGGCACGGCTAGAGCCTTCAGGCTGTGTCTCCGTGTCTCGATAGTTAACTCCCGGAAACATCGGTGGCGCTGGAGACGGCTATCAATGTAAGATGCGTGCGAAGCCGTGGCCCCAAGTAAAAGCTCATGCCCGTAACCCTTGCTGACATCGCGCGCGAGCTTGGCGTCTCGAAGATGACCGTCTCGCGCGCCATCAACAATCATCCGCTCATCAACCCCGAGACGCGCGCGCGTGTGCTCGAAGTCGCGCGGCGTTTGAACTACCAGCCGAACCAGCACGCGCGCGCGCTCGCCACGAACCGCTCGCACCTCATCGGCGTGGTCGTGCCCGACCTGATGCACTCTTACTTCGCGGAAATCTACAGGGGCGTCGAGGCGGTCGCGCGCCCCTTGGGCTATCGCAACCTCATCTGTAACACAGACGAGGACGCGGCCAAAGAACTGGACGAGACAGAGGCGCTGTTGCCGCGCACCGACGGCCTCATCGTCGCCTCGTCTCTGCCGCCGAGCAAGGTCGGCTTCTATCGTCGCATCATCAAGGAGGGCGCGCGCGTCGTCTTCATCGACCGGCGGCTGAAAGGGCTGAACTGCCCCGTCGTCACGACCGACGACGTGCAGGTCGGCCTGCTGGCGACCGAGCACCTCATACAATTAGGCCATCGCCGCATCGGGCACCTGCGCGGCACCAAGGCTTCCACGGCCGAGGGTCGCTACGAAGGCTACCGGCGCGCTTTGGAGAAGTACCGCCTGCCGCTTGACGAAGAGCTTGTGCGCAACTGCGGCTTCTCGGAGCGCGACGGTTACGAGGCCACACGACGCTGGCTCGCCGAAGGCGATGTGCCCACAGCCATCTTCGCCGTCAACGACCCGGCGGCCATCGGCGCAATGCAGGCGCTCGAAGAGGCCGGCCGGCGGGTGGGGCGCGACGTGGCGCTCGTCGGCGGCGGCAACATACACTACGGCGATATGTTGAGAGTGCCGCTGACGACCGTCTCCTGGTCAACGAGCGAGATGGGGCAGCAGGCCGCGCGCCTCCTGCTTCAACTCATCGAGGGCGAGGCACCGGGCAAGCGGCAAGTCGTCCTACCCCCCGAGCTGATCGTGCGTAGCTCAAGCGGCGCGAGCGTCAAGTCGCGCTAATCCACTGAGCGCGACTCGGTCAGATAGGTATCCGCCGCGGGGCTCGACACCGGCGAAGTCCCGCACACGTAAGAGGCATCGCCCGCCTGCTCCTCATGCCCGTTCTTGTTGCCGTAGCCCAGCTCGGCCCCACCCGAGATGATGTGATCCACGCCGGTCGTAAACGTCGCCTCCGCAGCGATGAAGAGACACAGCCGCCCGACCTCCTCAGCCGTCCCCATCCGCCCCAGAGCCTGCGCCGCCTTCCCCTCGGCCAAGGTGCGCTGCGGGTCGGGCGCGGCGTCCAAAGCCTCCTGCCACAGCGGCGTAAAGATGTTGCCGGGTGAGACGGAGTTGACCCGCACACCGTTCGCCGCTTCGTCTAAAGCGAGCGCCTTCGTGAAGGCCGTCAGCGCGCCCTTCGTCGCGACGTAGGTCGTAGCATGGTGCTGCCCGATCTGCGCGACGAGGCTCGACATGTTGATGATGTTGCCGCGCGTCCGGCGCAGGTGCGGGAGCGCGAGCTTGCAGGCCGTGAAGACGCTGACGAGGTTCAGCTCCAAGAGCGCGCGAAACTCCCCGACCGAGAAATCGTCGATGGGCTTGTGGGGCGGGTGCCATCCCGCGTTATTGATGAGACAGTCGATGCGGCCGAAGCGCGCGACCGTCGTCTCGAAGAGGCCGCGCACGTCCTCCTCCTGCCTCACGTCACAGTAGACGAAGAGCGCCTCGCCCTGCCCTTCGGCGCGTGCAAGCTCCTGAAGGTCGCGCGCAACCGCAGCGCCGCCATTCTCGTCGTTGCCACAGACGACGACCTTCGCGCCCGCGCGGACGAACTCGTAGGCGCAGCCCTTGCCGATGCCGCTGCTGCCGCCGGTGACGATTACGACCTTGTCGGCGTACCGAGACCCCATCCGTTAAGCCCTCCGTTCGTGTGCCGCTATAGCAGGTGTGAAGAGTGTATAGAATTCTTTGCCCGGGTGACTAATCGACCGCGCTCGACCTCTCCGGCTCAGCCGGCGGGCGGGAAGATTGTTACCGGTAAAATTCTACTTGTTATCGGTAACAAAATCAAGTATATTGTCGCCGCCGGGTGCGAAACCGAAGCTTTTTTCTGTCAGCGGACTCGCCGCGCCCGCACATTTACCAAAGGGCATTCGCCGAATCAAACCAAGTCCGATTTAGGTCGCGAAGGGTCAGGAGCCGTCAAAAGCTTTGCCTCGGACGGACTAGCTTTGCCGTAAGTGATAAGGAGAACCCCATGCTTAGCTTCCAGAGACGCTGGCCGACGCTGCTGTGCGGCCTGCTCGTCGCGCTGCTCGTGTGTCGCGCGGCCGTGGCGCAGACCGTCACCGGCAACATCAGTGGGACAGTGACCGACCCCTCGGGCGGCGCGCTCGTCGGCGCCACCGTGACGCTCGTCAACGAGAAGACACGCGAGTCGCGCAACGTCAACACGAACGAGGACGGCCGCTTCCAGTTCGCCGCCGTCCAGCCCGGCGTCTACACCGTGCGGGTCGAGCAGCAGGGCTTCCAGACGCTTGAGCGCCGGAACACGACTTTGAGCGCCAACGAGAACTTGGCCGTTGGCGAACTCAGCTTGCCCGTGGGGCAGGTGACGGAGGTCGTGACGACCGTGGCCTCGGGCGCGGTGGTCGAGACCGAGTCGAGCGACCTGACGGCGCGGCTCACCTCCGACCAGATCGCGCTCATCTCGACGAAGGGGCGCGACATCACTTCGCTGCTGCGCCTGATGCCGGGCACGTCGAACAACGACGACATCGAAGGTGTGGGCGACGGCTTCGGCACCGACTTGCCGAACGTCTCAGGCGCGCGCGGGCGCTCGGCCGTAGCGACCGTGGACGGCCTGAACGCGGGCGAGCCGAGCGGGTCGAACAAGCTGAGCATGACGATCAATCAGGACGCCGTCGCAGAGGTGCAAGTCCTGCGCGACAACTACGGCGCGGAGTACGGCAACAACGGCGGTGCGCTCATCAACCTCGTCTCGAAGGGCGGCGGGAAGGACTATCGCGGCTCGGCCTACTACTTCATACGCAACGAGGCGCTCAACGCCAGCAACTTCTTCAGCAACAAGGCGGGACTGAAGCGCCCGCTCTATCGACACAACATCTGGGGCTTCAACGAGGGCGGCCCGCTGCCGCTCCCGCGCTTTGGCGAGGGCGGGCGGCGTTTGATTAAGGACAAGGCTTTCTTCTTCTTCTCGCTGGAGAAGCCGCACACGATTACGCCGACCGACCCCGTCTTCGTGACCGTCCCCACCGCGCTCGAACGCGCGGGCAACTTCTCGCAGTCGGTCAACTCCAGCGGCGCGGCGGTCGTCGTCAATGACCCGCTGACGGGGCTGCCCTTTGCCGGAAACATCATCCCTTCGGGTCGCATCAACCGGAGCGGGCAGGCGCTCTTGAGCTACTACCCGCTGCCCAACGCGAACGGGCGGACGGCGGGCGGCGCGGCCTACAACTACGTCAACCAGCAGAGCGTGGACGTGCCGAAGCACAGCTACCTCATCCGCTTCGACGTTAAGCCCTCCGACCGCGACAGCCTCTACTTCAAGGCGCAGTGGTGGACTTCGGACAACGAAGGGCTCGGCACTTCGGGCTGGCCCAACGGCAGCAACGGCGTTGACCGCTGGGGCATCAGCTCGCACTACCTCTACACCGACGACGGGCGTTCGGCCAACTGGGTGCACATCTTCAACCCGGTCGTCGTCAACGAGTTCACCTTCGGCTGGCGCGACGACACCGAAGGCTTCGTCCCTTCGGACGGCTTCACAGAGGGCTTGCGGCGCAGCACCCTGAACTACACGGCGCCGCAACTCTTCCCCGACAACAACACGCTCGGGCTCATCCCGCGCGCGACGGGTTGGAGCAGCGTCGCGGGCAATCCGGCCAACATCAACTGGCTCGACCGCTGGGGCGAGGTGGGCGCAGACCATATCAAGCCTTCGTTCTCCGACAACCTCTCCTTGAATCGCGGCGACCACGGGTTGAAGTTCGGCGTCTACTACGAGCGTTTACTTAATCGGGAAGCACCGGGCGGCCAGTGGTCGGGCGTGCTCGACTTCGGCACGAGCACGACGAACGGTTTCACGACCGCGGCCGGCAACACCAACTACGCATACGCTAACGCCTTGCTCGGCAACTTCAACAGCTACACAGAGCAGCGCTCGCGCCCTTTCACCAACGAGCAGATTGTGCTCTTCCAGTGGTACGCGCAGGATCAGTGGAAGGTGAACCGGCGTTTGAGTTTCAACTACGGGATGCGCTTCGGCTATCACTCGCCCTTCTTCCAGCTTGACGGGCAGGGCTCGAACTTCGACCCGACGCGCTTCAACCCGAACAGCGCGCCGCTGCTCTATCAGGCTTACTGCACGGGGCAGCCCGGCGGCATCCCTGCGGTCGGCACAGCCTGCGCCGCGGCCAACCAGCGCGCCGTTGACCCGCGCAACATCAGTAGCCCGACGGCCGCGCAACTTCTGCCCGCGCGCCTGATTCGCTCGTTCGTCCCCGGCGTCGGCGACCTGTTAGACGGACTGGCGCTGCCGACCGACCCTTCGACGCCGAAGGGCTACAGGCACACCGCGCCCGTAGACTTCGAGCCGCGCGTCGGCTTCGCTTGGGACATCAAGGGCAGCGGACGCACGGTGCTGCGCGGCATGGGCGGCGCATACCACGCACCGCGCATCGGCGGCGGCACGGGCGGCGCGAGCAGCCTCGGCAACAACCCGCCGCAGCAGCGCACCTACACCATCCAGAACGGCCAGATCGACCAGCTCGCCGATCTCATCGGTACCGCGCTCAACTTCCCGACGGGCTTGAGCGGCGTCGAGGTCAACTCGAAGACGCCGGTCAGCTATAACTACTCGCTCGGCATACAGCAGGACGTGGGCTTCAAGACCGTCGTCGAGGTCTCTTACGTCGGCGCCTTCGCGCGCCACCTCGGCGAACGGCGCAACGTCAACGCGCTGCCCGACGGCGCGAAGTTCGTTGACTGCCGCATCATCCCCGCCGCGCTCTGCCATCCCGAGAACCGCGACCCGCTGACGGCGGCGAGCGCCAAGAACAACGACTTCCTGCGTCCATATCGCGGCTACGGCGACATCAACGTCGTGACGTGGTCGGGCACTTCGAACTACAACTCGATGCAGGTGCAGGTCAACCGGCGCTACACGCGCGGCTTCCAGTTCGGCGCGGCCTACACCTACTCGAAGTCGTTCGACTATGCCAACGACGACACCTCCGATCTCTCGTCCCCGCGCCCGTACAAGGCTTTCAACTATGCGCCGTCGGACTTCGACCAGACGCACATCCTGACGGTCAACTACATCTACGACGTGCCGAAGCTCGGCCGCCGTCTTGATAACCGTGTAGTGGGCGCCGTCCTCGACAACTGGCAAATCTCCGGCATCACCTCGTACGCGTCGGGCAAGCCGAAGAACCTGACGGTCAGTTACACTTCGGGCACGGCCGCTATCACTTCGGGGCAGACCTGCCCGCCGGGTACGTTCCAGACTTCGGCGACCGTCTGCACGATGATTACGGACTTCACGGGCGGCACGGTCAACGCGCGCCCCAACGTCCTCTGCGACCCGATGAAGGGCATCTCGGGCTCCGACCCGACGGGCACGCCTTTCCGTATCAACAACACCTGCTTCGCCGCGCCGACCGCGCTCGGCCAGATCGGCAACATGCCGCGCAACGCCGTGCGGATGCCCTCCATCTTCAACACCGACCTTGCGTTCTTCAAGAACATCAACATCGGCGAGAGTCGCGGGATACAACTGCGGTGGGAGATGTACAATCTCTTCAACCGCGCGAACTTCAGGGACATCGACGGCGCGATGACCTTCGGCGTCGTGCAGGTCAATCCGTCGCCGGGGACGGCCTGCTCGACCACCAACGTCTGCACGGCCGTCGTTCGGCAGACACGTACGACCTTCGGCACGCCCACGAGCGCGCGCACGCCGCGCGTCATGCAGGCTTCGCTCAGAATCAACTTCTGAACGTCGCTGTTTGCAGTCGGAGTATTATAAGGAAACTTTCGAGCATGGATGACGGCCAACTATCGAGACGCGACTACCTGAAGCTACTCGGCGCGGGCGCGGCGGCGACGGCGCTGCCTTTGGAGGCGCGCGCGCAGTCGAACCCGCCGCCCGTCCCGCAGGAGAGCGCAGAGGTGCGCGCCGACCGCGAGCGGCGCATGCGCTGGTGGCACGAGGCCAAGTTCGGCATGTTCATCCACTGGGGGCTCTACAGCGTGCTCGGCCGCCACGAATGGGTGCAGGAGATGGAGGGCATTTCAGCGTCCGAGTACGCGCAGGTGGCGAAGGAGTTTCGTCCCCGCCCCAACGCCGCGCGCGAGTGGGCGCAGTTGGCACGGCGCGCGGGGCAGCGCTACATGGTCTTGACGACGAAGCACCACGAGGGCTTCTGTCTCTTCGACACGAAGACGACCGACTTCTGCGCGCCGCGGCAGGGGCCCGGCCGCGACCTCGTGCGCGAGTACGTCGAGGCGGCGAGGGCCGAGGGGTTGCGCGTCGGCTTCTACTACTCTCTGATGGACTGGCACCACCCCGACGGCGCGCGCTGCGAGCGGGACGAGGCCGCGCGCCGCCGCTTCGTCGAATACATCCACACGCACCTGCGGGAACTCCTGACCAACTACGGCAAGGTGGACATCCTCTGGTACGACGTGTCTTGGCCGCTCGACGCCGCAGGGTGGGAGTCGGAGCGGATGAACGAGATGGTCTTTAAGCTTCAGCCCGACATCATCGTCAACAACCGCAACAAGCTGGCCGGCGACTTCTCGACGCCCGAGCAGCAGATCACCGCCACAGAGGTCGGCCGTGCGTGGGAGTCGTGCATGACGATGAATGATAGTTGGGGCTTCCACCGCGCCGACGACGGTTGGAAGATGCCGAAGCAGATCATTCGCAACCTCATCACCTGCGCGCACGACGGCGGCAACTACCTGCTCAACATCGGGCCGAAGGCGGACGGCTCGGTGCCTTTGGAGTCGGCCACCATCCTCGGCGCGGTCGGCCGCTGGACGGCGCGCAACGGCGAGTCGGTCTACGTCGGCAGCCAGCGCTGCCAGCCGCGCCGCTCGCGCAACGGCAGCTTCTCGCGCCGCGGCAACACACTCTACTTCCACGTACACTACTGGCCGGGCGGCGACGACCTCGCCTTCGCGGGGCTGCAAACGCGTGTCAAGTCGGCGCGACTGCTCGCTACGGGGCGCCCCGTCCGCTTCGAGCAGGACGAGTACCGCATACGCTTCCGTGGCCTGCCGATGCGCGCGCCCGACGCGCCCATCACGACCATCGCGCTCGAATGCGAATCGGAGCCGAAGCAGGACGAGCTGTTCGTCCGCAGGCGCGAACGAGGTCAGGTCTGACGCCGCCACACTCGCGTTCATCTTTGCAATCAAGAAGAGAGGACTGTCCCGCGTGCTTCTTTCAAAAGCGTTGAGGTGTGCTCTCGTCTGCGCCGCCCTGTCCGGCGCGGCGCACTTGCACGTCGTTCAGGCTCAGACAACAGTTAAGACTGACGCCGCCGCGGAGGCCGAGCGCGACCGTCGTTTGAAGTGGTTTCGCGAGGCGCGTTTCGGGCTCTTCATCCACTGGGGTCTCTACGCCGTGCCCGCGGGCGAGTGGAAGGGACAGCTCGTGCCGGGGCTTGGCGAGTGGATCATGAACCGCGCACGGATTCCCGTCGCAGAGTACGAGCCGCTGGCGAAGCAGTTCAACCCCGTCGAGTTCGACGCCGACGCGTGGGTGCGCACGGCGCGCGACGCGGGGATGAAGTACCTCGTCATCACCTCGAAGCACCACGACGGCTTCGCGATGTATCACTCGAAGGTGAGCCGTTACAACATCACGGACGCGACGCCGTTTCATCGCGACCCCTTGAAAGAGCTATCGGAAGCCTGTCGCAAGTACGGCGTGCGTCTCGGCTTCTACTACTCGCAGACGCAGGACTGGCACGAGCGCGACGCCGCCGGCAACGATTGGGACTGGCCCGCCGAACGCAAGCGCGACTTCCAGCGCTACCTCGACGAGAAGGTCAAGCCGCAGGTGACCGAGCTGCTCACGGGCTACGGCCCCATCGGCCTTATCTGGTTCGACACGCCGCGCGACATCACGCGCGAGCAGAGCAAGGAGCTGGTTGACTTAGTTCACAAGCTTCAACCCGACTGCCTCGTGAGCGGGCGCGTCGGGCACGGCCTCGGCGACTACGACTCGGCGGGCGACAACCAGATCAGCGTCGGGCAGGTCAGGCGCGTTTGGGAGACGCCCGTCACGACGAACGACACATGGGGCTTCAAGCGCGATGACCAGAACTGGAAGCCCGCCGGCGTCCTCATCCGGCAGCTCGTTCAAGTTTCGAGCCGCGGCGGCAACTATCTTCTCAACGTCGGCCCCACCGCCGAAGGGCGCATCCCCGCGCAGAGCGTCGAGCGCCTGACGCAGGTCGGCCGCTGGCTCAAGACGAACAGCGAGTCGGTCTACGGCGCGCGCCCGAGCCCATATCCGTACGAGTTGCCGTGGGGCATCATCACGACGAAGCCGGGGCGCGTCTACCTGCACGTCTTCCAGTGGCCGCGCGGCGAGCTGGTGCTCTACGGCCTCAAGAGCAGAGTGAAGAAGGCATACCTGCTCTCGAACAAGGCGAGTCTCAAGGTCACGCAACAGTCGGACGCCGCGCTCGGCCAAGACGCGCTCAACCTTCAGTTGCCCGCCGCCGCGCCCGACACGTACGACTCGGTTATCGTGCTCGAAGTCGCGGGCGAGCCACAGGTAGACACAATGCTGACGCAGCAGCCGGACGGGACAATCACGCTGCCCGCGCACCTCGGCGAAGTGCACGGCGCGGCGGCGACGGGCGAAGGGCTTCGCTTCGACACACGCGGCATAGCCGAGCGCTGGACGAACAGGGACGAGTGGCTCAGTTGGGACTTTCGCGCCGTCCGCCCCGGCGAGTACGAAGTGCTGGT
>JBJMGQ010000560.1:0-12278 GCA_045807845.1 Pyrinomonadaceae bacterium | reverse complement strand
GTGACGTTGATGTCGGAGGTGAGGCCGCCGCCCCCTCCTGATGACATGCCCATAGCTTTACTCCGGTGGCCCGCCGGGCGGGCTTATCGTACGCGCCGCGGCGGCGTCCGGCGCGGGGCCCCGCGAGCGGGGCCGCGCCGGACGCACGCGCGCGCCCGTGACTCTTTACGAGAACCCTCTAGCCCTTCAACTGCCGCGTGCGGTTCTTCAGGAAGTAGTCGATCAACTCGGAGGCCGAGTTGTCCATCTCGATGATGAAGCCATCGACCTTGCCCGTGAAGTAGTTGAAGAGCCACACGGCGGGCACCGCCACGGCGAGCCCGAGCGCGGTCGTCAGCAGCGCCTCGGCGATGCCGCCCGCGACGGCGCCGATACCGGCCGACTCGGCCGACTTCATGCCGGTGAACGCGTTGATGATGCCGAACACCGTGCCGAAGAGACCGACGAACGGGGCGGTCGAGCCGATGGTGGCGAGACCCGAGAGGCCGCGCTTGAACTCGGCCGACTTGATGGCGATGGCGCGCTGCAAGGCGCGCTTCGACGCCTCGACCTCGTCGCCCGAGATGTCGGTCGAAGCCTCGTGCGCGCGGAACTCCTGAAGGCCGGCGTTGACGACCATCGCGAGGTGCGACTTCTTGTGCTTGTCGCTGATATTGATGGCCTCTTCGATGCGGTCGTTCTTGAGCGCCTGTGCGACGCGCGGGGCGAACTCACGCGACTGCTTCTTGGCGGCCGAGTAGGTCAGGAAGCGCTCGACCATGATCGCGATGGAGTACATCGACATGATCAGCAGGATGATGATGACGGTCAGCGCCACCCACCCGAGGTTCTTCACCATCTCGGTGATGGTAAAGGCGCTCTTCAGGTCTTCACCACCCTTGGCGGCCTCCTGAAACAGGAAGGCGAAGAAGCCGAGAGCCTTGCTCCCGAGAATGCTCAACAGAATAGTCACGGTAGAAATCCTCCAAAGGTTTTCGGTTGCGATGGCGGGTGCGCTTCCCCGTGGAAGGGGCGCGAGCGACCCACGGTGCGCCGCGCCGGAACCCACTCCGGACGGCGACCCCGTGGGTCGCGCCCCGCGCCCCCTCTTACTGAAGCACGAAGTTGTAAGTGATGACGCCCGAGACCTTCACCGGCTGCCCCGAGAGCAGCGTCGGCGAGAACCTCGCCTGCCGCGCCGCCGCGACCGCGGCCTGCTGCAAGAGCGGGTGTCCCGAGACGGCTGAGGCCGAGACGACACGCCCCGACTCGTCAACCAGAATCTGCACGGTCACCGTCCCCGAAGCGCGCGCCGCCTTCGCGATGGGCGGGTAGGCGGGCTGCGGCTTCGAGATGGCCTTGCCGTTCAGCACGCCGCCCGACACGACCGTCTTCGGCTTGGGGGGCGGGGTCGGAGCCGGGGGCGGGGGCGGGGGCGGCTCGTCGTTCGACGAAACCACCGGCGCACTGCCGCCGCCACCACCACCGCCGCTACCGCCGGGAACGCCGACCGGGCCGCCGAGCGTTACGTTACCCGGGTCGCCGATGTCCTCCTTACCAATGGCGATGGCGCGAGATATTTTAGTCTCGACGACCTTCGCCTTCTCGGAGGCGATCTCCTTATTAACGGTCACAGGGGCGATGACGGCCATCTCCTTGACCATCGCCGTCTGCGGCTCCGACTTGGCCGTGGGCTTCGGCTCATCCGGCTTGGCCGGCTCCGCCTCGGCCATCGGCACGGGCGCCACCAGCGTCAGCAGCTCAAGGCTCGGGTCTGGGATCGAGTCGTTGTAAAGGTAGATGCTGAGGACGGCGACCGCCACGAGCACTATCGAATAGAGCACCATAGTGCCCAGGAAAAAAGAGCCCTTCCTCGCGAGGTCGTCTGTGTGCGAGCCGGACTCAACCAGCGTGTCGAACATCTCGTCTATCCTCCCTCTTCCGGTGCCAGATGGATCAGGGTTTTTCTAGACTCATTAAATCACGCGCCTCTTTAAAGAGAGTTGTGATTCGAAGACGATTTCTCTCAAAAAGCGCCGCCTGATTAACCGCTTTTTTGCCTAAGGGGACGGGAATGGCCGAGCGTTTCAGGCCGCGCGACACGCAGCGGCCTCTCCTTCAACGCGACAGCCAAACAGGGAATGAAACGGTCAGGCCGGCCCCCCGGACACGAACGCATTAACCAAACGTCCGCCTCACACTGCCGGCGAGACGGGCGCGTTCTTAAAATATTCGATTGGCCAGCAACGCGCTCAGTCTATGTCGCAATCCGCGGCGAAGTCAAGCGCAAAATGGCCCAAGCCCGTCCCCTGCGCCTCTTCACGTTCAATTATTTAGACACCACGCCGCGCGCCCGGTTCGCAGATTTTTTTGGAGCCGGCCCCGGACGTACGACGGCCGGCCGGGACGCGGGCGGCCATCGTCGGCCCCCCGGCGCACCACGGCCGGCCCCCTTGTCTATAAAACGAAAACCGCTTGACTAGCGCGCAGCGGCGCTGGCCTTGGCGTCGCCGCGCGCGCCGGATGCGGGGCGCGTGCGCTGACTGCCGCCGCGCGAGCCCGCCGGGGGCGCCTGCGCGCGACCGGCCGCAAGGCGCTGCTCCCACCAGACCATGATCGGGCTCGCGATGGCGACCGAAGAGTAGGTGCCGAAGATGATGCCGATGAGCAGCGCCAGCGAGAAGCCGCGCAAGACCTGTCCGCCGAAGACGACCATCGCCAGCACCGAGAGGAAGACGAGCCCCGACGTGATGATGGTGCGCGAGAGCGTCTGGTTAATCGAGTCGTTCGTCACGTCGTAGAGCGTCGAGCGACGGTGCATGCGCAGATTCTCGCGGATGCGGTCGAAGATGACGATGGTGTCGTTGACCGAGAAGCCGACGAGCGTCAGGAGCGCCGCGATGACCGTCAGGTTGACCTCGAACTGGAAGATGGAGAAGAAGCCGAGCGTCACCAGCACGTCGTGGAAGACGGCGATGACGGCGGCTGCGCCGTACGTCCACTCGAAGCGGAAGGCGATGTAGAGCATGATGCCGACGAGCGCGAGCAGCGTGACGGCGACGGCCTGATTGCGCAGCGCCGCGCCCGCGACGGCGCCGACGGCGTCCGTGCCGATAATCTTGAAGGCGTTGCCCTCGTCCGGGTAGGGGGCTTTGGTATCCACCTGCACGCCGCCCGTGAGGGTCTTGAGCGCCTCGGCCACTTTGGCGCGGCCGATGTCCACCTGCGTCTGACCCTTGGCGGTCTGCTCGCCGGTCTCCATCTGCGGTAGACGGATGAGCACCTCGCCCGCCTTGTCGGTCACGGGCTGGATGATCGGGTCGGGGATGCCCTTGGCCTGAAGCGAGTCGCGGATGGCCTCGGCCGACGGGCGCTGCTTGAAATCCGCGGTGACGACCGTGCCGCCCTTGAAGTCGATGCCGAGGTTGAACGCCTCTGTGCCGCCGGGCGTCAATTGCCGCGCGAGCGCCGAGCCCAGTCCGCCGAGCATGATGACGGTCGAGATGATGATGAAGACCTTTCGGTACTTCAGCCAGTCGAGGTTGACGTTATGCAGTATCTGAAACATATATGAATCCAATGACGAGTGACGAGTGGCAAGTGGCGAGCCGGAACAGGTCTTAACTCGTCACTTGTCACTCGTCACTGCTTTAAATGCTAAGCGACTCGACGCGGCCGTGCTTGGACAGCTTGTGCGAAAGCTCCCACATGAAGATGGTGCGCGAGACGTAGACGGCCGTAAACAGGTTCGCCAGCAGCCCGAGCACGAGCGTGACGGCGAAGCCGCGAATGGGGCCGGTGCCGAAGACGAACAGGAACGCCGACGAGACGATGGTCGTGACGTGCGTGTCGATGATCGTCACGAAGGCGCGGTCGAAGCCCACGTCGATGGCCGAGGGCACGGTCTTGCCCGAGTGCAGCTCCTCGCGGATGCGCTCAAAGATGAGCACGTTCGAGTCCACGGCCATGCCGATGCCGAGGATGATGCCGGCGATGCCGGGCAGCGTCAGCGTCGCGTTGAAGATGATGAGCGCCGCGAGCGTCAGGATGGTGTTCAGGAGCAGCGCGACGACGGCGTTGACGCCCGACCAGCGGTAGTAGATGAGCATCGTCATCACGACGAGCGCGAGGCCGACGCCCGAGGCCGTCATGCCCGCGCGGATCGAGTCCTGCCCGAGGCTCGGGCCCACCGTCCGCTCTTCGAGATAGATGATCTTCGCCGGGAGCGCGCCCGAGCGCAGCGTGAGCGCGAGGTCGCCCGCCGACTCCTTCGTGAAGTTACCGGAAATCTGCCCCGTGTCGGTAATCTGCTGCTTGATGTAGGGCGCAGACTTCACATGCCCGTTCAGCACGACGGCCATGTAAGCGCCGACGTTGGCGGCCGTCCACGCGCCGAACTTCTGCGCGCCCGAAGGCTTCAGCGTGAAGTTGATCTGGTAGGCGCTGTCGCCGCCCGCGGGGCTGTTCGAGGCGGCGTCGGCGCTGCGCAACTCGCTGCCGTCGATGACGGCGGGCGACTCGACGACGACCCAAGCCGAGGGCGCACCCGCAGGCTTGGGCGTAGTGTTGCCGGCCGCCGTCGGCTCATTGCGGTCGTCGTAGGGGAGCACCTGCCGGTTCGGGGGCACCGTGCCGCCGAGCGACTGGCGCGCGGCCTCCTCGGTCGGGTAGGTCTGGATGGGCGAAGGATTGCCGGCCCCGACGACCTTCATCAACTCCAGACGCGACTCGCTCTTGAGCAGCTCCTTGATGCGCTCGGGGTCGTCGATGCCGGGCATCTGAAGGAGAATCTGGTGCGAGTTGGTCGAGCCGTGCGCCTGAAGCGTGGGCTCCGTGACGCCGAGGGCGTTGATGCGCGTGTCGATAATCTTGAGCGCGTCCTCGGTGGCGCGGTTGCCGAGGTCGGTCTTGGCGCGGTCGCTCAACTCCCAAGTGATGGTGTTACCGCTCACCGAGGATGTCCAGTCGTTGGGGTGAAAGTCGTTGACTTTACGCGGCAGTGCGTCGCGCATCTCGGAGACCTTCGACGCGTCGTTGGCGACGACGACGACGCGGTAACTGTCGCCGTCAATCTCGGGGCGCACCTCTTTGAGGTCGTAGCCCTGCTCGCGCGCGGCGACCTGCACGCCGTTGTAGACGTTCTCGGTCAGGCGGCGCAGGTAGTCCTGCACCTGCACCTGCATGACGAGGTGCGAGCCGCCACGGAGGTCGAGCCCGAGGTTGATGTTGTGGCGCAGGATGTTGTTGATGCCCGCCGCGGTGAAGTCCTCACGCGTCGGCTTGCGCCCCGGCCAGAAGATCGCGGCCAGCGCGAGGAGCGTCACGATGACGATGATGATGACGCGCTGTAAAAGATTCTTTTTCATAACTCTGAATTCAGTAGGCAGTAGGCAGATGGCCGTAGGCAGTTGAAGCCCCTGCCGTCGAAAGTTCTAAATTGACAAGCAACGTCCACCACGCGGAGCGCACTGCTTACTGCCATCTGTCTACTGCCTACTTCTGAATCGCCTCCTCCTCCCCCTGCATGCCGGAGACGGACGAGCGGGAGATTTCGAGGATCGACTTGTCGGCACTCATGACGAGTAGTGACTTATCTTTGACCTGCTTGACGGTGGCGTAGATGCCGCCCGAGGTGATGACCTTGTCTCCCGGCTTCAGCGTCGAAACCATGTCGGAGAGCGCCTTCTGGCGCTTGCGCTGGGGGACGATGATCAGGAAGTAGAAGACGCCGAAGATGAGCAGGAAGGGCATCAGCCCGCCCAGCAGGCCGCCCATGCCGCCCTGAAAGATGAAAGCGAGACTGGTCATCGGAAGTTGATAAGGGTGCTTACAACCACTGTTTTGGAATCCGTCACACTGCGGCCGGCGCGCGTTCGTGTCCGGCGTGCCCCGTGGCTCCGACCGAAGCGGATTTTTCAGGGGATACTGCGACGCCGAACCGCCCGCGACTCACCCGACGCCGGAGTTGATTCCCTCAAGAAACTCCCGCCGAAATCGCGTGAATTCGCCAGACCGGATAGCTTGCCTGACGCGCCGCATGGTGTCAAGGAAGAACGCAAGGTTATGGTGCGAGAGCAGCACCGCGCTCAGCATCTCGCCCGTCATATATAGATGACGCAGGTAGGCGCGCGAATGCCGGCGGCAGACGGCACAGCCGCACGCCTCGTCGAGCGGGCGCGCATCGGTCGTCCACGTCGCGTTCTTGATGTTGAGCCGGCCGCGCGAGGTGAACGCCTGACCGTTGCGCCCGTTGCGCGTCGGGATGACGCAGTCGAACATGTCCACGCCGCGCGCGACGCACTCGACCAAGTCTTCAGGCGTGCCGACGCCCATCAGATACCGCGGGCGGGCGATTGGCATCAGCGGCGCGACGTGCTCGACCACTTCGTACATGACCGGCTTCTCCTCGCCGACGCTTAAGCCCCCGATGGCGTAGCCGGCGAAACCGACCTCGACCGTTCTCTCTAAACTCTCGCGCCGCAGGTCGAGGTGCGTCGCGCCCTGCACGATGCCGAAGATGGATTGACGCGTGTTCGACACTTCCCTGCCCGCGTCGGCGCCCGCTTGCTGCAACTCGTCGAAGCGTGCGCGCGAGCGTCGCGCCCAGCGCGCCGTCAGCTCAAGCGATGCGCGCGCGGCGTCGTGCGCGGCCTGTCCCGGCGGGCACTCGTCGAAGGCCATGACGATGTCGGAGCCGAGCGCGGCCTGCACCTCCATCGAGACTTCGGGCGAGAGGAAGCAGAGGCGCCCGTCCGTGTGCGCGCGAAACTCGACGCCCTCCTCCGAGAGTCGCCGCATGTGGCTCAGGCTGAAGACCTGAAAGCCGCCCGAGTCCGTGAGCAGTGCGCGCCTCCACCCCGTGAAGCGGTGCAGCCCGCCCAGCGCGCGAATGACCTCCGGCCCCGGCCGCAGCCAGAGGTGATAGGTGTTGCCGAGGATGATGCGCGCGTCTAAATCTTCCGCCTCAAGCTCCTCGAACCGCACGCCCTTCACCGACCCGAGCGTCCCGACGGGCATGAAGACCGGCGTCTCAATCGTCCCGCGCCTCGTACGCAGCGCACCGGCTCGCGCCTCGCCCTCCTGCGCGAAGACTTCCCACCCGAGCGCCTCTTCAGTCACGCGGCGCGCTCCTCCGGCGTATGTTGAGAAGGTTCATGCGAGGATTCTATATGGCCTTGCGATTAGACGCGACCGGCGGTTGTGCGTTAAGGGGTGACGGGCGTGAGGCGTTCTTCGCCGAGGGCGAGGACGAACTTCTCCCAGCGCTGCTGGAAGGCGTGCATGTCGGTTTCGTTGAGGACTTTCTTCAACGTGTCGAAGCCGGTGGGGTCGGCCGCGCGGTTGTTATAGAACTCGCGGTAGAAGCGCGTGAGCAGGCCGCGCTCTTGCAGGTAGTAGCAGAGGTAGCGCGCCTGCGCGTAGTGCGTGCCTTGCGGGTCGTCGTCGTAGAAGGCGCGGCCGTCGAGCGCAAGGAGATCACGGAACGGCGTGAGGTTGCCGCGCCGGATGGCGCGTTGAAGTGCGGGCAGACGCCAGTTGGTGTAGCCGCGGATGTGGCCGCCCTCCTCGCCGCACTGCTCATAGAGCGAGCCGAGTCCCTCGTTGAACCATGCGGGGCATTCGGGAAAGTTGGCCTCGACGAAGGGATGGACAATCTCGTGGACGAGCGTGCCGCCGCCGGTCTCAATGTTCATGACGAGCGACTTGTACGCGGGCGAGTAGTAGCCGTAGGGCGTCGTCGGCTTGCCGCCGAAGAGGCTCGTCGCATACCTGTTGTAAGAGTCCGAGTCCTTGAAGAGCCAGATGTCGAGAATCTCCTTCGGGTCTTTCGCGAAGTAGTCCTGCTTGAGCAGCGTGACGGCCCAGCGCACCGTGTCGCGCGCGTACCCCTCGACCGCGCGGCGCCCGCCGTCGCCGATGACGACGAAGGGTTTTTCGATGACGACCTCAAACTCTTTCGACGGAAGTTTCTTCTTCAGTTGTTCGACGTGGCGCGCGTAGTCTGCGTCGTCGAAGCCGGCGGGCGACGGGTCGACGGCGTTGACGTTGACGAAGGAGCCGCTGTTCGCACTCCTGCTGCTGTTCGCGGCCTGACTCGCGCCGCTTGAGGATGGCGTGCAGCCCGCGGCAAGCGCGAGCGTCATGACGAGAATTGCAGTCAAGACCTTCTCGCTCATGTTTCGACTCCGGGCAGCTCGTCGAGCCGGATGACGGGCAGGCGCACGGTGAAGCGCGAGCCGCGCCCCTGTTCGCTCGCGGCCTCTATCTGTCCGCCGTGCGCCTCGACCAGCTCTTTGACGAGCGAGAGGCCGATGCCCAAGCCGCCGTGGCGGCGCGTGGCCGTCGCGTCGGCCTGCCGGAAACGCTCCCAGATGTGCGGCATGAAGTCCGCCGGGATGCCCTCGCCCGTGTCTTCAACTTCGACTTCGATCCAGCGCGACTGTCTCTCTTCGACGACACCTTCAAACAGCCGCGTGCGAACACAGATGCGTCCGCCCTTCGGCGTGAACTTGATGGAGTTTGAGAGCAGGTTCCAGAGAATCTGCTGGACGCGCTGCGCGTCGGCGATGGTCGGCGGCAGGCGCTCGGCCAGCTCAAGTTGCAGTTCGAGCCTGTGCGCTTTGACGGACTGGCGCACGGTGCGCTCGGCCGTCCGCACCAGCTCGTTCATGTCGAGCAGGTCGCGGTGCAGGCGCAGCACGCCGCGCTGTATGCGCGAGAGGTCGAGCAGGTCGTTGATGAGCTGTGTCAGTGAAGTGGCCGAGGCGCTGATGGCATGGATGCCGTCGGCGAGGTCGCCGCCGTCCTGCGCGCGCTCCTCGCTCACCGAGAGCATCTCGACCCAACCGTTAATCGCCGTCAGAGGCGTGCGCAGCTCGTGTGAGAGCGTGGCGAGGAACTGGTCTTTGAGCCGGCTGGCCTCTTGCAGCTCGCCGATGAGGCGCGCGTTCTCAAGCGTCGCGCCGACGTGCGTGGCGACGGCGACGAGGAGGTCTACGTCGTCCTCGCTCCAGTCGCGGCGGGCGCGCGTCTGGTGCCCGCTGATCGAGCCGATGACGCGCCCGAGATGCATGACGGGGACGACGACCAGACTCTTCAGGCGCATCCTCTCGATCACACGTTCGGCCCCGGCGATGAGTGAGTGCGAGAGTACGTCTGGGACGACGAGTGGGCGGCGCGTGGTGCGCAGGGTATGGGGAATGGGCGAGCGCGTGCGCACCTCAGGCCAGTCCGTGACCGGCTCGACGCCCTCGGCGCACCATTCTCCGTAGAAGTCGTTGTGCTCGTCGTCGGCGAAGAGGACGGCGACGCAGCGGTCTAAGTCTAAAACTTCGCCGACGCGCTCGATGACCTCTCGAACCTTCTCGTGCGGCTCGGTGCCGTGTTGGAGCGAGAGCAGCAGACGGTTGACGACGGCCTCGCGCTCGGCCTGCGCTTGAATGGTTGCGAAGAGGCGCGCGTTGACGACCGTCTCGGCGGCCTGCGAGGCGAGTATCTCAAGCAGCCGCAGCTCGCGCTCAGAGAACCCGCCCGCGCGATTGGCGACGTAGATGAAGCCGATCAGCTCGCGCTTTATCTTCAAGGGCACGCTCAAGACGGAGCGCACGCCCCAGCGCTCTGCGAAGATGCGGTTGAGGCGCGCGTCGGAGGTCGGTTCGTTGGAGACGAAAGCCTCGCCGGTCTGATAGAGCGGCGCGTCGCGGTTCTCGCGTTCGAGCTTGAAGTGGAACTCTTCGACGAGCCCCGCGGGCGTGTTGCAGCCCGGCGCTTCGGCGCGCACGAGGTTGGTGCGGCGGTCGTAGGTGGCGATGAGCCCCATGTCGGCGCCCGCGAGTTTGCAGATGGCCCCGGCGAGCCGAGCCGAGATGACGTTGATGTCCGCGAGCGTCGAGAAGGTGCGCGTGATCTCGTAGAGGCCGCGCAGCTCCTCGTTGCGTTCCCAGCTCTCTTCGAGAAGCTGCGTCTTCTCGATGGCGATGGCGAGCGGGGCTGCGAGTCTCTCTAAAGCGAGGAGGTGTTGACGTTCGTAAGCGGTCGCGGTGCGGCTCGTCAGGTTGAGGCTCCCGACCGCGCGCCGCATCGAGAAGAGCGGCACGCAGACGGAGGCGCGGAACCCTTCGCGCCGCAGGTCTGCGTAGACGTTGAAGCGCGTCTCCTTCTCAAGCTCGGGGATGGAGACCGTGCGGCGCTCCGTCAACGCAAGCTCCGTGACCGAACCCTTCAGAGGCCCGCGGTCGCCGACTGCGAGCGACCCCGCGCGCTCGCCCGTCAGCGCATAGACGCGCAGCGTCTCGCCGTCCTCTTCGCACAGAGCAATCGACGCGCGGTCGAAGGGGACGAGCGAGCGTATCTGCTCGCTCGCCAGCTCGAAGACCTCTTCGATGCTGCGGCCGGTGTTGACGGCGGCGACGATGCGATTGACGGTCTCCAACTGGCTGTTGGCCTCGCCGAGATACTCGACGAGCGCGCGCAGACGCTCAAGCTCGCGGTCTTGCGCCGCGCGCCCGCCGTCGCCTTCGGCCGTTTGTTCGCTGTCGCCTGACATGGGCGCTTAGCTCTTCTTCTTGTGGCGCTCGACGATGCGGAGCGGGGTCGCGAAGAAATCGAACTCCTCGCGCAGACGGTTTTGCAGGAAGCGCTCGAACGAGAAGTGCAGCCCCGCCCGCCCGCCCGCGGTGAAGACGAGGAAGGTGGGCGGGCGCGTGCTGACCTGCGTCATGTACTGGACGTGGAGGCGCGACTGGCCGCCCTTCGCGGGCGCGGGCACCGCCGGCGCACGCCCCGAAGAGACGACGCGCTCGTAGAAGGCGTTGAGCTGCGAGGTCGGGACGCGGCGGTTGCGCGCTTCGTTGGCGCGCAGCGCAAGTGGGAGGAGGCTTTCGACGCGCTGCCCCTTCAGCGCCGAGATGGTCATCACGGGCGCCCATTCGAGAAATCTCATCTTGAAGCGCAGGTCACGCTCGAAGACCGAAACACTGTGGTTGTCCTTATCAGGAACCGCGTCCCACTTGTTGACGGCGAGGATGATGGAGCAGCCCGCATCGAGCGCGTAGCCTGCGATGTTCGCGTCTAAAGCGGTCACGCCCTCGATGGCGTCAACGACGACGACCGCCACGTCGGCGCGCTCAAGACTTCGGCGTGCCATCAAGACCGAGAGCTTCTCGGCCATCTCCTCGGTCTTGCCTTTGCGACGGATGCCCGCGGTGTCGATGATGCGGAAGGTGTGGCCTTCAGACTCCAACACAGTATCGACGGCGTCGCGCGTCGTCCCCGCCACGGGCGAGACGATGACGCGCTCCTCGCCGATGAGCCTGTTCAGCAGCGAAGACTTCCCCACGTTCGGGCGGCCCACGATGGCGAGCCGAACCTCGCGCGCTCGTTCTTCATCATCCTCATCTTCGTCCGGCGCTTCCTGTGCCGGCAGTCTCTCCACCAGCGCGTCGAGCAGCTCGGCCACGCCGTCGCTGTTCTCGGCCGAGATGGGCAGCACGTCCTCGAAGCCGAAGCGGTGGAACTCGCCCGCCAGCGCTTCGAGCTTCGCAGCGTCAACCTTATTGGCGACGACGAGCACGAGCTTCCCCGTCGAGCGCAGAAGCCGCGCCAGCTCCTCGTCCAGAGGCGTCGCCCCCGCGCGCGCGTCCACGACCCAGAGGAGCGCGACCGCCTCCGTGATGGCGAACTCGGCCTGCCTTAAAATGTTCGCGGGGATAAGCTCCTCATCGTCGGGCACGATGCCGCCCGTATCCACGAGCGAGAAGCGGCGACCCGCCCACTCCGACTCGCCGTAGATGCGGTCGCGCGTGATGCCCGGCTCGTCGCCGACGATGGAGCGGCGCTCGCCGACCAGCCGGTTGAAGAGCGTGGACTTCCCCACGTTCGGCCGCCCGACAATCGCCACCAACGGCAACGCAACACCCCGACTCGCTTCTCTGCTCTGTTCGCTCGACATCCTGAAATGAAGTTTAGCGTGCGACCCTATGCGCCGCAAGGAACTCGTCTCTGCCGAGATGAAACCTTGCGCCGGAAACGCGTTGGCGATAAGCTGCGCCGCACCGATGCTCTCGCACGAAACTCCACGAAAACTTTTTGAGAAGGCGCGGGCACGCTTCACTCAAAAAGCTCCCGCGCTCGCGCCGCACCTCGACCTCGGGCGACGCGGCGAGCGCTTGGCCGCGGAGTATCTGCGCGCTCGCGGCTTCGAGCTGGTGGCGTCGAACTTCAAACTTAACGTCGGGCGCAACCGTCGCGGCGCGGTCGTGCAGGCCGAGATTGACCTCGTCGCATACGAAGGCCCCTTG
>JBJMGQ010000559.1:0-5885 GCA_045807845.1 Pyrinomonadaceae bacterium | reverse complement strand
GGAGTAGTGGACGCGCGCGAAGGCGTTGAAGGCGAACCTGATGTTGTCGATCATCCGCGCGTGGCCGAAGGTCGGGGCCGGCTCGGCGTCTTCGTCGAAGTCGTACATCTTCTCCAGCCGGGCCAGCTCGTCGAACAGGAAGATCACGTCGCGACGCTCGCGCGCGGCGTAGGCGTGGAACGTCATGCGGTAGGTGACGCCGTCGAAGAAGGAGAAGACCGCGAGCGCGTACATCCTGCGCCAGAAAGAGCGATTGATCTCGTCATCCTTTGGGGTCTCTTCCAGCGACTTCAAACAGACCGACGCGTCCTCCTTGAGGCGCGTGATGATTCCCCAAAACTCCTTCAGCGAAATGGCGTCGTTCCTCATCGAAGCTTCTCCTTGAGGCCGGGGTCAGGTACGGAAGGCGTCGCGCAGCAGCGCGTTGAAGCGTTCGGCGTGCTCCTCCTGGGGCATCATGCGGCAGCGGTCGAAGACTTCGAGGCGGGCGCGTGGGTTGAGCGAGAGGAGCTGGCCGGCCTGCTCGATGGGATTGGTCGTGTCCTGCTTGCCCCAAGCGAGGGTGACGGGCTGGCGCAGGCGCGCGAAGGGCTCGCGCACGTCGGCGTTGAGATAGCCGGAGAGAAAAGCGGTGGCGGCGTACTGCGAGCCGGGGAGGTGGCTGACGGCGTAGTAGTGCGCGACGAGGCGCGGCGTGACGAAGCGCCGCTCGTAGAAGAGCTGGTTGCGCGCGTAGTCGCGCACGCCGCGCTCGCTCGTCACGGCGTTGTAGAAGGAGGTGCCGAGCACGGGCGAGTGGAGCAGCCCGTAGAAGGCCGCGCCCGTCATGCCCGGCCGCGCGCTCAAATGATCCGCTCCCGTAGGCGAGACCAGCACAAGCGAGTTGACGAGTTCAGGATGTTCGTCGGCCGCGCGCACGGCGAAGGCCGCCGAGAGCGTGTGCGCGACCAGACCCGCGGGCCCTCCGACGACCTCGCGCAGGAAGTCTGAAATCAGCTCGACGTAGAGGTCTGCGGAGTAGGGTGCGTTGGGCGGCTTCTCGGAGTAGCCGAAGCCGAGGAGGTCTAAGGCGTAGACGCGGAAGTCGTGCGCGAGCGGCAGGAAGTTGCGCCGCCACATGAAGGCGCGCGCGCCTGCGCCGATGCCGTGGACGAAGAGGACGGCGGGCGCCTCTTCACGACCCGCGTGCCTGTAAAAAATCTGCCCGTGCTTCCACTGGTACGTGCCCGCTTCGCCGCCCACCGCGCCCGTCTCCGGCTCCGGCGCCTCGCGCGCGACCGCGGCGTTGACGGCCGCCAGCGCCGCCACGCCCGCCCCCGCCGCGCCGCCCGCGATGAGTCCCTTCCAGAATGTGCGGAGCTTGCCCATGCGAAAGCAGTGACGAGTGACAAGTGACGAGTGACGAGTTAGAACAAGCTCTTAAGCTTGTCACTCGTCACACGTCACTTGTCACTGCTTAAATGAACGCGAAGTCGAACTGCTCCTGATGGACGTGTTCGTCGGCGGTGATGTCGATGGGGCCGAGGTAGGCTTCGATCTCGCTGAGCACGTCGCGCTCGGTGGAGCGCAGGGCGCGTGCGACTTCGGGGTTGAGGCGGAGCGTGGTCTGCTTGAAGCGCTCGCCGGCGTTGGCGCGGGCCAGACTGCGCGCCTCTTCGAGTATCTCGTAGCTGATGGTCTGCGCAGACTTCACGAGCCCCGCCCCCGTGCAGTAGGGGCAAGGGGTACAGAGCGTGCGCTCCAACGACTGCTTGACGCGCTTGCGCGTCATGATGACGAGGCCGAAGTCGTTGAAGGAGAGAACCTTCGTCGGCGACTTGTCGTGCCTGAGCGCGTCCTGCAAGGCTTGCAGCACGCGTGCGCGGTTGCGCCGCTCCTCCATGTCGATGAGGTCGAGGACGATGATGCCGCCAAGGTCGCGGAGCCTGACCTGGCGCGCGATCTCATCGACCGCCTCCATGTTGGTGCGCGTGATGGTGTCTTCGAGTCGCGTGCCGCCGCGGCCGACGAACTTGCCTGTGTTCACGTCGATGGCGACGAGCGCCTCGGTCTGGTTGATGACGAGGTAGCCGCCCGACTTCAACCACACCCGCGGCTTGATGGCCTTGTCGATCTCGGCCTGCACGCCGTAGGTCTCAAGGATGGGCTCCTCGCGCGTGTGGAGCTTGACGCGGTTGACGAGGCGCGGCTGGATGCGGTTGATAAACTCGACGACTTCCAAGTACTCCTCCTCCGTGTCCACGCGGATGGCCGCGAAGTCGTCGGAGAGCTGGTCGCGCAGCAGGCGCTGCACGAGGTCGAGGTCTTTGTGGACGATGGTCGCGGGCTTCGACTTCTCGGCGCTCTTGCGGATGTCACGCCAGGTGCGGATGAGGTAGCGCGCGTCGTCGCGCAAGTCCTGTTCGCTGATGCCGACGCCCGCGGTGCGGACGATGAAGCCGCCCGAAGGCACGTCCTCCTCTTTGACGATGGTCTGGATGAGCTTGCGCAGGCGTTGACGCTCCGAGTCGCTCTCGATCTTACGCGAGACGCCCACGTGCTCGATGGTCGGCATGTAGACGAGGAAGCGGCCGGGCAGTGCGATGTGCGAGGTGATGCGCGCGCCCTTCGCCGCGATGGGCTCCTTGGCAATCTGGACGATGATCTCCTGACCCTCGCGCAGAAGGTCTGTAATCATCGGCTGGCGCTCCCTGCGGCTGCGGCCTCCACCGCCGCCACTGCTCTCGCGCGGCGGACGCGAGCCTTCACGACTACCTTCACGCGAGCCTTCGCGACTGCCTTCACGCGAGCCTTCACGACCGCCCTCGCGAGGAGCGCCTTCACGGCCACCCTCGCGCGCGCCGTCGCGTCCGGCCGGGCGGCTCTCTCCGCCACGGCTCTGGCTTTCACGGCTGCGGTCACCGCCGCGTGCGCCGTCACGTCCGCCGTCACGTCCGCCGTCGCGCTCACGTCCACGCCCTCCGCGCTCGCGGCGCTCGGGACGCTCTGCACGCTCCGCACGCGGCTCGGCGGGCGGGGCGGGGGACTGCGGCTGGGGCGCGGGGGGCGCCGCCTCGACGACGACCTCCGCGCCGCCGTTGTCGTCCGGCGCGGAAGTCTCGGCCGCGGCATCGTGGCCGTTGCCGTTCTCCTGCGACTCGCCGCCGGGGCCGCCCGGCTTGCGGCGACGGCGCCCGCCGCGGCGCGCGAACTCGCCGCGCGGCGGTCGCTGCGTCACGCTCGCCTCGGCATCCGTCTCTTCGCCCTCGGCGAGAGACTTCTTGCTCGACTTCTTACTGCCGCCCTTCGCCGCAGACTTCGAAGCACCCTTTGCGGCAGACTTCGAAGCACCCTTCGCGGCGGACTTCTTCGAGCCCTTCTTCGATGATGAAGCAGCGGCCTCGCTCACTTCGCCCGCGGCCTCAGAGCCCTCTTCAGCCTGAGCCGCGGCGGACTTCTTCGAGCCCTTCTTAGAAGACTTCGACGCGGCTGCGCCCTTCGCGCCGCGCTTCTTCGACGCCGCGGGCGCGGGTGCCTCGCTGTCGTCGTCAACGCGCTCGAAAGACTTCGTGCCGGCGAAGGCGTCGGCCCCTGTTTCGTCCTCGACGAACCCTGCGACCGAGGCGGCAACCTCGGGCTGGACTGTGTGCAGACGCGCGTGCGTCTCTTCGGATTCGTCGTCATCGGCGATGCGCTCGAAGCCGCCGCCCGAAGAGGCCGCGCCGCCGAGCAGCGAGCCGACCTCGGCCGTGGTCGTCGGCTCCATGTCGAACTCGACGGCGCGCGTCTGGTCGCTCAAACGTTCTTGAAGGCGCGCGTCCTTGAAGGTCGAGCCCTCTTCGGCGGCCGACTCATCCTCGTCAACGATGCGCTCGAAAGAGTCGGCGCCCGCGACGAAGGGCGTCGAGAGGTCTTCCGTGCCCGCGGGGAAGGAGACCCCCGGCGGGACTTCGCCGGTGCTTGAGGCCGGCTCCGCTTCGCTGCGCTCGCCGCGACGGCGCTTGCGACGACGACCGCGCCCGCCCGTCTCTTCTTCGCTCTGCGGCTTGGGTGCCTGCACCTGCTCCTGCGCTTCGGCCGCGGCGGCTACCTCCTCTTCCTCGTCGGCGGTGAGTTCTTCAATCCCCGCCGCTAACGACTCTCGCGCCTCCACCAATGTTGCGGGCTCGTCCTCGTCTTCGGCCTCGCCCTCGGGCTCAGCCTCGGCCTGCGCCTTCTCGACGGCGCGTTCGCGCTCGACGCGGGAGCGCTCGATGCGCTCGACCGCGGCGCGCTGTGCGGCCTCGTCGTCCGCCCCTTCGGACTTCTTCTTATCGACGACGATGCGCTCGAACTCCTCCTCCTCGTCGAAGAAGTCCGAGACGTAGAGGAAGGCGTCGCGCTCCAGCCCGATATCGACGAAGGCCGACTGCATGCCGGGCAGCACGCGCATGACGCGCCCCTTGTAAATGTTGCCGACGATCCCCTGGCTACTCTCTCCGCGCTCGATGTAGAACTCGGTGACGCGCCCGTTCTCGACAATGGCAATCTTCTTCTCGCGCCCGTTGACGCTGACGATCATCTCTTTGGGCATCTGTGTAAAACCGTCTCCTGGAAGGTGTGAGCCGCGCCGTGTGTCGCGCGGAACTCTCGTGGTGTGGAGCCCGAAAGGTCGGGCGCGTGAAGAGCGCGTGGGCCCCGCGGGCCTGCGCTTGAAGACGGAAGGGTTCTTGGGGTCGAGGTCTTAACGCTCCGGGGCGCGCGCGTACCGGAGCGGGCGCCCGCGCGCCCGACTGCACCGCCGCACTCGCCGCGCTCGCGAGGGCCGCAAGTGGCCCCCCGCGCGCGGAAGCGTTCCGAACTGTTCACTGGAAACTCCGTCCGCCACCGAGCCACGCGCGGCGCGTCGGGCCGGAAAGGTCGCACGCCCTTGACGGCGGCACCCTCTCGGCCTTCGCAGCCCGGTCGAGGGCGTGCGCGCGTACCTTTCGTCGCGCGCCCCGCTCCCGCCGTTTGGCGGCTCTTGCGTAAAACTTTTCAAACGGGACGGCCCGCGCACCTTCAAGATGTCGGAAGCGCACGTCGGCCCCGCCAAATCTTCGCCCCTGTCTGCTGGGTTGTGCGCGACGCCGCCGAGCGTCTGCGGAAGGCTCTCGGTGTCAGCGCGCGCCGTTGCCGGAAAGTTTTAGGTTCAGGCAGTCAGGACAGGCGGGCTCAGTATAAACGACCGCGCCGCGAAAAGGCGAGCGGGGAAGAGTTGGGGCCCCGGCGGCGCCGCTTCAGTTGACGAAGCGGCGCAGGCGAATGCTGATGGCGAAGCCGATGGCGACCGAGGTCGAGAGGATGGCGGAGAGTCCCGCGCTCATCAGCGGCAGAGGCACACCGATAACCGGCAGCATCCCGAGCGCCATCCCGACGTTGATGAAGATTTGAAAGGCGAGGCCGCCGACGATAGCCATGATGACGAGCATCCCCGTGCGGTCGGGCGCACGTCTGGCCCCGTGGATGAGCTTCGTCAAAAGCACCGCGTAGGCCAGCAGCAGAAGCACGCAGCCGACGAAGCCCGTGTTCTCGGCCGTGACGGAGAAGATGAAGTCTGTGTGCGGCTCGGGCAAGAATTTCAGCTTGCTCTGCGAGGCGTCGCCGCGCGTCTCCGAGCCCCAGAGGCCGCCCTTGCCGACCGTAAGAATCGACTGCCAGGTGTGGTAGCCGAAGCCGCGACGGTCTGCGTTCTCGGGGTCGAGGATGACGTTGATGCGCTCCTGTTGATAGGGCTTGATGGCGCCCGTCTTGACGCCTGCGTACCACGCGGCGGGCACCGAGGCCGCGCCGAGGACGAGCGCCGCGATGACGAGCCACATCCGCACGGACGACAGGAAGAGGACGATGGCGAGCAGAGGGAAGTAGGTGATGGCCTGCCCCGCATC
>JBJMGQ010000558.1:0-4684 GCA_045807845.1 Pyrinomonadaceae bacterium | reverse complement strand
GACGCGCGATGTTCCGGTCGATGGTGGCGAGGTCTTTTGCTTCGAGGTCAACGATGTGCGCCTGTATGCCGACGCCGTCGATGGGCACGCCGCGGGCACGGAAATCTTTGACCATCTCGTAGACGGCGTCCGACTTCGGGTTGACGCCTTCGGTGTCATAGTCGTTATAGAAGAGCAGCGCGCCGGGGTCGGCCGCGTGCGCCCAGCGCAGCGCCTGCTCGACGTAGGCCGTCCCCTTCCCCTGCAAGCCGATGCCGGGCTGGTCGTACCAGACCGACGGCTCGACACTGCCGTCGGCCAGAAAGACCTCGTTGACTACGTCCCAAGCGAAGACCTTGCCCCTGTAATGCTGCATCACCCGCATGATGTGCTCGCGCAGCAGCTCGGACATCTGCGCGGGTGTGAAGCTCCCCTTCACAAGCCAGCCGGGGTTGTACTCGCTCCACGCGAGACAGTGGCCGCGCACCTTCATCCTGTGCTTCTGCGCGAACGCGACGAGGCGGTCGCCCGGCTCGAAGTTGAACGTGCTTCGGTTGGGACGTATGGCGCCCCACTTCAAAGCGTTCTCCGCCGTCAGCATGTTGAACTCGCGCGAGAGCGTCGCCGCGTACTCCGGCTCTTCGAGAAGCCGCGGCTCGACGGCCGCCCCCACCAGCACACCCGCGCGGTCGGCATACTCGCGCAACGTCTGCCCGAGACACGCGCCGCCCATCGTTATCATCAAGACGCACGCGGCGGCAGCACACAGACTCTTCTTCGAGGTCATTCGTCTAAACCCTCCGCATCATCTCTCGGGTATCTCCGTCACGGCTCCCGTGACAGTGAACCGCCCGTTGACGACGCCGGTCGTGCGCGCGTCGGCGTGTCCACGGAATCCGGGCTGCTTGCCGCCGACGCTCAGCGTGAACTCGCCCGGCTCGACGACGCGACGGCCGCGCTCGTCGATGACGGAGAGTTGACGCGGGTTGAGGTCGAACGTGACGCGGCGTATCTCTCCCGGCTTCAGGCTCACGCGGCTCAGCCCCGCGAGCGACCTGACGGGGACGGGGTAGGCCGAGGCCGCGTCGGTCACGTAGAGCTGCACGACCTCTTCGCCCGCGCGCGTGCCCGTGTTCCGCACTTCGGCGCTGACGGTCAAGCCCTGCCCCGCGCGCACGCGCGCCGCGCCGAGCTTCAGCTTGTCGTACCTGAAGGTCGTGTAGGAGAGCCCGTGGCCGAACGGATAGAGCGGCTCTCCACGGAAGTAGCGATAGGTGCGACCCTGCATCCGGTAGTCGTCGAAGGGCGGCAACTGCTCGACGGACTTGTAGAAGGTGACGGGGAGCCGCCCCGCCGGGTTGTAGTCGCCGAAGAGCACGTCGGCCAGAGCCGTGCCGCCCTCCTCGCCCGGATACCAAGCCTCGACTATCGCCCCGACGTTCTCGTCGGCCCAATTGACCGCGAGCGCGCTCCCGCCGAGCAGCACGAGCACCGTGGGCTTGCCGAGCGCCTGCACCTGTTTGATCAACTCCTCCTGCGGTCGCGGCAGAGAGATGTCCGTGCGGTCGCCGCCTCGAAAACCTTCGAGCTTCACGTCCATCTCCTCGCCCTCGACCGAAGGGTTGATGCCCATGACCAAGACGACCGCGTCGGCCGCGCGCGCCTTGCTCAAGGCATCTTCGCGCAGCACGCTCTCGCCACCGGGCGGCGCCCACATCAGACGCGCAGAGGCGTAGTGGTTGGCGTTCTCGCGGTATTCGAGCCGCAGGTCGTACGAGCGCCCGCCCTCAAGCTCAAGCTCCTTCGTCACGGTGCGCGTCCGCGTGTTGGCGAACTCTTCGATGACGGTCTTGCCGTCCAGCGTCAGGCGCACGCCGCCGTTGCCCGCGAAGCCGAGGAGGTACTTGCCCGACGCGGGTGCGACGAGGCGGCCCGTCCAGCGCACAGAGAAGTTGTCGGCGGGCAACTGCGCCGCGGGCGCCAGCGCCATCCAGTTGAAATCGAGCTGCGCGTCGTCGCGCACGAGCGCCGGCTCGCCCTGCCAGTCCTTGTTGGAGAAGTATTCGCCCTTCAGCCCCTTGAAGGCCAAGGCCGGCGCCGGCACGACCGTCGTGCCCGTCGGGTACATGCCCTGCGAGTAGAGAATCTTCGTCGTCGCGGAGACCTTCTCGCGGATGCCCTGAAGCGGCGTGACCGACTTTGAAGGCGTGCCGTTGTAGTTCCCCAGCAGCACATCGGGCGCGTCCGCGTTCGGGCCGATGACGGCGACGGTCTTCAACTCCTTCTTCAGAGGCAGCGTTTCGTTATCATTCTTGAGGAGCACGACGGATTCGCGCGCCGCCCTCAAAGAGAGCGCGCGGTGCGCGGGCGTGTCGTTTTCGGAGAAGGGTATCTGCGCGTACTTCACCAACTCCGGCGGGTCGAACATGCCGAGCCGGAAGCGCGTGCGCATCAGGCGCTTGACCGCCACGTCGATCTCCGACTCGTTGACGAGCCCATCTTTGACGGCCTGTGTGAGCGCACGATACTCACGGCCGCAAGTCAGATCAGTCCCCATACGGACGGCGACGGCCGATGCCTCGGCCTCCGTCTGCTTGAACTTGTGACCCTTCCAGATGTCTTCAATCGCCGCGCAGTCCGAGACGACGTGGCCGCCGAACGCCCACTCGCGCCGCAGGATGTCGAACAGCTTCTTGTTCGCGCACGCGGGCTCGCCGTTCAGACTGTTGTAAGCGCACATCAAGCCTTCGGCGTGCCCTTCTAAGATAGTCGCGCGGAAGGCGGGCAGGTACGTCTCGCGCATGTCGCGCTCGTCAATCTTCGCGTCGAAGCCGTGGCGCTCCGGTTCCGGCCCGCTGTGGACGGCGTAGTGCTTGACGCTTGAGACGACCTTTAAGTACTTCGGGTCGTCGCCCTGCAAGCCGCGAACGTACGCGACGCCGATGCGTGAAGTCAGATAAGGGTCTTCGCCGTAGGTCTCCTGCCCGCGTCCCCAGCGCGGGTCGCGGAAGATGTTGATGTTCGGTGACCAGAAGGTTAGCCCCTTGTAACGCCCCCGGTCGCCGTGCCGCACCGCTTCGTGATGCTTGGCGCGCGCCTCGGTCGAGACCACGTCGCCCACCTCACGGATGAGTTCCGGGTTCCAGGTCGCCGCGAGCCCGATGGCCTGCGGGAAGACGGTCGCAATCCCTGCGCGCGCGACGCCGTGCAGCGCCTCGTTCCACCACTCGTACTCGGGGACGCCGAGCCGCTCTATCGCGGCGGCCCGGTTCATCATCTGCGAGATTTTCTCTTCGAGCGTCATCCGCGAGACGAGGTCATCGACGCGCCGGTCGATGGGCAGACTCGTGTCGAGGTACGGCGGCTTCGTCTGCCCGACTGCCGGTGAGCCGAGCAGGAGACAGAGGTTGAAGACCAGCGCGCAGGAGACGGCGCGGCGAAGGCGTTTCATGTTCCCTTCCCTTTCGTAGAGCGGCGCTTCAGCGCGCGACGACTTCGAGCTTCACCTTGCGTGTGTTGACGGAGCTGGTGCCGACCATGATGTCGAACCAGCCGGGCTCGACCGTGCGCCGCATGTCGAGGTCGAGGAACGAGAGCTTGTCGGGCGTGAGCGTGAACGTGACGGTCTTGCTCTCACCCGGCGCGAGCGCGACGCGCTTGAAGTCCTTCAGCTCGATGACGGGGCGCGTCACCGTGCTGACGAGGTCTGTGATGTAGAGCTGCACGACCTCTTCGCCCGCGCGGCGGCCGGTGTTGGTGACCGTCACGCTCACCTCTGCACGACCGGCCGGGCCGATCTGTTGGGGCGAGACTTTGAGGTCTGAATAAGCGAACGTCGTGTAGCTCAGGCCGTGGCCGAAGGGGAAGAGCGGCTCCTTGCTCGTGTAGAGGTAGCCGCGCCGCGCGGTCGGCTTGTGGTTGTAGTAGATGGGCAGTTGCCCGACCGAGCGCGGGAAGCTGACGGGCAGTTTGCCCGCAGGGTTGTAGTCGCCGAAGAGCACATCGGCCACGCCCGTCCCCGTCTCCTCGCCGAGATAGAAGCCTTCGAGGATGGCCGGCACTTTCTCGGCCACGTAGTTGATTGAAAGCGGCCCCGAGTTGATGAGGACGGCGACCACAGGCTTGCCCGTCTCAAGCACCGCGCGCACAAGGTCGTTCTGCCGGCCCGCGAGGTCGAGCGTGTCGCGGTCGCCGAGGTGATTGTCGGCCCAAGCCTCTTTGTTCGTGTCCTCGTTGCCGCCGATGACTAAGACGACAGCGTCGGCCGCACGGGCGACGTTCACTGCCTCTGCAATCAGCCGCGTATCCTCCGCGGGGTCGGAAGGCGTCGAGGTGTCGGCCCACCAGTCGCCGCCCTCCTTCGTGATGTTAACGCCGCGCGCGTACGTGACGTTGACCGAGCCCGCGAGCTTCGTCTTGACGCCCTGCAAGACGCTCACGCCGGGTGCAGGGACGGGGTCGCTGTAGCCGCCGAGGTGCGCGCGGTCTGCGTTCGGCCCGATGACGGCGAGGTTGCGCAGGCGTGTGCGGTCGAGCGGCAGCAGGCTCCCTTCGTTCTTCAACAAGGTGATGGAGCGGCGTGCGGCATCGGCCGCGAGCGCGCGATGTTCACGCGAATCCGTCACGCGCGCGGCACGCTCCGCGTCCACGTAAGGATTCTCGAAGAGGCCGAGCAGGAACTTCGCGCGCAGGTTACGCGCGACCG